>NZ_AWGA01000048.1 GCF_000471645.3 Candidatus Schmidhempelia bombi str. Bimp | reverse complement strand
TGGATAACCCGCCACCACTACCACTGTATTTTTTCAAGCTACGTAATGCGCTACGATCGACAGGAAAAGTTTGTTCCAAATCGTACTCACTTTGCCGCACAAAATCGAGAAAACCATTATCCGTATTATCGGGCAAATTTTTTGCTAAGGAAGCAAGCTCTATCTCTTCACCCGTCTCAAGTTGATCATGACAATAATCATAAACTTGTTGACGACAAGCCTGTTTTTGTTGCTTATCTAATGGGATTTGCTGACAGTAATCATCAATAGCTTGAACTAAATTTTTATTTTGTAGTTTGGCATTTACACCCTCTGTTGCCCCTAGATAATCCATAAAAAAGTCAGCGACTTTACGTCCCACACGCCCTTTTAAAAAGGTTAAATAACGCTTCGAATCCGTTTCTGTTCGCCATTCAGTTAGATCAATTCGGGCAATAATATCAGCATGAGCGATGTCCAAGTACTGGGTATTCGTGACATTTAATTTATCATCTATGAATAGACTATGACAGTTATTTAATACGGCAATCATTAAATATTCAGCGCTCAAATAACGATATAAACAGAAAATAACCGTTCCCCCTTCGGCAAAAGGGTATTTGATAATCTCATCACGCAGTTGTTTAGTCGAAGTTTGGCTAAAATGAATAAAATCTTGTTTATTGGCATAATATTCGCGTACTGATTGAGCAAATACACTATCTTCATTGAATAAACCATAAGCTTTACTTTTATTATTATAAACTTGGTTAATTTCATTAATCAACTCAACCACGGCATCACTATTATTAATGGGAGTATCGCGTAAGATGACCTCAATTTCTGTATCACTTTTACGAATTAATTGATGTAAAACAATTTGTTCAATCTGTAAACTCATTCTTGCCTCTTAAATTTATTGATTAGCTTAGATTGTGGATGAACTTCACGCATTGCGACAAAGCGACTGTTTATCTAACCATTGACGTCTTACGTTTAAGTAAATTATAACAAAATTCAGCGAAATGATCGCTGCCGCAATTGTTCGATCAGTTGTTGCAGAAAAACCTGTAGTTCTTGCATAAAGGCATTATAACTACGTGACTTATTACTAATTTGTTCTAATTGTGATTCCCATAATGCAGTCATATCGGGCGTAGTTGCTACCTCTGGTAGATTGGCAATAAGTAATTTACCCGCCGCAGTCGCTTTGATTTGTTTACCGTTACGTTCCAAAAATTGACGTTTGAAAAGTAACTCAATAATACCTGCGCGCGTTGCTTCTGTTCCAAGACCATCGGTATCACGCAATATTTTTTTTATCTCTGGATCTTTGACAAAACGAGCAATACCTGTCATTGCTGATAATAGCGTCGCATCATTAAATGATTTTGGCGGTTGCGTCTGTTTATCCAGTAGTTCGGTATCAATGCAGTGAACAATTTCCCCTTTTTTAACCATGCTTTTTAATGGCGGTGCTTCAGGAGCTTGTACATCCATTTTTTCTTGATTATTTTTTGAATTAAATAAAACTTTCCAACCTTCCTCTAACATTTGTGTCGCTTTGGCGATAAATTTTCCACCCGCTATCTCAACATCAATTTGTAATTCAGCATAACGATAAGCAGGGTAAAACTGCGCAAGGTAATGTAACGCAATCGTTTGATAAATTAGTCTTTCATTGGCAGTTAAGCGTTCTATACCATTTTTACGCAATGTCGGAATAATGGCGTGATGAGCGTCAACTTTTTTATCATCCCATGCTTTTGAACGTAATGAAAAATTGGCCTGTTCTATCGCAACACTTAATTCGGGTAAATTATTAGTTAAGGCATTTTTAATGCTAGTAATTTGATTAATATGTTCTTCTGGTAAATAACGGCTATCTGAACGAGGATAAGTAATTAATTTATGTTTTTCATACAGAGCTTGACACGAGTCTAAGACCTCCTGTGCGCTTAATCCCGCTTTGCGCGCTAGTTCAATTTGTAAACTGGATAAATTAAATGGTAAGGGTGGCGCTAACGCTTTCTTTTTATTACTTACCTGTAAAATAGTACCTGGTTGTGATTGAATACGTTTTACCACATTCTCAGCCAGAGCTTTGGATAATATACGCCCTTCCTCGTCCTGATACGGAGCACATGCTACACTAGGTTGCCACTTGGCACGAAAACTCTCTTTATTTTTGGTTTCAAGTATCGCGTATACTTCATAATAAGCTTTAGGTTGAAAATGCGCAATATCGTGATCACGTTTAACCACAAGTCCTAAGAGTGGGGTTTGTACGCGCCCAACCGATAATACACCTTGATAACCTAATTGCCGTCCTTTAATGGTATATAAACGACTCATATTAATACCATAAAGCCAATCCGCTCTCGCCCGTGCTAAAGCGGAAATCGATAATGGAACAAAATCAAGATTACTGCGTAAATTTTTTAATGCTTTTTCTACAGCAGCAGCATTAAGATCGCTAATCAAACAACGTTTTACTGCCCGTCTTTTATTTGGCGTTAGCTGACAATAATTCAGTACTTCATCTATTAATAATTGACCTTCACGATCAGGATCGCCAACGTGGACAATCTGATCACTTTGGCTAATCAATTTTTTTAGTACTGTTAACTGTTTTTTTGTACTTTGTTTAGGAATAAGTCGCCATTTCTCCGGTATAATCGGAAGATCAGCCAATTGCCATTTTTTTAATCGTTCATCATAAGCGTCAGGTGAGGCTTGTTCTAACAGGTGTCCAATACACCAACTCACGATATCTCCATTACCAACACGAATAAATCCCTCCCCTTTTTGATGGGGTTTAGGCAACACATCAACAATTGCCCGCGCTAAACTTGGTTTTTCTGCAATATAGAGCAACATAATTATTGTACTAAACGTAACGTTTTAACCTGCTTATTCATCTCTGCTAGTCAAAGGTGATAAAAAATAAAAGATCGAAGAGTATATGCCCCTTTTTATTAATTGGCAAATTGACCTAAAGCCACTGTTTTTTCTTCAACCAGATCGTTAATATAATTCCCATAATAGTGAGTAGGAAACAGAATCCACCAAATGCCCACCAAAACTCGTTTAAAGGAATACCCGATAAGTTGACTCCAAATAAACTAGTAAGAAAAGTTAGGGGCAGAAAGATCGTTGATACTAATGACATAACATAGATACGTTTATTCATTGATTCCGTTAACATGGAATTAATCTGATCAATAATAGAGGCTAATCTTGATAAACAGCTATCAATTTCGCTGACATAAATATTTAATCGACCTGAAACATCGTGCATATGTTGACGATCATTATCGTCAATCCATGACAACCGTTCAGTTGAAATTTTAGTAAAGATATCTCGTTGCGGTGTTAATATACGACGCAATAAGACCAATTGTCGCCGTGTATGACTCATCTCTTTATGTGAAATAATACGTTTGTCACTTAATACGTTATCTTCAAGCTTGATGACTTGATTGTGAATTTTTTCTACAGCGCTATTTGCATAATCAGTTAAATTCTCAAAAATTTGCACTAGCCAATCCGCAACATCTACAGGTCCAATATTCTTGTTCAATTGTTCATACAATTGCTCAATCGCTTTTATTTTTTGGTGCTGAATCGAGATAATATAGGTATCAGTAATATAAAAGCGTAATGTAGCAATGGGGGTTGCCGGTAACCCATTAGCGGTGGTATTGACCCCTTTTAACACCACGAGTATACCACCCGTCATATCAAGACGAAACTCTCTTGGTAGCTCATCACGATTAAGCATATCGGTTTTAGCAATATCTGGGATTAAATCCGTATTATTAAGCCATTGTACGGTATCTTGATCTTTATCATCGAGGTGTATCCAGAAAGGCGTCGCTTTAGCAGTGGTTGCATCCGATGTAATTAACTGAGCCCCTCCTTTACCGTTAAGTTGATAAGAATAAATTGGTTTAGCGTCTAAAAACTGCTTCCCTGTTAGCGATGTTATATTAAGTTCAACCATGTTATTTTAACCCTAATAACCTATTTTTATCTTCAGTTTATAATAACGTAGTTTTAGATTAAATCGAAAATGGTGACCCAGTATAAAGTTTATGTTTGTTTTAAAACAAATTAAAAAATAATGAAAAAGTGATATTTAATATAGGCGTTTTTGATTCATAAAATGATTTAATTGAATAATCTCTTTATTGTTTAAATTAAAATTTATCTTAATTAGGCATAATAATTTATCATTTCAATTTAAAATAAATTTTTGTCATTGTTGCTATAGATATGAATTATTTATAGTATTTCTATACAATTAAGAATTATTTATAGTAATATTTAAAAAAATCAGTTAGTTAAAAATACATATATAGATATATTTAACTATAAAAAATATTCCCAACTACCATTTTGCCGCCATATTTTCTTTGCACTAAAAACATGAGAATGAGCTTGATATATTGTTATTTCGTTATAACGATTTAACAATTCAATATTATTTTATCGTAAAAAATATGGATTGCATTACCTTGAACTTCTTCACCTCTTTCAATCATCTTCTTATAAGAATCCGGCATGCCCCCATAAGATTTTTGTAAATTTATTTAAATCAGTGAAAAAATAAATGATAAAAGACGAACTTAAATTCAGTAATATAGTTTACATCATCTTCAATGCTATTAAAGCCTCTATCTGAAAGATAGCAATACCGAATAGTTATCATAACAATTGAGTAGTTATCATTTTATAACTGTCTTTATTTTCACAAATATTTGTAGTTAATTGTTCCATAAAAAATTGATTATTTCCGTCTTTTATCCCTCTAATTGAATGTCTATCTCATCATGATATAACCGTTCATCTAAATCCAATACCCATTGTCCATGTTCTAGGCTTGACTAGCTATAACAAATAAGCACTTTATTGATTATATTTATGACATCCATACTCTTTTTTAAATTAATGATTAAATAATTTATTGGTAATAAAAGAGACAAACATCTTTTTCAACCCTTACTGAAAAATTATTATTTTTTACTTATCCCATTTGATTTTTATTTAAGTAATAGCTATCCAGTAGTTTTTGATTAATTACTATCATTCTCTACTTTTACAATTCTAAAAAGTAACCCTTTTTTTAGGGTAGCTATTGGTAAATACAATATTTCATCGTAAAAATAATTTTTCTCTTGCCCATTTTGCTCTTTTGTAATAATTTTTTTAGCAACTAAACTATTATCATACCGCCTCAATAAAGCATAGTTTTGGTTATCATAACTAAATATTTGGTATGGTTTATTCGCCGTTAGAATAAAATTAAAAAATGTTATTGCGACAAGAATAAGAAATAAAAAAACCCAGAAAAAAAGATAATAAAATAATTGAATAAAGTTCATTGAACAAATTAACTTAAGAAAAAAGTAAATAAATAAAAGAATAGAAACCAAAATAATCACTACAGGCAAAAATAGCTTGTAAAAAATAAATTGGTTAAATTTATAAACAACAATAGATAAAATTACAACTATGGTTGTAATAATGAATATATAATAATTTTTGACTACTTGCTTTACATTTGAAGAAGACTTTTGGTGATTACGTAAATAATCAAATAAAATTGGTAACATGCTTGGAATAATTAATAATAAACATACTATATTATTTTTTATAAGAGTAGACATTGACAATGATATTAAATCGATATCAAATCCATAACAAATAGCAGTTATTACTTCACATATGTACGCGCTAATATATATTAGTGCGGTTAAAAGTATTGTAAACAAGCTTAAATTTCTTAATAAAATACTATCTTTCTGAATATCATCATTCTTTAGATAGTTGAAATTTCTTATTTTATCTGATACTGATTTTTTTGATTTATTTTTTTTAGCCATAATTATTCCATGAATAATATTTGCCTCGTTTCTAAAAGCTTACAGCTTTACTTTTGGTTCTTAATACTGATTCATATTCCTTGTTTTTTCAATTTTTTATGCTTGATACAGAGTCCTTGTAAACTTGGCGTTACGTTTTGTTGGATAGTTAAATCTTTTTCTTCTACCATTTTGATTAAACATAAATTGCATTTATTGAATATTATCCGTATTACATAAAAATTATTCTATTAAATTTGATAATATTAAAGACTATAGCAATAAGCTTCTAAATCTCACTTAATTTTCTATTTTTACATGATGTTTTGCCAACTAAATAAAATCAAGCCAAAATAATAATTATCTTGACTTGAAAATAAAAGATACTACTTAACTGCTATTGAGTAATAATGTGTATTTACTTAGCCAACGTACATCAACCCTGCCCTGCATAAATATCGAAACGGTGATTTTTAGTTTTGATTTCCGCTTGTGGTTTGCTTGCCTTTAAAAAAGGGGCATAATCAGGTCGTTTTACGACCACGCGTTTTTTAGCCAATTGACAAGCTATTGGGAGTAAATCATCGGCATCGTGATCCCCTCCAACCAATAGTTGAAATAGACGCATCTCTTTTTTAACCAACGCACTTTTTTGTCGATGTGGATACATGGGATCTAAATAAACCACATCAGGTTTTTCTGGTAGTGTTGGTAAAGCACTAAGACTGGAATCATGAATAAGACGCATACCTCGTTGCATCCATTCCCCAATGTCAGGGTCACGGTAAGCCCGTTGTAATCCATCATCTAATAAAGCAGCGACCACAGGATGTCGTTCAAATAGCGTCACTTGACAACCTAACGCAGCCAAAACAAACGCATCACGTCCTAAACCTGCGGTGGCATCAACAACAGTAGGGAGGTAATGACCTTTAATCCCTACCGCCTTTGCAACCGCTTCACCACGCCCACCACCAAAACGACGCCGATGTGCCATGGCCCCAGAAACAAAATCGACAACAATGTCACCTAATTTCGGCTCATCAAGCTTACGTAGTGCTAAATGAGAGCAAGTGAGAACTAAAGCCAAATTAGCCGTAGGATCAGCATCAAGTTGCCAGCGATCAGCTAATCCCGCTAATAGCGCAGGATCAGCATCAGGTTCACAAATAAGTTGAATCACAATGAATAACGCCTATTTCGCAATACCATAGTGGCGCAATAAGGCATCTAATTTTGGTTCACGCCCACGAAAATTTTTAAATAGGTTCATTGGTTCATCACTCCCCCCTTGGGACAAGATATGATCTAAGAACGCATTTCCTGTTTTTACATTGAAAATCCCTTCTTCCTCAAAGCGAGAAAAGGCGTCCGCGGATAAAACTTCTGCCCATAAATAGCTATAATAACCCGCGGCATAACCACCTGCAAAAATGTGACTAAATGCATGAGGAAAACGTCCCCACTCAACGGTTGGTACAACGGCGACTTGTTGTCTTACTTGTTGCAATGTTTCTAACACCTTAACTTCTTGCTCAGGGCTGTATTCATAATGTAGACGGAAATCAAATAAACCAAATTCTAATTGACGTAAAATAAATAACGCCGCTTGATAGTTTTTAGCCGCTAATAAGCGATCTAACATCGCTTTAGGTAATGATTCGCCGGTTTGATAATGACCAGAGATAAAAGACAACGCTTCAGGTTGCCAACACCAATTTTCTAAAAATTGGCTTGGTAATTCAACCGCATCCCAAGGCACGCCATTAATTCCTGCCACTGCTGACGTTTCAATTTCGGTTAACATATGGTGTAAACCATGGCCAAACTCATGGAACAATGTTGTAACCTCATCATGAGTAAATAAGGCTGGTTTATCACCAATAGGTCGGTTAAAGTTACAAGTTAAGTAAGCTACTGGTTTTTGTAGATGACCATCAGCAAAACGCATACGACCAAGGCAATCATCCATCCATGCACCACCTCGTTTATGTTCTCTGGCATACAGATCTAAATAGAAACTCCCTTTTAGTTCACCTTGTTTGTCAAAAAGATCAAAGAATCTTACTTGCTGATCCCATACTTCAACATCATGGCGCTCTTTAGCCGTAATGCCAAAAATACGGTGTACCACCTCAAATAAGCCACTTACTACGCGTTGTTCAGGAAAATAAGGACGTAACTCCTCATCATTAATAGCATAAAGATGTTGTTTCTGTTTTTCGCTGTAATAACTTATATCCCATGGTTGTAGATCGCTGGCACCAAAATATTCATAGGCATAGCGTTTTAATTGAGTCAGTTCATCTTCACCTTGTGGTTTTGCTCGCTGGGCTAAATCGGTTAGAAATGCCATAACTTGCTGAGGATCAGTGGCCATTTTGGTCGCTAGCGATTTGTCAGCATAACTAGCAAAACCAAGGAGAGTGGCAAGCTCATGACGTAATGCCACTATCTGTTTTATATTTTCGGTATTATCCCATTTCCCAGCATTAATGCCTTGATCTGATGCACGCGTCACATAAGCCTGATACATTTCATAACGTAAATCACGATTATCACAATAGGTCAGGATCGGAATATAACTTGGCATATCCAATGTTAATAACCAACCTTGCTGCCCTTTAGCCTCAGCTTGGGCTTTTGCCGCGGCTAAGGCACTTTCTGGTAAACCTGATAATAAATTAATATCCGTAATTAATTTACTAAAGGCCATCGTCGCATCCAGGACATTATTACTGTAATTGGATGATAATTCAGAAAGTTTGGCAACGATTTCACCGTAACGTTTCTGTTTATCTTCAGATAAACCAATACCTGATAGTTCAAAATCACGTAATGCATTATCAATCGCTTTACGTTGCGCCGAAGTTAACGTAGCATAATCATGACTTGTCTTTAGCTGTTTATAAGCATTATATAAACCTTTATGTTGGCCAACCCAAGTCCCATATTCTGATAGTAATGGCAGCGCAGCCTCATACGCCTCACGTAATGCTGGACTATTTTTTACCGAATTAAGATGACTAACCGGCGACCAAACTCGTCCTAATTTAGCATCTGCTTCATCAATAGGCTGAATGAGATTGTCCCATGTATAAGGAATGGTTTGTGCCACAACCGATTCAACCGTTTGTCGGCAGTGCTCTAAGGCTGATTTAACGGCAGGTAAGACATGTTCGGGTTGAATTTTGGAAAACAGCGGCAATGGTGCTTCAGTTAATAATGGATTGGTCATGCTGATACCTTGTAATAATTTAATCATTGATACTTTATCTAGCCCTCTATAATGAAGCCTAATCCAAAAAAATCAAGTATTAATAAGGGAAAATGATGATTAAATATCCAGTAAAAATTATTATTATTTATCCTACTTTATCCGTTTGATCATTAGTGTTAAAAGCTATGTAACCACACTCAGTACCCAATAATTGCTTTTAGTAAAAAATTAATTTTGTTAGTTAATCACTATAATATCAAATAAAAAATTGATTTATTTGAAAAAAATCTATAATATACCTCGGCAATATTTTATCAACAACTCAATTAGGATGAATATTGCATGTCTCGAATAATCAAGGAAGCACTCACATTTGATGATGTTCTTTTAGTTCCGGCCCACTCTACTGTCTTACCTAATACAGCAGATTTAAGTACCCAGTTAACCGAAAAAATTCGTTTGAATATTCCTATGCTTTCTGCAGCAATGGATACCGTTACAGAGGCTAAATTAGCGATTGCCTTAGCACAAGAAGGCGGTATCGGTTTTATTCATAAAAATATGTCGATTGAACGCCAAGTGGATGAGGTTCGTAAAGTCAAAAAGTATGAAAGTGGTATCGTTCGAGATCCTGTCACTATATTACCTTCTGCAACCGTCAAAGACGTTATCGCATTAGCCAAAGAGCATGGTTTTGCTGGTTTTCCGGTAGTCAACAATAAAAATGAACTTGTTGGTTTAGTAACAGCACGTGATGTACGATTTGTTACCGATCTATCCTTACCAATAACGGCAGTAATGACCCCCAAAGAACGCCTAGTCACCGTACATGAAGGGGAAAAACGCGAAACAGTCCTTAAATCTATGCATGAACATCGTATTGAAAAAGTACTGGTGGTCGATAAAAAATTTCATTTAAAAGGAATGATAACTGTTAGAGATTTCCAAAAAGCGGAAGAGAAACCTCATTCATGTAAAGATGAATTAGGCCAATTACGAGTAGGGGCCGCTGTAGGCGCCGCACCAGGAAATGAAGAACGGATCGCTGCATTAGTCGATGCGGGTATAGATGTGCTACTGATTGATTCATCACATGGACATTCAGAAGGGGTATTACAGCGTATTGCTGCTACGCGTAAAGCTTACCCTGATTTACAAATTATTGGTGGCAATGTTGCCACTGCTGAGGGCGCTTTAGCCTTAATTAAAGCAGGGGTTAATGCGGTAAAAGTAGGCATTGGTCCTGGCTCTATTTGTACCACCCGTATTGTGACTGGCGTGGGTGTACCACAAATTACCGCGATTATGGATGCGGTCGAAGAAGCAAAAA
>NZ_AWGA01000126.1 GCF_000471645.3 Candidatus Schmidhempelia bombi str. Bimp | reverse complement strand
GTTAAGCTAATCTAGCGGCTAAATATTGATAATCTGGGGTTTTCTAAGCCGCCTATGCGGCGGTTAAGTCATAAGATATTGTTTTTCCAAAATTTTTTTATTTCTAAGCCGCCTATGCGGCGGTTAAGACTTTACTTCTTGTCTTCCATGGGCTCAGAAATTTCTAAGCCGCCTATGCGGCGGTTAAGGCTTTGCTATAGGTTCGTTAGCTGATTATTTTTTTCTAAGCCGCCTATGCGGCGGTTAAGATCGATAATATAATCAGCGTAACGAAGAAGGCTTTCTAAGCCGCCTATGCGGCGGTTAAGAGAAATTTAGCAAAATGGTTTGCAAGCAGTATTTTCTAAGCCGCCTATGCGGCGGTTAAGGAATAAATTACACTTTAATCCAGATTTGGATTTTTCTAAGCCGCCTATGCGGCGGTTAAGTAGAATTATATCAAGATAACCGTTTAATTTAAAAAGAAAAATAACCGTTATACCCAAAATAACCCTTTTTTTATTACCTATGAATTAATCTATAATAATCAAATAGTTAAATATCTGTCTAAAAAAAAGGGTTATATAGTTTAAGTTCTAAGCCAATTTAAGCGGTGTAGCAAATAGTGATACGCTACACTCACCACTTGTGATTTTTGTTCTTTCCACAAAATTATTTGTTAGTGTAGTAAATTGTTTTAATTTATCATTCAACTCAATCAATTTATTTCGATAATAAATTGAATCTTTTTGTAGTTGAAGAAATAACATGTTATCAATGCAAACTTTACCATCAATATTTTTAACCTCTACTACGCCATCAATATATCTAACCACCCATCGCCCCTCATGCGGTATATTTGCAACTGCTGGTAAAAGGACCTGTTGATGTGTTTCTTTATCAGCTAAATCTAGTAACCATTTTCTTACTTCTTTAGCTACTTCTGTTTTGGCAAACATTGCGATTAGATGAGCACCGCGTAATGAGAAAATACGAACTGTTTTTTGATAATTCCCTGACAACCTCTTGAGGGTCTCAGTCATTTTACTAGTAAATTCATCAGAATTACGGTTATAAATTTGAGTTACTTTATCAGTTCTAGAATATCGCAATAATTTAGCTAGTTCGCTTGATATGATCCAAGTTTGGTTATTGTGATTATATGCTAACTATAAAAGCTATTGATTCATCTAATTCTAAAATTAAATCCTACGGACCACCCAATTTCTAATGTTTGTATTTATATATTAACCATCTCAAAGTCACTATTATAAAATTCAAATATTAATAAGCAGTCCATTTTTATTTTAATAGCATTGATCATAATCAAATGCTTTTTTTGGTTGGTTGTCATCACCCTTCAATACTTTTTGTGTTGGTTTTAATCTTTATCCTTTAAGATTATTCATTTTTTCAATTACTTTTTTGCCTAAATAGATAATAAAATAGAATGAATGCAATCTTATCTCACCGTAACCCTAGGTACAGTCAATAATAAAACTTAATTTATCTTTTTTTAAATAACATGGGCTTCTGACTCAAATTTATAACCACAATCTGGACAAATTACGCTTATATCATCATGAACAATATCGTGCGCAACTTGAAACTCATAATGACATTTGGGGCAGGCTAACCAGTAGGGATCATTTTCATCCTGACTATATCCAATATCACTATCACTGCTTAGATCATCAATATTATTTATGCCATCGGTATTTTGCATATCATAAGTATCAAATAGATGATTCATCCCTTTCCGACTCGCTTCATTATCCATATTCGCCATTTGATTAATACTATCCATATCATCAATGCCTTCTAATGCATTGGTTCCATCAGGATTATCAACGCCAGTAACCTCATTATAATTAACCGTTGCCGTGACATTAACATCGTCATCAAATGCATTTTGGTTGGATAATCCATCAATATGGTTTCCTGTGTTTTCAAGATTATCTATGTTTTTATCATGAATCTTTGGTTGTTGTTTCACTTTTATCCTCTCGTTTATCTTTCCATTACTATGGAATATATTTCATCACGTTAAAATAATGCTGCCAAGTAGAATTAAATTAATTTTCATTTTAAAAACAATGAGATAAAACAGTTCAAAATTTGTAATGAAATATTTAAACAAAGAAATGTTAGTGACTAGAAAATAAATTATTATATTTATATCTCTTAAAATGGTTAAAGAGCAATAGATTCAATAAAATACCAAATTTTATCATTTTACCTATAAATACTATTTATAAAGTTATTATTTATTGATAATTGTGGTTAGCGTTGACTAAAGTTAGTTATATATGAACACTTAATATCAAAAAAGATTAAGATTATCTATAATTGATCGGTAAAACTAATAATATCGAGTGAAGAGACTTCAATATAAATTATACGTTATTCATTTAAAATAATTAATAAGTTGAGTTATTCGAAAGGTAGTATAAGTTGTTTATCTAATTGAGGATCAATTAAGCTAACATGAAAACCAATTAAACGGACACCACGTTCTTTTCTACGTTCATCCCAAATTTGTTTAGCCTGTACGATAAGAGCCTCTTTATCAAGTTTAGACCAAACATGCTCCTGTGTTGTTGATTGAAAATCACTAAATTTAAATTTAACACCTTGGCGAGATATCGACAAATCAGATCTAATTCGGGTTAAGCGCTTTAATAGTTCATCATAAAGAGGATCAAGCAAAGGTAAACATTCAGACCACTGATAAATATCAGTAACTAAGGTTTTTTCTACTCCTACCGATTTACGCAAGCGATCACTATTTACTTCACTATTATCAATACCATTGCAACGCTCATAAAGAATGCGTCCTAATTTACCAAAATGATCTAATAATTTGGAAAGATCATAGTTAATGATATCTGCACAATTATATAAACCTAAATCAGCTAATTTTTGTTCGGTTACCTTGCCCACGCCTGGAATTTTTTTGAGCGGTAACGTTTGTATAAATAAATGTACTTTATCTGGAGTAATAACATATTGTCCATTCGGTTTATTGATATCGGAGGCAATCTTAGCTAGAAATTTTAACGGAGCAACGCCTGCGGAAGC
>NZ_AWGA01000047.1 GCF_000471645.3 Candidatus Schmidhempelia bombi str. Bimp | reverse complement strand
GCAAAAAAACATCATATTCCCGTCATTGCCGATGGTGGATTACGATTCTCTGGCGATATTGCCAAAGCGATTGCAGCTGGCGCCTCTTGCGTGATGGTTGGATCGATGTTTGCAGGCACTGAAGAAGCACCAGGAGATATTGAACTTTACCAAGGTCGCGCTTATAAATCTTATCGTGGTATGGGATCTTTAGGTGCAATGACTAAAGGCTCTTCCGATCGCTATTTCCAATCTGATAATGCAGCCGATAAATTGGTACCAGAAGGGATTGAAGGTCGGGTTGCATATAAAGGCTATTTAAAAGAGATTATTCATCAACAAATGGGCGGTTTACGCTCTTGTATGGGATTAACGGGCTGTGCTACTATTGAGGAATTACGTACCAAAACTAAATTTAATCGTATTACTGGTGCTGGTATTCAAGAAAGCCATGTGCACGATGTTTCTATTACTAAAGAATCGCCTAATTACCAACGTCTAGCTTAATTTATTCCAGCCTAAAAGTATCAAACCATAGATAAAGTTAATCTATGGTTTTTTATTACTTACAACAATGCTAAATAAACCAGTAATAATATTGGGCGCTAAGTTTAATCATTAACTTTATCAAAAAATAAAGCATTACCCTACCCATATACCACTGTTATTCTCCCAACGCTAAAAGATGAGGAAGTGTACTACGGCTAATTATAGAGAGAATTTTTTATGTTTCATGCCTATTTTTTACAAACTATAGCGATACATGCATTATGGTTATTAAGTAATAGGTAGAATAACAACGTACATCAACTTAAACGAGTAAAACAATTGCAGTGTTTAAGCCTTATTTCCTCACGCTAAACAACGCAGGTTCAAGGCTTAACCAATAAAGTCAAAAAAGCAGAAACAGTTCACTTCTGCTTTTTCTATATTTAACCCTCTCTACCCTACGCTATTTTATTACCGATGACACTAAAGTTTGTGCTTCAGCTTGCAATTGGGCAAGGTGCTGCTCGCTAATAAAACTTTCAGCGTATATTTTATATGCCTCTTCAGTCCCAGAAGGTCTGGCTGCAAACCAGCCATTTTCGGTAATAACTTTTAAACCACCTATTGCTGCATGGTTAGCTGGCGCTTGTGTCAAACAGTGCTTAATCGGATCGCCCGCTAACATTTCGGTTTTAAGTTGTTTAGCATCTAATTTAGCTAACTTTTGTTTTTCTTCAAAGGTAGCTAATGCTTGTATACGCCCATAATAAGCGGTTCCTAATTTTTCGGTCAGTTTATGATAATGTTGTTGTGGATTTTTGCCTGTTTTAGCGGTCATTTCAGCCGCCAACAAACATAAGATAATACCATCTTTATCTGTTGTCCAAACTTGACCATTCTTTCTCAAAAAAGCAGCACCAGCACTCTCCTCACAAGCAAAACCTAATTGACCACTAAATAATCCTTCAGCATACCATTTAAATCCTACCGGAAATTCTTGATACGAGTATCCAAGTGACGTTGTCACGCGATCGATCATTGAACTAGTCACCACTGTTTTACCAATTTGAATAGTTTTAGACCATTCGGGGCGATGACGTAATAAATAATCCGTCGCTGCGGCTAAATAGGCATTCGCATTCATTAATCCGGCTGGAGTGACAATCCCATGCCGATCAAAATCGGTATCATTAGCAAAGGCAAGATCAAATTTATCTTTTAATTTAAGCAAACCTGTCATTGCATAAGCACTTGAACAGTCCATCCGAATCACACTATCATGATCTAAATGCATAAAGCCAAAAGTCGGATCAATCTTGTCATTAACAACATTTAAGTTTAATCGATATTGTTCAGCAATTATAGACCAATAGCGGCTCCCAGCCCCCCCTAAAGGATCGACGCCAATATGCAAATCAGAATCAGCAATCGCTTGCATATCAATTACATTATTTAAATCATCAATATAGGCCTTTTCATAATTTATTTGATGTACAAAGCCACTGGTCAACGCTTGTTTTAACGCAATACGTTTTACTTCTGCTAGCTGCTGTTCGAGTAATTGATTGGCGCGTTGCTCAATAGCTTTAGTTAGCATGGTATCAGCTGGACCTCCATGCGTAGGATTATACTTAATACCGCCATCTTGGGGGGGATTATGTGAAGGGGTAATGATAATACCATCAGCTAAAGCATTAGAGTGCTGTTGATTATAAGTAATTATCGCATGAGATATTACTGGAGTCGGCGTAAAACCATTATTTTCAGCAATAATGGTCAATATACCATTAGCAGCAAAAACTTCTAATACGGTTTGCATAGCTGGCGCAGATAAGGCATGGGTATCTTTCCCAATAAAACACGGCCCAGTTACTTGATATTGCTTACGAACATCGACAATCGCTTGGGCAATTGCCAAAATATGCAGCTCATTAAATGTACCTCGACTCGCACATCCCCGATGACCAGATGTACCGAAATTGACTCGTTGATAAATGTGTGAAATATCGGGTTGAATATCATAATAATCACCAATTAACATATCAACATTAATCAGATCATGAACCTGTGCTAAAGAACCAGCACGGTTAATAAGCGGATTCACGTGTTTATACTCCACTTTTAACTATAAAACGTTCTAAAACATGGGTAATAATCTCAGAGGGGAAATCCATGTTCTTCATAATGGATTCAATAATATAGCTTTTTCTTGCGGTATTATTATTAGTCACAACCCAGTAAGAGGTACCATTGATCGCTTTTGGTTTTGTTGTTTTTCCGTGTTCAAGTAAGGCTGCTTCAGAAATGGCTAAATAACGCCTTTTACTACCATGTAGTGATGCCGCAGCCAAAGAAAAGCGAGAACTATTCCATGCATGTAATACGGCTAATATAGATAAAAAACGATTGACGCTTTTTGTTTCTTTGATAAATGCATCACTCTCAACCAACTCATTAATAATGCCATAGTCATCACGACTCGATCTTGGCTTCATTTCTGGATTTATGGCTATCGCTGCCATCTGTGATTCTGCTTCTATATTTAACAAACGTCTTAAAATACTTGAAGCACTTTCTCCTATATGCTGAGTTTGGCGGGCAATGTAATAATAAAGTTCATCATCAATTTCTATATTTTTCATATATATTCGCTTAAATCTAATTAAAAAGAAGTCGTTAAATCGTTATGTATTATTATCTATGTCTTACATTCAACTTTATTCTGTATGATGATATTTACTAATGATAGCTGAATGAATCATCAGTATACGACGATGAAACATTTTACCATTAATCGGTTATCATTCATTACACTGCTTTTATAGTTAAGTACCAATAAAATAACTTAAACAATGGTAGCTAAAATAAATCACCATTATTGTTCCCTAGCTATCACATAAAGTTAAACGTTCATTAGTTAATACTCAATATAATCAAATTGTTATTAACTATAGTACTATTTTCAAAATCTTCATGAAAAAGTAACTCCATTTACGATTTAACAAGAGTATACTAAAAAACATGAATAAGATTAAGAATAATTAGACAAGATAGTTTAAAAACTAGGGCAAAGTCTGATAATCTACTCTTATTCAACCATGGAATAAGTCAATGAGGATGAAATTATGAAGAAGTTTGTTGCATTAGCTATAATAGCAGCGTTATTTTCTGGCTGTACAAATTCAGATGTTTATTCTGGAGATGTCTATACAGGTAACCAAGCTAAGCAGGCTCAATTCGTCAATTATGGAACTATTACTGCAGTAAGAGCAGTAAAAATACAGACTAATGCGGACAGTGACGGTAGTACATCTGGATTTTTAGGGTCAGTCGGTGGTGCGGTACTTGGTGGTTTATTAGGTAATACCATTGGCGGTGGTAGTGGCCGTCATTTAGCAACAGCTGCGGGAGCAATTGCTGGGATGGCTGCTGGTAGCAAGCTTGAAGATGGGCTTAGCCAAACCAACGCCTTAGAAATCCAAGTTCGCCAAGAAAATGGCTCAAATATAGTCGTTGTGCAAAAAGCCTCACCTAACCAATTCCATGTTGGTCAGGCGGTACGTATCATTACAGACGGTAATAAAATTATTGTTGCACCACGTTAATTGATTTTTTAATTAAATAATAACAAAAAGGATAACGATGAGAATTCTTCACACCATGATTCGTGTTGGCGATTTAAATCGCTCGATTGATTTTTACACTAAAGTACTTGGTATGCAACTATTACGTACAGATGAAAATCCAGAATACGGCTATTCTTTAGCGTTTGTTGGTTATGGTCGTGAACAGCATGACGCTGTTATTGAGTTAACTTATAACTGGGGTGTTGATCATTATGATCACGGAAACGCTTTTGGTCATATTGCATTAGGCGTTGATGATGTTGCGATGACGTGTACATCGATCAAAAAAGCCGGTGGGAAAGTGACACGTGAAGCTGGCCCAGTTAAAGGAGGAACAACAATCATAGCCTTTATCGAAGATCCTGATGGTTATAAAATCGAATTAATCCAAAATAACCAAGCTAATAATGCGCTTGGTTAAATAGCATATAAAAAAACCGCCAGATGGCGGTTTTTTTATATCAACTATCCAAGATAAATCGTTATCGTCGATCACCTAAGATTCTTAATAACATAATAAATAAGTTAATAAAATCAAGATATAAAGTTAATGCACCAATAATAGCATAACGGCGGAATGAATCAGCATCATCAGTCGATACGGTTTCTCCAAATTGTTTCAATTTTTGTGTATCATAGGCCGTTAATAACGCAAAAACAAACACCCCAATATAGGTAATTGCCCACATTAATGGTTCACTTTTTAAGAAAAAATTGATAAGTGATGCTAGAACTATACCAATCAATCCCATAAATAAGAAACTACCTAATCCTGATAAGTTTCGTTTGGTACTATAACCGTACACACTTAATGCTGCAAACATACCTGTCGTAACAAAAAAAGTACTAGCAATCGACTCACCGGTAAAAACAAGTAGATAAATTGAACAGGTTAATCCAGTTAAAACCGAATAAACCATAAACAAGGCGGTTGCGGCGCTGCCTGAAAGCTTTTTCACCATACCAGAAAGCACAAAAACGATACCAATCTGAGCAATGGCTAATACCCACATCCCCTTATATAACATTTGTAACAATGCTACATTGGTTGATGCAAACCAAGCAACTAAGCCAGTCAATAATAACCCAACACTCATCCAACCATAAACATGATTCATATAAGTTTGAATGCGTTGGTTTGCATTCTCAACAATAGAACCATTTGACCAATAATTGTTATTCATCTGAAATTCTCCTCGCTTATTAGCAGAATAAACTGTTTAATTATGCCATGATATTTGAATATATACTATATATACCAAAAATATATTTTTAACCGAATATCATACCTATCTTCATAGAAACAGTTCTTGAAAAAATCTATTAATATAGACTTACCAATAACAATCTTTAAAAATGCGTAATATTGGTCATTATCTAGTAAACTGTTGTTAACCAGATAGACAACCACGAACACGATCACGTTGACACAATTTATATTAAATTGAAGATAGTGAATTATTTCTCCAAAAGTATCGAAATATACAAAGGCAAGTTGGATATTTTCCATATCCCAAAAGACGCTATAAAAAGGACTTCCACCTAAGTTAAGCTAAAACAATTTTTTTATATACGTCACACATATAAGGATAAATCCAAGATAATAGCAACCTATCAGATAACAATGATCAATAACTTAGTTAGAGAGAAAATATAAGGCATTAGAAAATAAGGATAGTGATTTAAGCGTCAGCGCTAAAGTGACTAATATATAAATATGCCTACCTTAATTTAGCAAAAAAGTAAAAATGTTCAGACATTGGACAAAAAGAAATTTAATTAATAAAAATCATAGATACTTAATGCATATTAATATAATAACAGCTAGAAGTTGGTATATCTGATTAAAAAGATATCTCTAAAAAATGCTAGATAATCGACGCCCAAGCGATGACTAAAAACTATAAAGCGACGTTCTCTGTTTAACCTAAAAAACTAAATCCTAAATTACACATCCCGTTCAACTATTTTTGATAATTATTTCTATTAATTAAGATTTTTACTTATTTCACTAGGATTTAAAACTAATTATCGCTAAAATACAGCGCAACTAAAGTTAGCTATAAAAACGATAAAAAAATAACTCTGTTTTTATGCCAACAGTAAAATTAACGAATGAGGTTGATAAGTAGTGATTACATCTGAAGAAATTAAACGTCGGTTATGGGATGGCGCCAATGAGTTGCGTGGCTCGATGGATGCCAGTCGTTATAAAGATTATATGTTAGGTTTAATGTTTTATAAATTTTTAAGCGATAAAACCTTAGCCGCATTTAAAATGTTAATCACTAAAGACGAGATCACCGAATCAGCACTTATCGCCAACTATTATCAAAGTATGGCTGCAAGCGGTCCTCAATTAGAAAGCATACTGCAAAGTACGCTGGGTTATTACGTTTTACCTCAGCACCTTTACCAAACTTGGATTAACGATATTAATCAAGGTCATTTTGAAGTACAAAAAGTGATCGACAGCTTAAATCATTTTGAGCGTTCAATTGCCAATAGCAAAGATGCCGATGACTTTAAACATCTCTTTTCCAATTCAACCTTAGATTTAACCGATACCGCTCTTGGTAGTAATTTACATGAGCGCAGCAAAAATATAAAAGCGTTGATTTTATTATTTGCCGATCTTGATATGGTCGCGTTGCAAAAAGGCGATGTTTTAGGTGATGCCTATGAATACCTGATCGGTCAATTTGCTATGGAATCGGGTAAAAAAGCCGGTGAATTCTATACGCCGCGCCAAGTGAGTGAAGTTATGGCGCAAATTGCGGCTAAAACCTCAAATATCCGTTCTATCTATGATCCTACCGTGGGCTCTGGCTCACTACTACTTACCGTTAGAAAACATCTTACCAAAGAGGTACAGCAAAGCTTAACCTATTACGGTCAAGAAAAAAATACGGCTACCTACAATCTAGCGCGTATGAATTTATTACTGCATGAAGTCAAACCCCATAAAATGACCATTAGAAATGGCGATACATTAACCCATGACTGGCCAGAAGATCCGCAGCACCCGAGTGAAGGGGTACAGTTTGATGCGGTGGTAATGAATCCCCCTTATTCGGTAAAAAATTGGAATCGTGCCGGATTAAAAGTGAGCGATCCCCGTTTTGAGCTCGCTGGTGTATTACCCCCAGATTCTAAAGGCGACTTTGCTTTTCTATTACATGGTTTATTCCATTTAGGGCAAACTGGTACCATGGCTATCGTATTACCGCATGGGATCTTATTCCGAGGTGCAGCAGAAGGCGAAATCCGTAAACGATTATTGGAAAAAAACTACATTGATACCGTCATTGGCTTACCAAGTAACCTTTTTACCAACACAGGGATACCTGTCGTTATTTTAGTCTTAAAAAAGAATCGACACATTGCCGATCCCGTATTAATTATTGATGCCTCAAACACCTTTATTAAAGTCGGTAAACAAAATGTCTTGCAAGAAAAAGACATCGCCAAAATTGTCGATACTTATGTCTCACGTCAAGAGCAAGCGGGTTATAGCCATTTAGCCCATCGCCAAGAAATTATTGCCAATGACTATAACCTCAATATTCCCCGTTATATTGAGTCCATTGATAATGACATTGCCCACGATGTTGAAGGGCATTTATTAGGCGGAATACCACAACAAAATCTAGAACAACTTACGGTTATCCACACCACAACGCCCGATTTATTGCAAGCAGCATTAGCGCCGGTGCGACCACAATATTTTGTTTTAAACACAACGATTAATGAATTAAGCGATAAAATCTTAAACGATTCACGCATTATTGAACAATCAGCGCAATTAGCACAGCAAACTCAAGCTTATATTGATCAATATTGGGCACAAATCATCGCCATCAATGATCCAGAACAAATTCACCCGCTTATGGAATCAATGTTAGACGATATAAAAATCTTACTCACCAAGTTTAACCATATTGACATCTACGATGGGTATCAAATCATTGCCGAAATTTGGCAAAACGCCTTATTACATGACAGTGAAATTATTGCGGCAACCGATTTTTATACTGCCGGACGCAGCCGTATCCCCAATATGGTGGCTAAAGGCAGTGGCACCAAAAAGCGGGTTGAACAAGATGGATTTATTAGTAGTTTGATGCCAAGCGAACTTATTGCCAGTGAATTATTCGCCGATGACTTAGCACATATCGACCATAATAAACAGCAAATCCAAGCACTTGACGGTGAACTTGCCGATCTCATTGAATCGGCCAAAGTTGAAGATAGCATTGAATACGAAGCGCTGTATGAATCATTGAAGAAGAACGAAGATGATGAACCATTAGATGGCTTTGATAACAAAAAACTCAAAGAAGAGTTAAAAAATAGAGCCAAAGATAGCGAATCCTATGCACTGCTGAAAAAAGTTGATAGATTAATCAATCAAAAATCGACATTAAGCAAACAGATCAAAGCCGATGAGCACGCGCTCAAACAAGCCGTGCAAGAACGAATTTTACATCTCACCGACCAAGAAATTGACACGTTAATGTACAAAAAGTGGTTTGGTAATACCATTGCATTACTTGGCGAATTAATTGAAAAACCGATTAAAGCGGAGCTAAAAACCCTACAAATGTTAAACGAACGCTATCAAGATACTTTAACCTCGATTGATAACGAGATCGAACAACTGGAAGCCGAGTTACAAGCAATGATGCAAGAGCTGGTGGTCACGCAATGAGTGAAAGTAAAAAATTAATTCCTAAACGGCGGTTTAAGGGGTTTGAGGATACAGGTAAATGGCAGACTAATAAGTTATCTGTCATGGCAGAATTTTCTAAAGGTAATGGGTATTCTAAAAATGACCTTAGGGAATATGGGATACCTATTATATTGTATGGCAGACTCTATACAAAATATGAAACTATAATTAAATCAGTAGATACTTTCGTCGACCAGAAAATTAATTCCGCTGTATTTAGCACAGGAGTTGAGGTAGTTGTACCTGCATCTGGAGAAACATCAGAGGACATAGCACGGGCTTCTTTTATAGAACAATCAGCTTTAATAATAGGCGGAGATTTAAATATTTTAAAACCAAAGACTCAACTTAATTCTGTTTTTTTGGCACTATCACTTTCAAATGGAAACCAACGTAAAGAATTAATTAAAAGAGCGCAGGGAAAAACAGTTGTACATATACATAATTCCGATCTTAAAGAAGTTAACTTAATTTTTCCAATAAAAAATGAACAAATAAAAATTGGCGAATTCTTTAAAAAACTAGATCACCTTATTACGACTCAACAAAAAAAATTACAAAAAGCCAAAACCCTAAAATTAGCCTATCTGACGGAAATGTTTCCAAATGAGGGGGAATTAAAACCACGTTATAGATTCTTAGGCTTTAAAAAAGATTGGTCTATAACTCAATTTAAAAATTTAGCTAATATAAGAAGAGGTTTAACTTATACCCCTTCAAATTTAGTTTTAAATGGAGTAAGAATTTTACGTTCCTCAAATATTGATAGCGATAAATTTATTTTAAGAGATGATGATATTTTTATTGATCAGAGTTATGTAAGTATTTCTTTAGTAAAAGAAAACGATATTTTAATCACATCGGCAAATGGATCTAGTCGATTGGTAGGAAAGCATGCATTAATAAAAATTACTAATAATGAAAAAGCTGTTCATGGTGGTTTTATGTTATTAGCCACGTCAAATCAACCATTTTTTACTAATGCTATAATGAGTTCAGACTGGTATAGGAAATTTCTTAATACTTATGTGGCTGGTGGTAACGGTGCAATTGGAAATTTGAATAAAAGTGAATTAGCTAATCAATATATAAGCATACCAATAACCTTGGAACAAACCAAAATCGGTAATTTCTTTAAATTACTTGATGACAAAATCGCCCTAGAACAGAAAAAACTAAATAAATTAAAAAACATCAAACAAGCTTATTTAAACGAAATGTTTGTATAAAAGGAGTTAAGCAATGAGTCAGGTTGTAAAAGATGCCGCAGAAAAAATCTTCCAAGAAAACTTTGTAAGAGAATTAGAAACACAAAAATGGCAAGCACCCGACTTTTTAGATGGTAATCGCCGTAAGGTAACCGTTAATGATTTAATCGCCCATTGGCGTAGTGAACTTAATCGACTCAATAGCGATCAGTTAGAAGGGGTTGAGTTAACCGATAACGAATTTAGTCAAGTAATGGCAAAGGTTAATCAACTGGATAACAGCTATCAAGCTGCCAAATTGCTGGCGATGGAAGAGTCCAAAGGTAAAATTGATGGAATCTATCGCGATGATAACCCACTTGTTACACGTAAGCAAATAACCTTAACGATCTTTAAAAAAGCTCAAGTGCGTGGTGGTGATTCAAGCTACCAGATTGCTCGCGAAGTACAAACCGCAAATGGTAACCGTTTTGATTTGGTTCTATTAATTAATGGCTTACCGCTTATTAATATTGAATTAAAACGTACCGATAAAAATCTAGACGAAGCCTTTGAGCAGTTTAAACGTTATTATCGCGATGGTGAGTATCGCAACAATTTTATGGCGTTTTCGCAAATGATGGTGATCACTAGCGAAATTGAAACCCGTTACTTTGCTACCCCAAAAACCATTGATGCTTTTAACCCTAGCTTTGTTTTTCATTGGTCCAATAAATTTAATAAACCGATCAACCATTGGCAACAGGTAATTGAACACTTTTTAATGATCCCAATGGCTCATCAAATGGTGGGCGACTATTTAGTTATCGACGAAGCCAAAGAAGAAGAAAACCGTCGGCATATGTTAATGCGTCCTTATCAGGTATCTGCTCTACAAGCGGTAGAAGGTGCCGCGTTGGGATGGGATAATCCTGATAAAAAACCGCATGGTGGCTTCGTTTGGCATACGACTGGGTCCGGCAAAACCATTACCAGTTTTAAAACCGCCCTATTTTTGTCAACGCGTGCGAGCTTTGATAAAGTGATTTTTCTGGTTGACCGACGCGAACTCGATAGCCGTACCAGTGACAACTTCAAAGCTTATGCCGCATTTGAACCGGTCACGGTCGATGATACGCACAGTACCTCGCAATTAAGAAAACACCTTAATACAACTAAAAATGGCATTGTGGTCACCACCATCTTTAAACTGCATAATCTGGTTAAATCCCTTGAAAAAGCCCAAGATGACTGTTTAGCCAATAAAAAACTGGTCTTTATTGTTGATGAAGCCCACCGCTCCACCATGAAAAATATGATGGGTGAAATAAAAAGCTATTTTCAAAAAAATGGCCTATTTTTTGGTTTTACTGGAACACCACTGTTTGATGAAAACAAAGTCAAAGGCAAAATAAACGAAAATAGTGAAGTAATTAACACAACCGAAAAACTATTTGGACCTAAATTACATCAATACACCATTGACGAAGCCATTGCCGATGGTAACGTGCTTGGCTTTCATGTTGATTACATTAATACCGGCGAATTTAGCAGTTATGAAGATTTACGCGATCAACTGATTGAACGAATCAAACTCGAAAAACCCGAGCAATCTGATCGCGATATTGCTCGATTAGTGCATAGTTGGAGCGAAACCGACGTCGAAAAGCAAGCGATAGATAAAGGGATATTGGCTTATTATGATCAAACTCATATCCCACGCGTTGTTGAAGAGATATTAAATAACTGGCAATCACAATCCCAACAGCAACAATTTAATGCGATTTTAACGGTAGCTTATAAAGAGCGTGTCATTGCCTATTATCAAGAATTTAAAAAGCAGCTAGCAACACAAGATCAAAAAATTAATATCGCCATGACCTTTAGCTTTGGTAATGAAAATGATCCCGATAATGTCGATCCCGATATTATTCGCGGTATGTTTAATGATTATGCGGAGTTTACTGGCATTAAATTTATCGCTGGTGATAAAAAACATGGCGAGCAAGCCTATTTTGAGGATGTTGTTGAGCGAGCAACACGTGGAGGCAGTGGCCGTAACGGCAAGAACATCGATTTAGTGATTGTCGCCGATCAGCTACTAACTGGCTATGACTCTAAACAACTTAATACGCTCTATGTTGACCGCACATTAAAACTACAAAATTTAATTCAGGCCTATTCGCGCACCAATCGTGTATTTGGATCTAGCAAAGAGTTTGGCACCATTATTAATTTCCAAACGCCACGCTTGACTGAGCAAATGGTAAGCCAAGCCCTTGAACTGTATGGTAGTGGTGGCAGCAGTAGCAAAGCCATTGTTGATACTTACGCCACCGCTGTGCGGATTTTAGCCAATGATTTCGAACAGCTAGCCTTGACCTTAGCTGAGCCAACGGATTGGCAATTGATTCAACATGATGTGGAAAAACTAGCGGAATTTATTAAAGCATTTAAAGTTGCGTCAGATCAGCTTAACACTGTCCAACAATACTATGAATATCAATGGGATAACAGCACCTTTGGTATGACCGAACATCGATGGCTACAATATGTGGGGGCGTTAAAAAATTTAATCGCCAAAGACAATACAATTAAAGCGCCCATCGTTGCGCCAACGTTAATCGGTAAAACCAAATTAGCGGGAACCCAAGTTATTGATGCGGCGCATATCCTTAGCTTAATTGGATCTAAAGTCACGCATGTTGATGGTGTACAAACGGTTAACGAAGAAACGCGACGTATCATCTACGAACAAATTCAAGAATTAAGCCAAATGGGCGACGATCAGCAAGCAAAAATACTAAAAGAGTTTGTGGATACTGAATTATTAACGGGTCATCTATCCAGCCACGTCCATTTTGATCAAGCCTTTACCGATTGGAAAAAAGATAGAATTAAAAATGAGGCTAAAAAATTTGCCAACGAATGGGGAATTGATAGCAAACTATTACAACAAGCCATATTTGATTTTGATCTATCACAATCGAATATCGTGCCCCATTTAACGGAAATTATTCAAAGTGTTGATTTAACGCGAACCACCAAAAAAATGGATAACTTATTTATGTTTAACATCGCGTTACACGAAACGCTTCCAAATTGGATAGCTGAAATTAAACAACAATTTAGCTGATGACTATTAGATAAACTTGACGCCCTATTTAGAGCAAATGATTCAACAGCTTGGTTTAAATTGAACAAACAAAAAATGGCTAATTTAGCCATTTTTGATACCGTGTTACATAAGGCGCTTCCAAGTTGGATAGCTAAAATTAAATAACACGTTAGCTGATCATAATGAGATAACATTTAATCATTAAAAATAAAATTAATTATAAACGGATAGCTATTTATGACTTACTATACGCATATTTTTTCACCGGAAACCTATCAAGCTTTTATGGATTCGGATAAAACGGTAACAGGGTTTCGTGTTCGGCAAAAATCGTTGTCTGAAAAGATAAAACCCGGTGATGTTTTTGTCTGTTATATTACTCGACTCTCTCGCTGGTGTGGTTTGCTTGAAGTCGTTGATGGACCCTATGAAGACAGCACGCCTCTTTTTTTTGTATCGGATGATCCGTTTATTATCCGTTTTCAGATTAGGGTGAAAGTATGGTTACCATTAACCCAAGCAATTCCTATTTATACTGACCAAATATGGCAATCTCTTTCTTTTACTCAACAAATTAAGAAAAACAGTAAAGGGTGGACGGGATTACTACGTAATAACTTAAATAAAATCAATGAAAAAGATGGTAAATTATTAACGCGTTGCTTATTAGAGCAAAACAAAATTACGACCGATTATCCTCTTAGTGAAAACGATCAAAAGAAATTAAAAATCCATACCGTAAATCGACCGGATAAAGTTGTTGAGGTATCAATCCCAAGCAATAGTGAACAAGTCGACGATGAAGGACTACCCCAAGCCACGGAAGTCCGCGAATCGATAAAAATGCAGGCATTACTTGCTCAGATTGGTGCATGCATGGGCATGAAGATCTGGTTACCTAAAGCTGATCGCAGCCGCGTATTAAAAGAGTGGAAAAAGGATACTGATGCATTATTAGAAAAATTACCACTGAATTATGATGAAACCACATTAAGCACTATTGAACAAATCGACGTAATTTGGCTAAAAGGGCGTGCCATTACTCGTGCATTTGAAGTGGAACATACCACTTCGGTTTACTCAGGTATCTTGCGCATGGCTGATTTATTGGCTTTACAGCCCAACATGAATATTAATTTACATATTGTTGCCCCAGATAATCGGCAAGAAAAAGTATTTCAAGAGATCCGTCGCCCTGTCTTCTCGTTACTAGAAAGTGGCCCTTTATCGGAACGTTGTAGCTATATTCCTTACCGAAATTTAAAAATGCTGAGTAAGGTGAAACATTTAGATCGTATGACCGATGCGGTGTTGGAAGATTATACTGAGTACGAAGAGTCATAGGAATCGTATATTATTAGGAGAAAAGTGGGCTGTCTGTCTATTGGCGTGAGGAGAGTTATAATCGCTAATTTTATTATTACTCTCCTTAAGAAATATAAATATAGTAATTAGTACTTCGCTAATTTGTTATAGTTCATAGACATTGAAGAAAAAATTATTGAACAAGAGATAGGCAAAAAACAAATTATCAGACATATATTAGAAAATTGGTTTGGGTTATCTCCTTCAAGCCCAGTTCTTATTGAACAAAGAGAGCATATTAACTCTTCTCCAGATTTTAATAATCAAACAACGCGATCATTAGCTAAGTCAAACAACAAAAATAAAGAGATAAATACGGATATTGATAAAAAACGTAATAAAAGCTAATGGCTAATAACTTTATCTAAAATATTATGGCTGTTGAAAAGCTGTTATTTACATGATGAACGATTACCAGAAAAGCTTCAAGATAGGAAAACTAAATATAAGTCATTGATTTTATTGGTGCCAGTGGTCGGACTCGAACCGACACGCTTTTAAGGGCGGCGGATTTTGAATCCGCTGCGTCTACCAATTTCGCCACACTGGCACAGTGTGAATTCGTTGCATTATACCTAGATAAAATTGGCTTGCAACTATTATCGCTATTTATGCCTTTTATTTGATGAAAAAAAGACCATTAGTTTATTTTTTATCGTCTAATTTACATAAAGGAGTATTGCATTAATTGAGGTCATTTTATAGACTGATTTTTGATTTTATTTTAATAAATCATGGAATTAATTTATAAGGATATTGTAGTATGAACTGTCAACAACTTAAAGAATGTATTGAAGCGTGTAATCAATGTGTCGTTTTTTGTAACTACTGTTCTGCCGCTTGTTTGCAAGAAAATGATGTGCAAATGATGGCGAAGTGTATTTATCTTGATATGCAATGTGCCGAAATTTGTCGTTTAACCGTGTCGTTTATGTGCGTAAATAGTGCTTTTTTAAAAGAAACGTGTCGGTTATGTGCTGAAATTTGCCAAGCTTGTGCTAAAGAGTGTGGAAAATTTGATGTACAACATTGCCAACGTTGTGCTAAAGCCTGTGAACAATGCGCGGAAAAATGTTTAGCAATGGCAGCATAACACTACTGAATGATGTTCATCTTTAGTCTAAAAACCATTGCATGTTAACAGTGGTTTTTACTATACAGCTCACTGATGATTAACGCACTTTTCAATGCTAACTAACATAATCTATGATTTTAGTTAGTATGCTTATAATTAATTGATATATAAACAGATACATTTTTAAGTAACATCAAGGTAATCCATGTTAGTCACTGGATAGGCTATCACTTATAGTGACAAGCATAAATAGAAATCTATTCAAATAGAATAGATTTTGTTATGATCGCCATATATGTGACTAAAATGAGATCTGTATGTTTAAAAATGGAATTGTCATCGGTAAATTTGCCCCTTTAACACGGGGACATATTAATCTAATCAATCTAGCAGCTTGTCAATGCGAACACCTAAAAGTTATTATTTCTTATGACCAACGTTGGGTAGATAAACAAAATAATCGAGATCGTAAACGATTAGGCCTTAAAAACCGTAAAAAGTGGTTGATGTATACTTATAATGAAATTAAACATATTTCTGTACATGTTATAGATGAAACGTCAATTCCTGAGTATCCTCATGGTCGTCAAGAGTTTGCTGAATTGATAAGACCTTTCATTGATGAAAATTGTGCTATTTTTTCGGGTGAGCCTGAAGAGTTAGATTATATTAAACAATATATTCCTGAGATTACCCCTGTCGTGGTTGATTCACAACGTACTCGAGTGCCTATCTCAGCCAATATGGTACGTAAAAATATTTATAAATATTGGGATTATATTCCTTCTATTGTGCGTAAAGACTACACCATTAGCGTCTGTTTAATTGGACAAGAAAGCACAGGTAAATCAACCATGGCAATGATGCTTGGTAAACTGTTTAATACCAGTTGGACCGAAGAGTATGGTAGAACGTATTCGGAACGAGTATTATTTGGGGATGAGTCGCTATATGAAAGTTATGATTACGCTAAAATTGCTTATCGTAATAAAGAGCTTGAAGAAGAAGCGCTGAAGCATGCCAATAAAATTGTTTTTATTGATACAAATGCTTTCATCACTGAATATTATCACCGTTTATATGAAGGCTATAGTAATCCAATTGTCTCAGCAATTGCCCATAATGAGAACTACGATTATGTGATTTATTTAGCGCCAACAGTAAAATGGGTAGATGATGGTTTACGCGTAAACTCTGATCGTTCTAAAACCACGCCTTTATTTAATGCGTTATTGGCAGAATATCCAAATCAGTTGCCTGAAGGTCGTACTCTCTATATTGATGCGAAGAGTTATCTTGAGCGCTTTAATCAAGCTGCGCAATTTGCTGATAAAATATTAAATACGTTTAATCAGGGCGAATATTAATAGGAAGTAGTGAATAATAAATTAGTTATTATTCACTATGTTATAATACTGCCTTAGATATATTAATCGATTATTAAAGCAATAAATGAATAGAATTGGCTTAATTCGTTGCCGTGGACATACGTTAAGCGTTTATGTTATTAAGCCAATAGTCCGTATACTAGTATCAAAAAATGGTGAATATATTACGCTATCGCAATAGTTGTATATAAGGCGATACGCGATGACCCTATATTATCAACCAGTACCCCTACCCTATACTAAGGTATATTTAACGCTTAATTAGGTATACCGTTTACGCCATGTACCGTCGTTAGTCATTAGCGGTTTGTTTTCCCTGTATCACACGTTCCACTGTATCAACAACCGCTTGTGTTTGCGGATCAATTTCAATATTGACTTGATCGCCTATCTTTTTTCGACCAATCGTAGTTCGTTCCAGGGTTTCAGGAATTAAGTGTAAGTTAAAATAGTGCCGATCTACTTGTCCTACCGTTAAACTAATACCATCAATGCCAATAAATCCTTTATACAACACATATTTAGAAAAAGACGCCGGTAATGTTAAGGTTAGTTGATAATTATTTTCAGTTTGATTAATGGCATAAATCGTTGCCTTACAAGCAATATGCCCCGACATGACATGCCCACCAATCTCATCACCAAATCGCGCCGCGCGCTCAACATTAACCCAATCACCAACTTTTTTATCACCCAGCGTGGTTAAACTTAACGTTTCTTGCATAATGTCAAATGAGACCAAATCTTGCTCAACGTTGGTGATTGTAAGACAGCAGCCATCGTTAGCAATGGATGCCCCAACCTCCAGAGCGTTAGTCATCGAAGCTGGTAATTTTATGGTATATGATCGAAAATCTTTTTTGTCATCGATACTCACTATTTGAGCAACACCTTGTACAATACCCGTAAACATGCTTTTTCCTAAAATAAAATTAAAAATATTATAAAACGCAAGCAACAGCTAAGCAAAATGATTCATTTATACTGTTTACTTTACACCTGTCGATACTCGTGGTTTATTCTGAATAATTATTCATTAATACTATCTCATTTAAGCAGATAAATAGTCGGCAAATAGCGGTTTACGCCAGCCAGATACTATTTCTGGTAATGGTTGTTGCGTCGGATCGGTCAACCATTCTACATATTGGTTAATATGTCGCCGCGATAAAATTAATTCTTGATTTAATCCTGTGTCACTCGCAATGTTATCCGCTGCCATTTTAAGGTGTTGAGCAATTTTTTTATAGTTAGGGTAATCTACCGTACGCACAAGTTCAGCTAATGGCTGTAAAATAGGTTGTTTTAACATATTAACAATGGTCTCACCGTAAAGGCGGATCTCCCTACCATGCATACCTAACGCGGTTAATTCAGCCAATGATGTTGGCTGATAACGAGCTATTTTCCATAACAACTCTTCATGTAAGACAAAATTTACGGCTATATTATGCGATCGTGCATACTCGAGCCGCCATTTTGCTAAACGCTGAAGCTGATTGAGTGCTACGCCTTTTAGTTGGGAGGCCTTTTTTATATATTGATACGCGTTTTCTGGTTGGATAATATCTTGCTTTTTACGTAATAAGGTTTGGCATTCTTCTCTCGCGGCAGTGAACCAACCTTTGGCAGTGACGTGTTCAATTAATGTGTCCATTAATGGATGCAAATAATATACATCCGCTGCTGCATAATGACATTGTTTATCAGTTAAGGGTCTTGCCAGCCAATCCGTTCTTGTTTCGCTTTTATCTAATTTTACCTGTAAATATTTATTAACTAATGTGGCATAACCACTACAAATCGGGTTATCGAGAAAAGAGGCGACCACCTGACTATCTAGAATAGAAGTAGGAATAAGATCAAATTTATACATAAATACATCTATATCTTCACTACAAGCGTGGAAATATTTTTGTAACGATTGTGATCTTAGAATAGTAATTAAACATTGCCAATTATCAATATGCAATGGATCAATTAAAGCGAGATGTCCATCTGCGTAAAGTTGTATTAAACCCATTTGAGGATAATAAGTTCGTGTGCGCATAAACTCAGTATCAAGTGAGATCGTTGTCGCTTGCTTTAATGCGTCACAGAGTAGCGACAATTGTTCATTACACGTAATATATTGATAATTCAAATTTTTATCCTCAATCAAATCATATAAATAAAGGTGATGCTACGCTATTGTCTTTATAAAATCGAATGGATCAAGCATATTTTCATCTTATTATAATCCACCAGAGCGATAATTCGCCAATCTATGCCGTTAACTATTCATTAAAATGAATATCTGTTACCACAATTTCGGCACGACTCATTATCCTAATTGGCGGTCCCCATAAACCATATCCACTACTCACAATACTGGTGAAATAGTGATTAGCACGTTGTTTTTGCATAATCCCCCAACTATTTTCATATTTTAATTTAACCAGTAAGGTAAAAGGAAAAATTTGACCACCATGGGTGTGACCTGAAAATAAAATATCAACCCCTAAATCAGCCGCCTTATCTAACTCAAGTGGTTGGTGATCAAGCAATATAACTGGTTGTTCTTGATTAACCTGCGCCAGCAACGAGTTCAAACTGGCTCGGTGTCGACCATAGCCTCCGATTGAATTATCATCACGTCCAATCATATAAATCCCTGTTTGTGGTAAGAATAGCACATTATCCTTTAATACGGTCATATTACCTGCTTCAAACGCTTGGATAATCGCTTGCTCATGATTATTTTCTTCATCTTGTACGCCATAATGTTCATGATTACCAAAAATAATTATCGTACCATAGGTGGATTTTAATTGAGCAAATAAACTCGGCATCTGTTTATTAACAAACGGTTTTAACCGTTTATCTAACGTATCGCCTGTAATAACAATGTAGTCTGGTTTTAATTGATTGACCCGTTCAACCATGGTTTTAATATAATTTACTGAGGTTAATTCACTAATATGAATATCAGTAAGCTGGACAATACGTAGCTGCTTGACTTGTGCCGGTTTATTAATCTTTACATGATAATACGTTATGCTTGGATAATTCGCTGCATAAAGCCCTACTATTAACAACAAGATAACACAACCAAAAAAGGATGATCTAACCGCAAATGTTTTTTCTAATGGGTGCTGTTTAAGTAATTTATAACCAATAAAAAATAGATCGAAAATGATACAGCTAAAAAATAGGCAAAGCAGTAACGCAAATAGAGAATAGCCAAATAAAGGGATCCAATAAACAGAGAATGGCATGACTTTTACTAATACAAATGATAAGCTAGCTAATAAGATCAAACACCAAAATAGTTTCCTTTTACGGAACGTAACTCTATTCTTCTGATTAAATAGAGACAATAAACTAAGTCCCGTATAAAGTGCTAAGACAAAACTTAAAAAAGTCTTGACGATCAATGTTTCATTCACCATTTTATTCCTTTTTTATTAAACTAATAGCCCGTTAACACTTTAGGCTTACGCTGATTTTAAACAGTGTTATAATGACGATCAAATAATAATTAGCTTATAATAGTAGGATTTTTTCAACACACCAATTTATGTTGAATTTAAACTTATTTTTATAGCTATTTGGTTAATATGGACAAATATAAACATCTAAAAGTGAAAATAATGGGTTTTTAATCCAAATATTAAGATACGTGTGCATCGCTTTTTATATATACGAAAATGATCCTGCCAGAACAAGTCTGGTTTATATTATTTTCTTAAAAAAGAGTATGTTTTTATCGCATAGCACTTAGAATTTATTTTAAATACGACAAAATTAACAAATGTTATAGTGTAGTAATACTACAGCATTACTTGGTTAATTGTGCGCATAAAACAAAAGAATATCACTCACAGTATAGCTTCACTAGAGCTGGATTTATAGATAATATGACAACTTCAAAAGATACACTATTTGCTACCCCTCTTGATAAATTAGGTGACTGGACTTTCGACGAAAAAGTTGCTGAAGTCTTTCCCGATATGATTCAGCGTTCCGTACCAGGTTATGCTAATATTATTTCTATGATTGGTATGTTGGCAGAACGTTTTGCAAAACCGAATAGTCATTTATATGATTTAGGCTGTTCGTTAGGTGCCGCAACCATGGCTATGCGACGCCATATTAACGTAGATGGATGCCAAATTATCGCTGTTGACAATTCACCAGCGATGATTGAACGCTGTCAACGCCATGTCACGGCATTTAAAGCGAATACGCCAGTTGATATTCGCTGTGCCGATATGTGTGATATTGACATTGAACAGGCCTCGATGGTGGTGTTGAATTTCACATTACAATTTTTAACACCCGCCAAACGTAGTGCGCTACTGAACAAAATTTATCAAGGTCTAATGCCTCAAGGCGTGTTAGTGCTATCTGAAAAATTTAGTTTTCCTGATACTCAAATTGATCATTTACTGTTTGACATGCACCATGACTTTAAACGAGCAAATGGCTATAGTGAGCTGGAGATTAGTCAAAAACGCAGTATGTTAGAAAACGTTATGCTTACTGATACCATTGACATCCATCGCCAACGTTTAATGGCAGCGGGCTTTACCCATATAGATACTTGGTTTCAATGTTTTAATTTTGGCTCAATAATAGCTATTAAATAGCCTATTTGTTTGTCTACATTTTAAAGAGTAAAAAAATGATCGATTTTGGCAACTTTTACCAGATTATCGCTAAAAGCAAATTAAGCCCTTGGCTTGAAGTATTACCTGCACAACTCGCCTTATGGCAAAAGCAGAACCACGATAATCGCTTTAACCATTGGTTAAATAGTCTTAAACACCTACCACATTTCATTCCTGATGAAATTGATTTAAAAGAGCAGGTCCGTGTCACTGCTGCGACGCAACTCTCCGCAGGACAAGAAAAACAGTTAAGACATCTATTACTTGCATTAAGCCCATGGCGTAAAGGACCCTATGATCTCTATGGCATACATATCGACACCGAATGGCGTTCAGATTGGAAATGGCAACGTTTAATCAAACACATCAGCCCATTGGCCAATCGCACTGTTTTAGATGTTGGCTGTAATAGTGGTTATCACTTATGGCGAATGGTTGGCGAACAAGCTCAATTAGCGGTTGGTATTGATCCAATGCCCCTTTATCTTTGCCAATTTGAAGTGATCCGTCAATTACTAGGCAATGATATGCGAGCCCATTTTTTACCATTAGGTATCGAAGATCTACCAAAATTAAACGCTTTTGATACGGTGTTTTCGATGGGCGTACTTTATCATCGCCGTTCGCCCCTTGATCACCTTTATCAATTAAAAGATCAATTAGTACATGGTGGTGAACTGGTGTTAGAAACCCTGATCATTGATGGTGATCAACATCAAGCACTTATGCCAGGCGAACGTTATGCGCAGATGCGTAATGTCTATTTTATTCCTTCAATTAAAACGATGGAAAATTGGTTATATAAATGTGGTTTTTGCGATGTTAACGTGGTTGATGTTTCGATCACTACGACTGATGAACAACGTAAGACGGACTGGATGACTTCGGATTCATTAGCAGATTTTTTAGATCCCTCTGATAATAGCAAAACTATCGAAGGCTATCCTGCACCAATGCGAGCGGTATTTATTGCAAAAAAACCATAAGGATCATAATAATACTATCTCTGTGATGCCGCCTATATTGGTGTATTATTTCAACATTTATAGTTTGCCTATGTTGAGCGTGAATATCCTGTTATTTTATAATAGGGCTGATTGATCCCTTAAGCTGTTTAAGCCTAGCTTGCCTTAGGCTTAAACAGAAATAACCGTCATTTATAACCATAAATGCTGTTGACGCATGGATGGATATAAAGAACGGTATTTTACTTACGAGCAAGGCGCTTAGCTACGTAAAACGACAATAGCAATGGATTAAGCCACGCCTAACACTTTACGCCCATTTGTCGTTGCGACACGTATAATATTCTCTAAATCGGTATAACGGCAACCAGTAATCAATAATTTTAACTCTTCCCACATATTACCATCCGAAAATGGCAACATATAGTCACTAATATTATCTGTACCAATCGCAACAGGAATGCCTGCGTTAGATAATTCATCAACGGGGGTTAAGGCATTGCGAGTTGGCCCCTGCTCTTCTCGACGTGGGCTATCAATCCAAGCAAATGGACAGGCAATAACCATCAGCTCGGCTTCTTTCATTTTTCGGTATAATGCTTGTCGATAGGCAAGATCATGAGCTGTGATGGAAATACTGTGAATAGCAACCACACGCCCATGCATGCCATGCTCTATGGTTTTATCCGCTAGCAGTTCAGTTTCTCGCTCCGCTTTTGAATTAAATTGATCGACATGAACATGTACCATTTTATGTTGACGTTTTGCGGTTTGCATTAATATATCTAAATGGGTTGCACCTTTACCATAATCGCGTTCATCTCGCCGTGGTAATCCACCAATAATATCAACCAGTTCTGCACCTTTATCAAACCAATACCGTGCTTTTGGATCAATGACGCCTTTTAAGGTTTGATTAACTAATTTAATGGTAATATCGGTTTTATACTGCTCTTTAGCTTTAATGGCGGCCCGTATCGCGCGTTCTTCACAAATGGGATCAATATCAACAAAAGATCCCATTACCGTTACGCCTTGCTCAATCATCCGTTCTACTGCCATACAGAAATGGCGATAATAGTCCTCTTCACTCATTGACGATTTTAAGCGATCTACGGTATCCCATTTTTCAATCAGCGATTGCTTTTGATAGACATCAAAACTATGTCGAGAAATGGTGAAAGCACGATCGGCATGCATATGAGCATTCACCCACCCACCATGGGCATTAATATTATCAATTAAAAAGGCTTTTAAACTTTGATCTTGATTAATTAACCTCATTTGTTTATTGGTCATCGTCGTTCTCACTTTTTCATTAGTTTATTATTTGATAAAAAGGTTACATAAAAAAAATCCTCCATTAAGGAGGATTGATTACAAATAGCTAGCATGGTATTAGAATAACAATCTAAATGATGTAAAACGATATCCGTTATCACTTTCATTAATTACATTGTCCACTGAACGTCTAGAGAGAATAAAATGTTTATATTTTATTCAGACAAATGATAATTACAATAGGTATTTATAATAAAAAACATAAATAAATGAAAAGGTTACAGTTTTATTTTTGAGACACTTATCTTTTAATAAACCTATTATTGCCATTTTTTGGTTACTATTAATCAATAAACAGATATGATTAGCCTCAATACCATAACATAGTGTATCGTCTTATCCCCTTTTATCTGATGATGGTGGACATTAACCAAAGCTATTAATGATAACTTTATCAGTAATATCAAAATTGAGATAACGGGTTAACAGGACTTATTTAAAAGAGAGTGTCTCCGTATAATGACGAAAAATCGAAACAGGATAACCGTCATCAATTTTATCTTGCATATTCAACATTATTGCTAATAAATTTTATCTTGTGCCACGTGTAGCGCATATTTACTGAGAAATGAAAAGAATAAATGGGATACACAGCCCAAATAGCCACAAAGAAAAACATCTTTTATTTTAATAATAAGATCACTTTTATTTATGACTGCACCTTTCACCAAACTCGTATTTAGATAATAAAATCTGACTACAATAAAACCGGTTAGATTGACAATTCAATATTATGATTTTAATCATCCTTGTTAACAGTCCATTTTATGGTTTAAATAGGCGATGAACTAAAATGTAGATGTATACAAATGGGATAAATCATTAATTAATAAATCTGTCTGATTATCCGCGATAATTTCCCCCTGCTGAATGACTAACGTACGCGGTGTAATGCGTTGTGCTTCTTCAAGATGATGCGTGACCATTAATAATGTCAAGGAATAGGTACGGCAAATATCCTCAACTAGCGACAACATATCTAATCTTAATAGCGGATCTAATGATGAAAATGGTTCATCTAATAATAAAACAGGTCGTTTTTGTAATAAGCAACGTGCTAAAGCAACCCGCTGGCGTTGTCCACCTGATAATTGATGTGGGTATCGTTGCAAGTAATCGGTTAACCCCACTTTATCTGCAATATCGAATAAAGATGATTTTTCTGATGCGCTAAGCCGTAATGAAGGAGCAATGCCAAGTCCCATGTTTTGATAAACCGTCAAATGCGTAAAGAGATTATTAGTCTGAAATAACATTGCAACCGCTCTTTTATTTGGCGGTAAGTGAGTGACATCAAGGCCATTAAGGATAATTTGTCCACTCGTTGGCATAATAAAGCCAGCAATAAGATTTAATAAAGTACTTTTACCGGCACCACTAGGGCCAATAATTGCCACGCGCTCACCTTTGGCAATCGATAAATCAAATTGCATGGATTGTTGCCGATAATGATAGTTGATTCGATTAAGTACGATCATAATGTCTCATTAAGATTTCCGTTAAATAAAAAAGCAATAAGCAAATCATTAACAATAGTAAAGCAGTAAAATCTGCCTGCTGCTGTTGATAACTGCCCATTTGCTGATATAAATAGTAAGGTAAGGTAGCAAAATCTGGCTGACCAAATAGGGCAATGATCCCAAAATCACCCATTGACATCATACAAGCAAAAGCAAAAGTGAAACAAAACAAAGTTTTTAAGCCTTTAACTTCTATCCAATAAAAATGATTCACTCCGGTTATATTTAAGGATTGGCTTAAGCAATGATAGCGTTGATAAATGGTCTCCATTGGTCCTTCTAAGATTTTTAATGCAAAAGGTAAGGTAGCTAATCCATTACTAATAATCACTAATATTGCGATAAACCACGATACATTACTCAGCGTAAAAAAAAGTAAAAACAGACCAGATGCTAATACCATCGTTGGTATAATTAAAATTAGTGAACCCATCATAATCATTGATTCACTTAGCCATCGATAGCCGCGTACTAATAATCGACTATAAGTCCAAAGTAGACTAATCGCCAATAATAAGGTAACCGTAGCGGCGCAAAAAGCGATAGTTAATGAATTAAGGATAGCCTGTATTAGGGTCGAGGTTATTAACGTTATCGAGAATGCCGCCATGCCATTAATAACGATCACCACTAATGGCGAAAGAATAAATAGCGCAGACAAACCAACAATAATATAGCTGATTAATGTTGGTAGCGTGCTAAGTGTACCGATATGATTTGGATGTTCGACTTGTGATGCCATTATAGATGGTGGTGTTAATCTTCTTACCAACACCATAAATAATAAACAAAGTAGGGTTTGAACTAAGGATAAAATAACAGCTTTATCTAATTCAAAATCACGTAGTGCTTGGAAAATCGCCACCTCAAAAGAGGTATTTTTTGGTCCGCCTCCTAAAGTAAGCACTACGGCAAAACTGGTAAAACAGAGCATAAAAATTAGGGATGCGATAGATGGAATTTGTCGCAACAGTACCGGCCATTCTAAATAGCGAACATGTTGCCAATAAGAAAAACCTAGCTGAGCAGCTAGCTGGCGTTGCTCAAGCGGAATCGCCGCTAAACTTTGATAAAATAAACGAAAGGCAAAAGGAAAATTATAAAAAACATGCGCGATGATAATCCCCTGTATACCATATAATGAAAAACTATAATCGACACCAAACCATTGGCAAAGGGTTGCTAATCCGCCATGTCGACCATAGATAGAAGGTAAACTACTCACTAACACTAATGATGGTAACACAAAAGTTAAAGCAAATAATCGTAATAACAGTGCTTTACCATAAAAGCGCAATGGATAATAAGCTTTCGCCAGTATCAAAGCGAATACCACCGAAAAGACAGTCGATAGCGCTGCCTGAAAAAGGGTAAATCCTAAAATACGCCATAGCGCTGGACTAAAAATAAAATTAAGATCCGTCTGATCAAAAGCAAACAACCATAGTGATAACATGGCTGAGAATAATAAGCCTAGAATCGCTACCGCAGCTAGCGTTCCAGGCAGCAAACTACTTAATGACTGACTGCGTTTTGCCATGTTTCAATCCATTTAGTGCGATGGGCTTCGATCACGTCCGGCTTCATCATATAAAATTTATCTACGGTAATTAATGGGTCAAAAGCAGCGGGCAGTTCAATCTTAATGATTGGATGCATAACATTATGTACAGCTAATAAATATTGCGCTTGCTGCGATCCCAGAAAACGTAAAAATTGCTGAGCTAGCTCAAATTGTTGAGTAAATTTGGTTATCGCCGCTACTTCGATTTGCTGATAATGGCCTTCCGAAAAAGCCAGAGCCGCATAGTGATCTTGGTGCTGATTAAGTCGATGTGCTACCGGTGACGTGTCATAACTTAATACAAAATCGGCTTCATCTTTCAAAAATAGGCTATATGCTTCACTCCATCCTTTGGTTACTGTCAAGGTTTTCTTGGACATCGCTTGCCATATTTGATATGCCTTATCGCCATAAATTGACTGTATCCATAATAATAGCCCTAAACCTGGTGTACTGGTTCTAGGATCCGCATACACTATTTTCCAGTCATTCTCGCTCTCAATCAATTGTTGCATACTGGTTGGTGGATGAGAAATTTTCTGTTTATTATAAATAAACGCAAAATAACCATAATCATAAGGCATAAATTGGTCATTCCACCAAGCTAATTGTTGATTTTTGAAGGGGGCAATATGATGGGGCTGCACAATATTAGCATTGTTGGCTGCGGCAATTAAATTATTATCTAATCCAACAATCACGTCAGCTTTACTTCTTTTTCCTTCGAGCTTGAGTCGATTTAAAAGCGTGACACCGTCACCAAATGCCATAAATTTAATGTTACAGTGACATTGTTGCTCAAACAGATTTTTTATTTTTAGTCCAGGTCCCCAATCCGAAATAAATGAACTATAAGTATAAACGGTTAAAGTCGGGGTTGACTCAGCATACGCTATATGACAAAAAAAGAGACTAAGAGATAATAGAATAATACGAAACATTTTGCCCTCCAAAATTAACGCCAAGGCAAAAGGTTTGAGGTTATGAAATCAACATCCTTTTCATGACTCCCAAATCCCTCCGCCGGTATTAGCCGGTTCAGGTTCGACGGGTTTTTGTTTCTTGAGCAGATGATCTAAAACAAATCTCAGCAAAATGCACCCCGATGAGAACAGACCGATTGTAAAGGTTAGCAACAATAAAGTAAATAGACATAAAAGTATTTATTATTACCCATTTAACTTTTTGTTAAACCAACCATAATCGCAGCAATACTCGTTAATAATAAGCCAATGATTGTCAGTTTTAGCTCACTACGGGTTTTATGCTCTTTTAAGAAGACAATCCCACCCATCGTTGAAATAATGACCCCCATTTGTGATAATGTATAGCCTACTGCAACCCCATTGACTTTTAATGAAATTAAATAACCTAACGCCCCAATCGCAAAAATAAAGCCGGACATTAAATGTCGCCATGATTCATGACCCAAAATGGGCTGCTGTTTATAAACAAAGATGGCTTGCAACCACGTTCCTAAAACCATCCCCACAACTTGCGGCAAAAATGCACTCCAACCATTACTATCACTAAAATTAGGTAAAGTGGCATAACCTATATAACCTAATGTTGACAAGAGTAAAATCAGGATGCTACGTTTTAATTGACTGATCTCTTTGGATGAGCGGCGTTGTGTTTGATATGAGGTCAAAAAGAGACTAAATATAATTAACGCTATCGCACCAAAACCTAATATTTTTTGATAGCCACTAGCCCAATCACCAAAAACCACCACACCAAATAAAGAATTACTAATTAATAATAATCCCGTTGCAAGCGGCATGGTTTGTGATACCCCTATAATTTCAAGCGCACGGTATTGATTAAGCTGTCCTACACTCCAAAATATCCCTGAAATAAAGCATAATAGGACATTGCTTAAGCTATAAGAAACATGATGGTAACTGAATAATAAACAGATAAGTGCAACAATTAGCGATCCTAATGTCGTCCCTATCATCTGCTGAATAGGTTTTCCACCCAATTTCGTCAATATAATCGGTAACATGCCCCACATTAATGCAGGAAACAGCCCAATTAATATATTGATCATAGTTAGATCCAATAAAGGTAATAATAATCAGCAGCATAACCAGATAACTTAGTTAGGTAAATCAAGTTAATTAAATATTTAATCTTACTAGCAATAAGTTAACTGATTTTTATTGATTTAACATCAAGTTTTAATCGCACTTTTAAATAAATAAGCAAATGGCAATAATTAAATCACTTCCTTTTTAATCCAGTGATAATAAACAGATCGAATCAAAGAGACCTCCTCTTTTTTACTACAATTCAGAAAGTACTATAAAAAATAGCATTGAACGTCCCTATCCTCTCACATAGCTAATAACAATACCGCCTTTTCAGCAGTAACATTAGCGAAATATACCGCACGATAAAAAGAGAAAAATAAAACTTGGCATATCCTTTGCATAATTTTATTTACCTATTCTGTATTTTGGGAGATTGCAATGAAATTACTTACTGCCATTATAAAACCCTTTAAGTTAGAAGAAGTTAGAGAAGCACTTTCCAATATTGGAATTACTGGATTAACTGTTACCGAAGTGAAAGGATTTGGGCGACAAAAAGGGCATTCTGAGCTATATCGGGGCGCTGAATATAATGTCAATTTTCTTCCAAAAGTCAAAATTGAACTGGCAATTAACGATGATATGGTTGATGAAGTGATAAATATACTCGTTCACACTGCCCACACAGGTACAATGGGGGATGGCAAAATTTTTGTGACGCAATTAGAACATGTGGTTCGTATTCGTACTGGCGAAACCGATGAATCAGCGTTGTAATATTTTAAGGAGATAACGATGTTAAAAAAATTTATTTTCCCTTTAAGCACCTTGCCGTTAAAGTTACTGTTTTCTATTTTTAGCCTTATGTTTGCTAACCCTATTTTAGCCAACCAAGATACTATAGCTGATAAAGCCGATAATGGATTTATGATGATCTGCACCGTGTTGGTGCTATTTATGTCATTACCTGGCATTGCGCTTTTTTATGGCGGCTTATTACGGGCTAAAAATGTACTTTCGATGCTATCACAAGTTCTAGTCACCTTTTCAGTGATTACGGTATTATGGATTGTTTATGGTTACACGCTTACTTTTGGCGAGGGTGACTGGTTTTTTGGTAATTTTCGTCATGTTTTATTAATTGGTATTGGTATCAATGACGTTTCTGGGACCATTTACGAACTAATTTGGATCGCATTCCAAGGCTCATTTGCTTGCATTACCTGCTGCTTAATTCTTGGCGCTTTTGCTGAAAGAGTCCGTTTCTCCGCCGTATTAATTTTTATGGTGTTTTGGTTTACTTTTGCTTATATTCCAATGGCGCACATGGTCTGGGGAGGAGGGATTTTAGATGACGAAGGCGCATTAGATTTTGCGGGTGGAACAGTCGTCCATATTAATGCCGCTGTGGCAGGATTGGTTGGCGCTTATTTGCTTAAAAAACGTATTGGCTTTAACCGTGAACCACTAAAACCATTTAATTTACCTCTAGTTTATCTTGGTGCAGCAATTCTTTATATTGGTTGGTTTGGGTTTAATGCTGGATCAGCGGGCCATGCTGATCAAATTGCCGGCCTTGCATTGATTAATACGATTACCGCCACCGCCGCCGCTGTATTATCTTGGGCTTTAGCCGAATGGCTATTACATGGTAAACCATCTTGTCTTGGGGCGGTATCTGGCGTAATTGCAGGCCTAGTTGGGGTGACTCCTGCTGCTGGATTTGTTGGTGTTGGCGGTGCTTTATTAATTGGCTTTATCTGTGGTTTATCAGGAGTTTGGGGTGTTTCTTCGCTCAAAAAAATGCTAAAAATAGATGATACCTGTGATGTCTTTGGCGTACATGGTGTATGTGGAATGGTGGGGTGTTTATTAACGGGTGTATTTACCGCTGATTCACTAGGGGGTATCGGTTATGCCAATGGTATTACGATGATAAACCAAGTTACTATTCAATTAGTGAGTATCATCACCTGCGTCATTTGGACGACCATTATCTCTTTTATCGCTTATAAAATTGCCGATTTATGCGTTGGTTTACGCGTTACAGAAGAACAAGAAAGAGAGGGGCTGGATATTCATTGCCATGGAGAAAGCGCATTCAATAATTAACCGAATCGCTTAAACAGCGCTCAAGTTTGAGCTTTTTCGTTTATTTTGTCTGATGTCTTATCTTTTCTGAAAGAGCAGATTTCAGACAACTTTAGCCAACGAACATCGCCACGAAAATGGGATAATATAGCGAATCCTAGTAGAAATAATCCCCATTTATAGCCGAATAAGAATCAGGTGGTAATGTGCTTGGATGATCACCTAATTTTTAATCAGTTACCCTTAACTTAAAGATAAATTAATATGCCATTTTTCAGCAATATCTTGTTTATTCGTTACCCTTAACCAATTGTTGATAATCTTCATTAATTGGGTATTATTTTTTTGGGTCATATAGACTTTATAAGATCTAGAACCCACTATAGGGGCTTTTGTTGCAAAACACAAAAGCTTAGGATAATAATATTGATAATAATTTGCCTGAATTAAATCAGTTATGACAATATCGGTCCCTCTGTGCCAGAGTAAATCTATAGGATTAATGTTATATTGCTGTGGATAAATTATTGCCGCTGGCATATATTTTTTAGCAAAACTCATAATATGGGCATCCGTATCCATCACAATCGCATTTGAACTATTTAGCGCCTTTACATTTCTTATTTGATAAGGGTTTTGGCAAAATTTTAACGCAACAACCCCATCGGGAATGACTCTTTTTGATAATAAAAACTGTCGAATAAGATCAGGACTATACGAGATACCCATAGCAATATCAAATTTATCGGCAGCCAACCCATCGGCCAATCTTGATTTATCCACTACCAACAAAAATAGATCGACATTCAATGACTTTGCTAAGGAGCGTGCCATATCCACATCAAATCCCATTAATTTGTCTAATTGATCTTGATAGGCTAGAGGTGGATTATCGACCGAAATACCAACAATTAGCTTTTTAGAATCAATAATTTCAGTGACTGTCCTCGCGTGTACTAACTCACTACTTAATAGCATTAATGCCATGCAAAGTATCTTTTTCATTATATTATCCTAACTACTTTTTGGGTTGCGATTTTTTTAATCATTATTTCACTCACTTAGTTGTGTAAATTATAACCTAACTTACACAAACTGACTACTAAATAGCCACAACCATTACGTAATAAATGTCCAACAAATGAATTAATACGTTTCGATAGTTATCAATTATTAAATATTAAAATGAATAACCAATTTTATACTTATTCAAATAAAGTTAGGGATAATGGCTATTTTGGTGGAAAAATGTTTGTTCTCAATTAGGCATATTTAGTTTTATTGAAGCAACAACAGGAAACTCGCCTTTGACCATGACGTAGTTAACTCTTATTGATAATGCTTTAGTTTTATTAGGAAAGGTTATTTTTCAGCAACAAATGGGAAGAATTATTGGTGATCCGTATATTGAAAATAAAAACAATAATACCAATGAATTGATAAAAAACATGAGTAGAGCAAATAAGCAATATATTTTTGGTGAATAGGCAATCAATTATTATAAAAGTTTATTATTTATTTTATTTGATAAAATTCCATAACATATGACTAAAAATAAAATTAAAAAGGTATTATCTAAACGATTAGCCTATTCAGATATAACTACTTATTATAGACAAAAATTATTTTCAAAAATCGTTCTTTATATACATACAACGAAAATACTATTGAAATAGCTGCTTTTGACTGTCAAATAAATAATAAACAGCTATCTATTTATTATAATTTCTTTAATAAAAGTGATTTGATAGACCGATATGGTAGTAAAATTAAATTACAAATCAGACAAAAAACACCACTTAACCGAGGATTTTGCCCTGCTAACCATGACCTCGTTTAATAACATATTCAAAGCGACCATTTTAAATGACTTCAATATTATTGACTGCTGACCCAGATGGTGCTCCCGAAAAAGGAATTAGTTTATTGTAACGAAGGTATCAACACCATATGGGCCGCCGCCTACCATAATGTTATTTTTTGAATATAAAGCACGTTGTCTCTACCGAACAAATTAGCCTTATCAATTTAATTTCTATCTCGCCATATCATTAACTATCTAAAATTATTTTATCTGTGGCATTCTATTAAATAGAACAGTGACTAATTATTTCTTATCTACTCCCGTTAAAACCGTAAATAGCCATTGATTCTGACTTATTGCCGCAATAAAATTATTTTTTCCTGTTTGTGTTACCATTTCACTGCCGAGTGCTAATGCTAGCCAATAAGAGAGCTGCGTTTGGTTACCAACAAGAATGCCTAATTTATATATCTCTTCGAAAGAAAAGTTTGACCTAGCTAATTTATCAATAAGCTTGCTCTCTTGTTGTTCATCTAAATTGCTAAACCAAAATTGTTCAACTTGTTGCATAGCGGATTGAATCTCAACCATCTGCTCAATCCCTTTATCCATATCTGTTGTTATCATCGGACGTAAAATCTCAGCCTTTGCTATATCGAGTGCCAATTTTTGATAACGGTCTTTATCCATCAACAAAAAAGCACATAAAAAAGCCGTATCCGAAGAAGAGAGGGTATTATTAATAATTATTAGCTGTAATGCTGATTGTCCATTATCAATCCATTGCGTTAAACATTCGGCATCAGTATAGGTTATTATATGATGGGATAAAGTATAAGATTGGTCGATTTTAGCTGTTTTATAGACTTGCTCTATCTCACTATCAAAATAGCTACCGTATGCTTGTGGTGATGAGTAAATGGTAATATTGATCGATTCTGTTTCGGGTAATTGCGACAATACCCCACGCATTGAAAACAATATAGACTCAAGATGTTGTTTTAATTCAAAGTTATCAGAAAAAGCGAGGGATTTATCAATTGTTACGTCCAGATTAGCCCTATCATTTAAAATCTTTTCTGCGGTAAGTGAATTAGGTAAAATACAATGGCTATCGAGAACTATCAATGATTGCATTGCCCATAATTGCCAGTTCTGATTGATATGTGCCACCTCATGCTGCCATATCTCATATTTTTCCAGCGCAAGCCCATAAATATAGATACGTACACTAATAGCAATACTACCAAGCACAATGGGAATAATCATCCCTTTTGCAATAAAAGTCCATTGTGGTGTACCACTGTCATGCTTCGATATTAAGAAAAAGGCAATGCCAGTAATCAGTGTTAAGATGATAAAAAACAGTAGCCATTTTACAAACTGTAATTTTTTAGGTAATTTTACTCGGTTACTGATATCAGGTTTAGGCCATACCATGTTATTATTATTCCATTTCTAGCTTGTTAATTGTTAAATGTTATCGGTATTTTATAATGCTATAAGTATAGCCCAATAATGCCAATATTCATAATAAACTGTTCTAACTCGCTTTCTCCGATTTAAATAACTTAGTTTGTTGATCTAAAAAACTCAGTAAATCAGGCATACGGTATTTACCCG
>NZ_AWGA01000125.1 GCF_000471645.3 Candidatus Schmidhempelia bombi str. Bimp | reverse complement strand
GAAGAGTAATATGTTGGGTTTCTGCTACGGTTTCATTACTGAACAGTACACTACTCAAAATCATTACTACACTTACTCTATCTGTTCTTTCGCAAGAATGGATAAATTTATAAAAAGCAATCCATATTTGACATAAAATGCGCCAGATTAATTGGTAAATTCGATTCATTTTATTCCCTTTATTTCTGTCATATAATCAAGTAAATAAATTTACTGGTCTAATCAGGATCTATTAGAATTAAAATATGAGTAAAACCGCTGTGGTGAAAAATTTAACAAATTATATTTTAACCTGTTTCATGTATTTTACTACTGCTATTATCGTATAATTTTTCAATTAATAGCTTATTTTTTTAAAATTGAATATATAAATACAATTCCTTTAAAAAAACAGGAGATTTGTATTTCTGTTAAAAAATGTAGCTAAACTAGGTCGCTAATCATTCAATCTTTTATTAAAGGGATGAAATATGGAGCGATACAAATGGTATATATTAAAAAATTAAAACAGGTAACGTGATTTTTTAGGGTGTTTTATCTGAAATGTGAAGTCGCTCTATTAAAGCCTCAACGATAAAAAATGATTTTTATTAATCCATTTATCAAATCAAAATAAATTTTATGTTTTATATACATAAAACTAATTATTTTCTTTGCTAACTAATATATGACAAATTATGCCTATAGAAATAGTTAAATTTAAGAATAAATTCTACAAGCACTCATCGATTTTAAACATAAAATTCAACTCGATAACCAAAATATAATAAATGATTCTAAATGAATAAAATCAATTAAATATATGAATTAAACCAATAAGTTAGATTTGTTATGTTGTATGAAGCTAAATAGCTAGTATGCGATTTTAAAATACGCTTTGGTTATAGTTTAAATATTATCAGGGCTAATTATGGAAACACGAATGATGACGTCATTATTTATTCTTAATAAATAGAATGCAAATTCATGATATCGTTAAAAATTTATTATCCTTCCTGCAAATAGGTGTAATTTTGGGCTAATAAGTACTTAATTATGATATAACAACCCAATAATGGTTGTTTTTTAATTAGGAGCGGTATTATGGTTTATCATACGAGCAATGAAGAGCATTCAATTGATATTGTGAATATTGCATTACTTGAACATCAAGTTAAAGCCAGAATGGAAACCGGTGCATTTGGTTATATTTATGGCGGCGCTGAAGATGAAATTACTATGCGCGACAATACATTATCATTTAATCGCAAAAAAATAGTGCCGCGTGTGTTACAAGGCATTGATAGTGCTGATTTAACGACTAACTTATGGGATATTTCTCTAAAAACACCGATTATTCAAGCACCTTCTGCGGCACACGGTTTAGCTCATAATAAAGGTGAAGTGGATACGGCAAAAGGCGTTGCCGCAGCAGGTTCTATTTTCTCCATTAGTACTTATGCGAATACGACTATCGAAGATGCTGCCGCCGCAGCACCTAATGCGCCTTATTTTTTTCAATTATATATGAGTAAAGATGATGGATTTAATCAATTTATTATTGATAAAGCAGTAAAAGCTGGCGCTAAAGCCATTATTTTAACCGTTGATTCGACGTTGGGTGGTTATCGCGAACAAGATATCATTAATCATTTTCAATTCCCTTTACCTATGCCAAACTTAACGGCTTACAGCCATTCTGGTGACGGAAAAGGACAAGGAATTAGTGCGATCTATGCCGCAGCCAAGCAAGGTATTGTTCCTTCTGATATTCAGAAAATAAAACAATTAGCTAAACGCCCTGTTATTGTCAAAGGGATTCAGTCACCGGTAGATGCCGCTATTGCAATAACAGCAGGTGCTGATGGCATTTGGATTTCTAATCATGGCGGACGCCAATTAGATGGCGGCCCCGCGGCCCCGCCTCGTTTGATGTTTTGCCAAGTATTGCCGCTGTTGTGGCAAAACGCGTACCCGTTATATTTGATAGCGGCATTCGCCGTGGTCAACATGTGTTTAAAGCACTTGCTTGCGGTGCTGATTTAGTTGCTATAGGACGTCCTGTTATCTATGGACTAAATTTGGGTGGTGCTGAAGGTGTAAAATCGGTATTTGACCATTTAAATAAAGAGTTATCGATTACCATGCAACTTGCTGGAACTCGCGATATTGAGGCGGTTAAACAGACGATATTATTATAATAGTTGAAAAATATAAAAATTATATTTATCCGTTATGGATTATATTCAACGGTTATCAAGTAAATATGGATTAAAAAATGTCTTTTTTTATCATTTTTTGATAACCTGAATAAGATATCAAAAAAGCGGGTAATAACGCTTTTTTGATTGATTGAATTTTAATCCTTCAGATAAGAAAGTGAAAATAATTTTTGTTCTAATATGGGCAATAATCTGTTTTTCATATCCACTATCATAGAAAATAGCATATTTTCTATCCCTTTTAATTCTTTAATAAATAAAACGAGGGTAAAATGAACTATTTAAAATTGGGGAATTCTGATATTAACGTCTCACGCTTTTGTTTAGGTTGTATGAGTTTTGGTGATCCTGCCAGTAAAATGCATGCCTGGACACTTGATCCCGATAAAAGTGAAATAATGATTAAGCATGCTTTAGATTTGGGAATTAACTTTTTTGATACAGCAAATAGTTATTCAGGTGGAACGAGTGAAGAATATTTAGGACAAGCTATCAAAAAAAATATTGCCCGCGAGAAAGTCGTGATTGCAACGAAAGTCTATTTTAATGAAGGCCGTCTCTCAAAAGCCGCTATTGAAAGAGAAATTAATGCTTCACTTAAACGTCTTGGAACTGATTATATTGATCTTTATATTATTCATCGATTTGACTACACAACCCCTATAGACGAAACAATGGCAGCTTTAGATAAACTGATTAAAGTTGGAAAGGTTCGGGCTTTAGGCGCATCAGCCATGTATGGCTATCAGTTTTTTAATATGCAATTAGTTGCGGAGCGTGGTGGTTGGACACCTTTTGTCTCCATGCAAAATCATTATAATTTACTTTATCGCGAAGATGAGCGAGAGCTAATTCCTATTTGCCAACAATATCATGTCGCATTGACACCTTATAGTCCACTTGCCGCAGGGAGACTTTCTCGTTTAGATTGGCAAGCAGATACGTTACGTAGTAAAACCGATCAAATTGCTATTTCAAAATATGATAGTACCAAAAATACCGATATGGATATTATTCTTCGGGTGCAGCAACTTGCTGACAAATATAATGCAACAATGACGCAAATTGCCTTAGCTTGGCAATTTGCTAAGGGAGTAACGGCACCAATTATAGGTACAACCAAAACCAAATACCTCGATGATGCGGTGGGAGCATTAAATATTCAATTATCAGAGCAAGATGTGCTATACCTTGAAGAATTATATATACCCCATCGTATAGTGGGTGCGGTTTAAATTATGTTTCTCTTCTATAACAGTCGATAAACATCATATTCACTTAACCCTCACTATATACAATAGATTGGCGTTACTTAGAATGTTAAATAAACACATTGAATAATTCATATAAATAGATATCCACGTGTTTATATATTAACTATCTTTCTTAGGCTAGATAAATCTGAGTATTATCTAGCCAGCTAAGACGATTAGACATGTTAAAAAGTTAATTGATACTAGGTATAAACATTGCTTCTATTGATGATTTTTCCAGATTATCTCTTCTCCTTCGGGGAGCGCAATCACTCTTTCAGCCGATGCTATGGTAGAAGGACGGTGAGCAATGATAATTCGCGTAATATTTAAGCTGCGCATAGATTGATTAATGACTGACTCATTTTCTAAATCAAGATGGCTGGTAGCCTCATCCATAAAAAGAATATTAGGACGACGATAGAGGGCTCTCGCAATTAATAATCGCTGTTTTTGTCCACCTGATAATCCAGTGCCTAATTCGCCGATTAACGTTTCATATCCCATTGGCATTGCCATAATTTCTTGGTCAAGATTACAATGTTCAGCACATCGTTTGACCCGTTCGTGATCAATATCCTGATCGAAAGCCGCTATATTATCAAATAATGAACCAGAAAATAGCCGATCTTCTTGTAACACACACGCTATCATCTGCCTATAGTTATTTAATCCTAACTTATTGATATCCAATCCATTGACAAGTACCTCTCCTTGGGTTGGTTGTAACAAACCGCTCATGACTTTGAGTAACGTCGTTTTACCAACGCCTGATGGTCCAATAATGGCCACACTGCTACCCGCCTCTATGTTAAAATTAAGTTGTTCAAATACAGGTAATGATAGCGGATCATATTGAAAGCTAAGATTTCTTATCTCAAGTGATACGGGTATATTTGATTCCACCCAGCGTTTTTCTGTTTTTTCTGCTTCTGCTTCAGTGAAAGCGATATCAGAAATACGTTCATTGTGTAAGGAAAGCATCTTAAAACTAATACCAACATCAATCAAATTTGAGGCACGTTCTGTAAATTGGTCTCGATAGGCATTAAACGCAAAGAACATACCTAATGTCATCGCATTATCAATGACTAACATTGCGCCAAGCCATAATATGATAATTTGATCAATCGTTGCGAGAAAAGTATTGATCCCTCCAATTAACATATTAAAACGCGTTAATTTTATATTACTATTTGCCGCATCAATATTTAGATTTAACCAATGCATGGCGCGTTTATCCGCAATCCCTAATGCTTTAACGGTTAGCATACCGTATAGTGTTTCCATAAAATGTGAATTGCATTTGGCACTTTTAACAATTTGCTCTTCAGATAAGGTTAAATTATAACGATAAGTCACCATACGAATAATCGCATAGATAATGGTAAAACCGATAACTATCCATAGTAACCAATTGCCATAAAAAAACATCATAATCAATAAACCAAAGACCATAATGCAATCAATAATTACACTAATAATACTGTTGATAAATGTTTCTCGAATAACATCTAAAGATGCAAAGCGAGATTGAATATCCCCCAAACTGCGCTTTTCAAAAAAAGCTAATGGTAATTTCATTAAATGATCAAATAACGTATTTTTCCATTGTATATCCACTAATGTACTAAGCATAATAGAAATCCAAGTTCTACCAATGCTGGTCAGTGTTCGAAAAAATAAGGTACAAGTCAATCCTAAACAGATTAATGATAATAAACTGTGATCGCGCGCTTCAATGGCATAATCAGTAACAAGTTGTGTACCAACAGGTAAAAGTAAATTAACCACTTCAATAAGCACGGATAAACAAAAAATTTTTAATAGTGCTTCAGGTAAACCAGTAATACTTTTGAACAATGCATTAAGTTTAATTCTGGTTTTAACCGTCGCTGTTTCAAATCCTTTATCTGGCCATAGTTCTAATGCAACACCAGTGAATGCGGCTGAGGTCTCTTTTAGACTAATATCTCTACGACCAAATGCTGGATCATGAACCACAATACTATTTCTCCTTACGGCGACTAATACAACGAAGTGATTCATATTCCAATGTAAAATACAAGGACGTTTAAGTTCTTTTAATTCATTGATATCTAACGATAATGCCCTTGATTTTAGTCCTATACTTTCAGCAATCGCCCTAATTACAGAGAGCGATGCCCCCTTAGATGAAAATCCAAACTGTTGCCTTAAATTAAATAAATCGATAGATAGTCCATAGTAATGACAAATCATTGCCAGACAAGCAAGTCCACACTCAGCGGATTCTGATTGTAAAATTTGTGGTAACTTAATTCGCCAATTCAATTGTAGTTTATCTACTACTTTTTGAAATAACATCTTATCCATTATTGAATTGGACCTCCAACGCTTTCTTTGATCGTATAAACAGGCTGAAAAATCCATTGATATAGGGGTTTTTTATCTAAAAATACCGTACTATTAACGACAAGCCCATGAGATAAATTAAACTGACGTTTGCCATCATAAATAAATTGTTTATTCAGTGCTACTGAGACTTTATAATAACTTTCATGGCTATTGTTTAGCGGTGCGCTACTATAATTTAACATTTCAGCTGCTGATACGGGGATCTGTGAAATTGCTGTAATTTTTCCAGCAAATTGTCCATACTTTTCAGCAGGAAAAGCTACATAACGAATATTTAATGTATCACCAATATTGACATAAGGTAAGCTATTATTAGGTAACCAAACCACTACAGAATAAACGATATCACCCAATGGTTGAATCTGTACTAAACTCGCGCCAATATTTACCATCTCTCCTTTGGTTACACTTAAGGATTCTACCTGTCCATCCATTGGAGCGACAATCACAATACTATCATTAGCATCAGATAAAATTCGTTCTTTTAATAACGCATCCAGTTGCACTTGGTATTCAGCAATTTGATTATCAAACTCAGCCGTTTGAATTAATATTTGGCTTTTGATTTGTTCTAGCTGAATTTTTTGTTCAATAGCTTGAGTGTTTAATGATTGATAACTGGCTAGATATTGATAGTAGCTATAGATCTGGTTATTTAACTGATCTTTAGTAATGAGTCCTTCATGTTGATATTTTTCATATCCCTGCATACCTTCATGCATTTTTTCTACGCCAATACGGGCTTTTTCAACAATGGCTTGTGTTTCTTGATAGGCGATTTGATATTGTTCTAGCTGCTTATTCAATACCATTAGTGTCTCATTTTTATTTTGTTGCAAACGTATAATAATGTCTTCAATGGTTCGATATTGCTGATCAATTGCCTCTGCTGTTTTATCGCTCACTTTTCCTGTATTACTTTCTACCGCAACGTTTAAACGATAAATGGCTTGTCCTTTTTTAATTTTGTCGCCAACCGAAACATAAGTATCGGTAATATAACCACTCTGCTGAGCGAATATATTAATAGGATGGGGAAAGGTTACCACTTCACCGAGAACAGTGATACGACGAGTGTAATTACAAAAAAAAATAAAACATAAGAAAATCATTAAAAATAAGCATAAAAATATCAAATAGTATTTAGCTGGAATCCCAGATAATAATAGTACTCTACCTTGCCACTGTTGCCGTTGACTATTTACTGCTTCTTGTCTAAATAATGAGTTTCCGCTCGACACATTCGCATCCATTACGCTTTTTTTAGCTACCCTAGTAAGTCGCAATCGCTTGAAAAGAAAATATTAAACGAGTTACCGTATATTAAATGTTTTAATGTTAAAAAATAATTTAAGATTATTGAAATACCCTACTTCAAATAAGTAGGAAATAGGGTAATTTATATAAAATTAGTAACGCATTATATATAAAAATAAATTTCTTACACTGCAAGCTATGTGATAATTATATGTAAAATTAATTTACAAATAATTTTCCATTTACCCAAAAAAATGGATGTGATTAATTTTTTTTTATTACTATTTGATTTATTTTAAATTATTTAAACCATATCAAATTATTAAGCCAATTAACGCTTATGATTTAGTTTATTTAAGCATTTAAGCTAAACTAATCATATTTACAGAAATAAAATTTCTATGTAGTTTATTTAATGCTTACCCAATTAAGCATTAAATATAATTACATTTAATTAAGAAGAATAGGAGTCTTACTATGAGAGAACTATCTGAACACGAAATTAATTCTGTTTCTGGTGCTGGTATTATAAAAGATCGTACCGATGTTAAATTAGGTTTAAAATTAATTAATGGTCTTGGCTCATTGATTGTGAATCATGGCAATTCAGATAAAACAATTACGGGTATTCCAAAAGATTACATTTCTAAAGGTATAAACGCTATAAATAAAACGGTTGATATCATTGATATAACTGCAACAGGTATCCACAATAAAATTCCTCACAAAATTAAATAATCTAGTGTAAAACTTACTTGCTCAAAAGGGTGCATAGTGCAGCATCCTTTTTTGTTAATTTCTTATCTATTTTTTATATAAACATCGTTTTAACTCATGTTTATTATATAATTTGTGCTTTATTTCTATATAAACATGACTATTAATAATTTGGCTTTTTTATAAAAGAAGAATAGACCAGACAACCCCATCTAAGCACTATTTATCGTCAGCAATCAAATATTATTAATATATCAATGTTAATTTAATTAATCATAGTTGATGATTTAATCATCGTTTTATTCTAGTAGGATAATAAATAACCATAAAAACAACAATAATAATAGCGATATCGATCTATTATTTTTTTATCATTAAGCTTTATAACTATACATATTTAATTAATATTGCATTCCTCTGAACTATTTACTTTATAGGATAAATACAACCCATCTTTTATCATTGTTTTATAAAACAAACAGAATATAGCTAATTATCCACCTTGTCATTATTAACTAAATAATTTTCATTACATAAAGCCTATTTGGCTATATAATATATAGCCCTATATATTGGAAAATAGGGGGTGGAGGTGTATATCTTATAAAACCACTAATTTACCTTATTCTAGGCTGAAATTGGCGGAATAATTTTAATAAATAAGTTAGTTTAGCAATAAAGGGATACAATGATAAAAAGAACTAAAGATATCAAACATGAAAAATTCAGGAAAAAGCACCATTTATTTCGTATTGCACCAATTGCATTAGCAGTGAATTCAATGTTGATGTTATCTGGTTGTGGGAAAGAGCAAATAATACATGCTAAAGTGTATAAAAATGAGAGGCAATGTATCGCCGAAAACCCTAATCTTGCCGATGTTTGTAAAACGACTTACAAAAATGCATTAATAGAGGCACAAAAAACTGCACCTAAATATTCTACCCGACGAGATTGCGAAGAAGAGTTTGGTACAAATTCCTGTAGACATGTAACTAATTATATACCAATAAAGACAAATAACAATAGATATAGAGGTTTCGAATGGATGCCATCAATGAATGGATATTTAATGCCAGTTTCAAATAAAAAACCTTTGGGTTATACGCCAATATTTACTTCAACAGCACAAAATTCTCCTGCCTATGGTAAATTTGTTGATGCGGCTGGCCGGAGTTATGGTAAAAATATTTTTAACCAAACGATAAAAGTGGATCGGTCTGTTTTTACGCCTAAACCTGAAACGACTTCGACAATAAAGCGTGGTGGTTTTGGTGAATTGGTTAAACGTATGGCAGCTAATCCTAATTTTGATGATAAAACTGATTCAATAACCTCTAAAAAAAATAATCGTTTATATAATCGCTCATCTCGTTCATCCTACCGTTCATATGGAGGTTAATTTATTATGTTTCGTCTTCCAATAGAAGAACGTCCTGATTGGCAGGATAAAGCTGAAGAATATGGTTTCAATTTTCATACCATGTATGGGGAACGTTACTGGTGTGAAGAGGCATACTATCAATTTTCTTTAAAGCAAATTGAAGAGATTGAAAGTGCAACAAATGAAATACATCAAATGTGCCTAGAAGTAGTGGATAACGTTGTCAGAAATGAAGCATTACTGAATAAATTTCAAATTCCGCCACATGTACATCAATTTGTCTATGATTCATGGTGTAGTCAACAACCATCATTATATTCACGCCTAGATTTTGCCTATGATGGAAATGGTCCGGCTAAATTGCTCGAAAATAATGCCGATACACCAACCTCATTGTATGAAAGTGCCTTTTTTCAATGGATATGGTTTGAGGATCAAATAAACGCAGGAAAATTGCCTCAACATGCCGATCAATTTAATAGCATTCAAGATAAACTTATTGAACGTTTTACTCAGCTAAAAAATGAACATAATTTTAATATGCTTCATTTTTGTTGTTGTAAAGATACCGATGAAGATCGTGCTACAGTACAATATTTTCAAGATTGTGCTAACGATGCTAACTTAAATAATCATTTTCTTTATGTTGATGAGATTGGTTTAAGCCCAAAAGGTCGATTTACTAACCTAGATGATCAAGTGATCACACATTTATTTAAACTGTATCCTTGGGAATTTATGTTCCGAGAGGATTTTTCCACTAGCTTAGCGAGTGCCAATGTAAAATGGCTAGAGCCAGCGTGGAAAAGTGTCTTATCAAATAAAGCATTATTACCTATGTTATGGCAAATGTTTCCTAATCATCCTAATTTATTACCTGCTTATTTTGCTGACGATCGTCATTGCCCAACCATGTTAAATTATGTAAAAAAACCGTTATTTTCACGTGAAGGGGCAAATATCCAGATTATCAATGGGGGAGAGGAAATAGATAGTAGTACTGGACCTTATGGTGAAGAAGGAATGATTATACAAAAATTCCATCCTTTACCTAAATTTAATGAGAGTTATACGTTAGTCGGTAGTTGGTTAGTCAACGATCAGGCATGTGGTATTTGTTTACGAGAAGATCACAGTTTAATTACACAGGATTTATCGCGTTTTTATCCGCATATTATTCTTGATTAAACGGTATCTATATAAGTCTAAGCGGAAACCGTTCCCTTTATTTTAATTAATGAATAAAGGGAAGAAAATAGCACATGATCAGTTCAACTCTTTAAATACGCCTTTTGAGCTAATGATTAACTGGTCATGGCTAGATCAAGATAGATTAATCGTATTCATGTTATTTTGGAATACGATTATCAATAGATTCTATTACATCATTACCGTATTCGATGATATATCTATCAATTAAAAGTGGTGTTGTACCTATAATTTTTGCTGTGTCGCTTGCGGCTGTGGATTATATTTTTCTACAATGCAACGTTTACTTTTGGAAATAAGCACATCATTAATGAATAAATTAATCGTAAGCTCAACCGCAAGCGCCAGAAAAGAGACAATAATATGGATAATTAATACAATCGATGTATGTTGTATCTTGGTGGCTATAGTGTTCAGATGGGCACTTTCTGAAAACCAAATCCATATGATTAAGCTAAACGCGATAATATAACAAATCGATATCCAACCTATTACCATTTTAATCATAATGATCTCTCTTTAATTATAGTGATAGAGTATTAACCACGGTCGCATTAAAACGTTTATCTTTTTCTCCTATAACTAACTGTCTATCTTTAGTATATGCGGTATATTCAATTGCCAGCGCTAAAGTAACCCAGTAATCGCAGTAACCTGATACACCAAAAAGTGCATTAATTTGATAACTGTTGTTGATTGGCACTCTATCATCTGTATATCTGGATAAAACGTTAACATTTGCATCCGAAGATAGGGAATTTAACCATAATCTGTCTAATTGACGTTGGTTATCATTTAATCCACCCCATAATTCTGCTTGATTTAATACGTGATCAAGATTGTCTCCTTCTTCAGTACGATGTAAAACAGCGAGTGTCCATTTATTCTCTTGTATATGGTTACGGATCTTCTTATCAGCAAGTAGCTGATGGCCTAAGCAAATAAAGGTTGTCATTGCTTCAGCGCTGTAAGTGATAGGATATTGAAATAGGTGTAAACTAATACAGCATAGCAGATGATTATCATGACGGGCATCATCTAACCAACTATCTAAAAAAAGAGAGCTAAACTTGGCATCGATAACTTGCCAAGAGTGGAATTTAGTTAGTTCACCAAATTTTTCTTGCCAGATTTGTTGAACCTCTTTATGCGAAATAGGAGCATCGATAAATAATCTTATATTTTTCAGGCTACTATCAAAAATAGGAGCATTGAATATAGTAAATATGGGCTGTAAATCATCAAATAACGTAGTAATTTTTTGATAAAAGTCATTTGGTTTTAAATCATTAAATGGATACTGGGAATAAATGATGTTTTTTTGAATATTGCCCGACAAGCTAGTCAGTTTAGCCTCAATCGAAAATAAGCCATTGACGATTGCCTGCGCATGATTATGTTGCCCAAATTCAGAACTTAATTGGCAATAAATCACATAAAGGGGTTTTTGCCCTAAGGCAATCAGTTGTTGTTTTTGTTGTTCACGAAGTTGATTCCAACTTTCAGCATAAACCTCTTTGCATCCACGACTATATAGCCAAAGGCTGAATACACCACACCAGCTGACAAAGGATACACCAACACCAATCAGTATATACTTGGATGTGATGGGGATAGTGAGCTGTATAATAAAGAGAGAAATCAGCCCAATAACCACAAATGCCAATAAAGCCATACGCCAAAATCCCCAAGAAAGCCCCTTTTTTAATACAATAGGCTCAGGTAATAAACGTAAATCAATAGCCATTAACTTTTTCTACCAAAATGAGATAAAGAGGATATTAATGCGCAACCACATGCTGTTTTATGACCATGAAATGCAATGTGTCTACCTTCATCCGTAAATTGGACATCACCTTCAATGATAGGATTCACTCCATGACCGATGATAGGGCACAACACCATATCTCCGACACGTGCCACACCTTTGTCAAACACCGTAATTTTTGTTGAAGCGGATATCACTTTACCTCCATGATTGGTTAGATCACCTAATCGTATTACACCTTTCATTGTTTTATTCCTATTTAGTTTGATGATTTTTAATTAAAAATAAAAGACTAGCAATAACTTATTTTTCTGGTTCTAAACGATTTACTATTTTTACTTTTTGATAGTATCAATCTTAAGTGTTGAATAACACTCGACTTCTTCAAAAGAAGGCAAGCCAATAAAACGGCTACACTTCATAAGTCAATTTAATGATATTGCCTTTTTTATCATAAAGAGGATCACAAATAACCTTCTTTTTTACCTTGTTTATTCAATAGCACTATCCTTTAATCTTTTTTATACTAAATAGCACTTTGCACTTGTTCATAGCTAAAACTGACTACCTAATCAACATGTTCAAATAGAATCGTTTCAAAACCATCGGGATTAAATGGTAAATTATCATAGAGTTGCGGATTATTTTTGTCCTCAAATTCATCGGTGGTGAGTAAGATATTACCGTTGCTATCAAGGTGTTGATTTTTGAGATACCCACCCTGCCCATCTTCAAATAGTTCAATATGATTAGTCTTAATTCCTTGGTCATTAAATCTTTCTAAGATCGCGATAAGATCTCTCTTTTTCGTCATAATAAATGTTCTGATAGTTATTCCTTGGGCATTTTTGACGACTTGTTTTAGGGGTAAATAGCTGCCTTTTTCAAACTCCGTTTCTATCACTAAATTTGGTACTAAATGGCTTTCAATAACGGTTAACTTGCTGCGAATTGGCGCACTTTTTTTGTAGTCGAATTCGTTAGTCAGCCACTGCACTCGTGTTTTTTGTAAGATAGAGACGACTTTCCCCATCACTTTTTCAACACGGATATAAGCAGGTAAACTCACTGCCTGCTCGACATTCGCTAAGGGTGTTAATTGTTTTTTATCGTTCATTGTATAAAAATAAACGCCATTCTCTAATCCCTTAAACGGCGCTAACGGTAAGGATATAGCGGATTGCTGCCATTTGGTTTTAATAATTTTTTTATACTGATGATTCTCCCCTATTTCCACCTGAATCAAATCACTGTATTTATCACGTGGCGATTGATTTTCAGCTTCTATTAAGGTTAATGGCGCTTGATGCGGGAAGTTTTTATAACGCTCCACCATAAAAGCAGGAAACGGCAATTTATGATAATAGACTTGATGTGGCTGAATACCTAAATAGTTTACGCGGTCAGTTGCTTCTTTATCGTATTTAGGACTATCTCCTAATCCTTGCTTAAACATTTCAGCTTTGAACAGCGTATTACTTTTCTCGACATTCATCATTAATTCATTGTAAGGATAAGGCTCGTCTAAATCTTTTTCGAAATCAAATAATTCAGGTTCGCTACTTTTAGTTTTAATGACTTTACCCTGTTTATTTAATACCTCATTTTTTACACGAACCAATGATCCCTCATAACGAGTCACATGATTTGTTTTAATCCCTTGTTTATCAAAATACTCGTCAATTGCGTAAACACCATCTTTTTCGATATAAGTTCTAATGACATAATTCCCTGATTTTATATTTTTTCTAATCGATTTGTTCGTCTCTCCTTTTTCATTAAAAGAGACGACAGAGGAATAAACAACATTATGCTCATTATCATATAATTCTATATTAAGCTGTTTTAAATTATTATTTGACCAATAATCATAAGTATAATGATTAATTGTTGATAATGGTCTTTTTTGGATACTGACCACAATGCCATGTTTTTTTTCAACTCGTAAATAGCAAGGTAATTCATAGACTTCTTCAAATGAAGAATGTCGATATAATTGCTTATTGTTATCTAATGTATAAAAATAAACGCCATCTTCTAACGGCTGAAAAGCATCCGTCGGATATAATATTTCAATAATATTACGTTTACGCTGCCATATTTCACTATATTGATAGTTATCATTTAACGTTACCTGAGAAATATTTTGAGATGCTATGGTATACATTCTTCGATGGTCTTCTAGACCTTCTTGTGATAAAAATAAATCTTTATCAGGATAACTATCTTCATTCTCAAGAAAGAGAGTAAAATCATGTTGAAAATAGACCTTATTTGGCGCAATGCCTTGAGCTTTCAATCTTTTTATTAATTGCGTTTGTTGGAAATTCATGTTTACCTCTGCTAATACATATTGAACTGCACCTGTATATAATAAGAAAAAGATAAAACATCGTCTGACTAGATTTTTCATATCACCTGCGCCTCCTTTTTATTAAGTATGCTATCCATCGCTTACCATCTTCGCTTTTTTTGATATATCTAATAATTTTTCTATCAATTTTTTTCTTCTTGCTATTCTCTTATCATCTGCATCATTAGTTTGTTTGTCTAAAGAAGCTTTATAACGTATAAAATGCCTATCTCTCTCTATTCCTATGCAATCTGGATCTGCCAGATTACAATAAGCTAATAATAAAAATAAAAGTGTATGGCAATTGGTTTCCTTATAACTGTCAAACCACCAACTCCAATCCTCTGTCGTTTTATCAAATTCCGCTGCAAATGTTTTAATATCATTAAATATCTCTTCATCTGTTCGTTGATCCCCTGGCAGCACATAAGGGAAAGTAGTAAATTTGATTTTTTCAGGATGATGATGTCTATTTTGGTAGGGGTCAAACGCTCGGCTAGAGAGATCATTATTACCAGTTTTGCGACCTGCGGTTCTATCTTTTGTCGGCGTTAATTCTGTTAGTTCTTGTTCATAATCTTTTTCTCGCCTTTTTTTATGGTCGCCATTTAATATCCCATCACTGGCAACAATTATTTTATTGACAAATATGTTTAGGGGATGCAAAGACAATTTAGCTGGATACCAACCATAGCTCTCGCGAAAACCATTAGCTTTAGTCGATATTTGTCGAGGGGCTCCATTTTCATCTACGATATCTCTTTCTTTTAGCTGCTTTTGGCGAATAGTTTGCATTGACTTATCTATTTCATTTTCATCCTCATGCAAAAATTCAATCCAAAAATGCCCAACATCAAAGGTCAATAAATCAACCGGGACTCTTCGGATTAAAATCTTGTCTAATCTCCTCACTCCCTTCTCAACTTTTGTGGTAACTTTTGATGATTGAGCGCGTTGGGTGAGTGATTTTATCGTTGCCCAAGACATAGCTATATCCTCTAATCTTTTTTATATCTAAATACCACTCTGCACTTGTTCATAGCTAAAACTGACTACCTAATCAACATGTTCAAATAGAATCGTTTCAAAACCATCGGGATTAAATGGTAAATTATCATAGAGTTGCGGATTATTTTTGTCCTCAAATTCATCGGTGGTGAGTAAGATATTACCGTTGCTATCAAGGTGTTGATTTTTGAGATACCCACCCTGCCCATCTTCAAATAGTTCAATATGATTAGTCTTAATTCCTTGGTCATTAAATCTTTCTAAGATCGCGATAAGATCTCTCTTTTTCGTCATAATAAATGTTCTGATAGTTATTCCTTGGGCATTTTTGACGACTTGTTTTAGGGGTAAATAGCTGCCTTTTTCAAACTCCGTTTCTATCACTAAATTTGGTACTAAATGGCTTTCAATAACGGTTAACTTGCTGCGAATTGGCGCACTTTTTTTGTAGTCGAATTCGTTAGTCAGCCACTGCACTCGTGTTTTTTGTAAGATAGAGACGACTTTCCCCATCACTTTTTCAACACGGATATAAGTAGGTAAACTCACTGCCTGCTCGACATTCGCTAAGGGTGTTAATTGTTTTTTATCGTCCATTGTATAAAAATAAACGCCATTCTCTAATCCCTTAAACGGCGCTAACGGTAAGGATATAGCGGATTGCTGCCATTTGGTTTTAATAATTTTTTTATACTGATGATTCTCCCCTATTTCCACCTGAATCAAATCACTGTATTTATCACGTGGCGATTGATTTTCAGCTTCTATTAAGGTTAATGGCGCTTGATGCGGGAAGTTTTTATAACGCTCCACCATAAAAGCAGGAAACGGCAATTTATGATAATAGACTTGATGTGGCTGAATGCCTAGATATTTTACCCGATTAATCGCTTCTTTATCATATTTAGGACTATCTCCTAATCCTTGCTTAAACATTTCATCTTTGAACAGCGTATTACTTTTCTCGACATTCATCATTAATTTATTGTAAGGATAAGGTTCGTCTAAATCTTTTTCGAAATCAAATAATTCAGGCTCGTGACTTTTAGTTTTAATAACTTTACCCTGTTTATTTAATACCTCATTTTTTACACGCGACAGTGAATTTTCATAACGAGTCACATGATTTGTTTTAATGCCTTGTTTATCAAAATACTCGTCAATTGCATAAATACCGTTTTTTCGGATATAAGTTCCAATAACATAATTTCCCGTTTTTATATTTTTTCTAATCACTTTGAGCATTTTGCCTTTTATTTTATCAAAAGAGACTACTGCAGAGTAAACAACATTATGTTCATTATCATATAATTCTGTTTTAAGCTGTTTTAACTTATTATTTGGCCAATAATCATAAGTATAATGATTAATTTCTGATAATGGTCTTTTTTGAATACTGATCACAATCCCGTGTTTTTTTTCAACCCGTAAATAACAAGGTAATTCGAATACGTCGTCGAATGAAGCATGCTGATGTAATTGCTTATTCTCGTTTAATGTGTAAAAATAAACACCATCCTCTAGTGACTGAAAAGAGTCTGTCGGATATAATATTTCAATAATATTGCGTTTACGCTGCCATACTTCATTATATTGATAATTATCATTTAACTTTATTTGAGAAATATCTTGAATCGCCATGCTATACATTCTTCGATTGTTTTCTAGACCTATAAGTGAAAAAAATAAATCTTCTTTAGGGTAGCTATCTTCATCCTCGAAAAAAAGACTAAAATCATGTTGAAAATAGATATTATTTGGCACAATACCTTGTGCTTTTAATTTTTTTATTAATTGTGTTTGTTGATTATTCATCTTTATCTCCGCGAAGCTATATTGAACCATTCCTATACATAATAAGAAAAAGATAAAACATATTCTGACTAAATTTTTCATATCACCTTTGTCTCCTTTTTAATTTTTTATCCTTGTTCTATTGCTTTCGCTTTTTTAGATATGTCTAATAATTTTTTTATTAATTGTTTCCTTTTTGGAGTTCTATCATCACAGGAACTTTTAATAATTTTATCTAAAGACTTTTTATAATGTTTAAAATGTTCATCTAGCTCCATTCCGATACAATCCGGATCTGCTAGATTACAATGAGCTAATAATAAAAATAAAAGTGTATGGCAATTGGTTTCCCTGTAACTGTCATACCACCAACTCCACTCTTCTGTCGTTTTATCAAATTCCTCTGCAAATGTTCTAATATCATTAAATATTTCCTCATCTGTACGTTCATCATCTGGCAGGACATAAGGATTAGTAGTAAAATCAATTTTTTCAGGATGATGATGACCATTTTGATGCGGGTCAAAAGCACGGCTAGAGTGGTCATTATTAACCGTTTTTCGACCTGCATTCCTATCTTGTGTAGGGGTTAATTCTGTCAGTTCTTCCTTATAATCTTTTTCTCTCCTTTTTTCATGGTCGCCATTTAACGTCCCATCACTGGAAATAATTAATTTGTTATAAAATATATTAAGGGGGCGGAAAGGGGTTCCAACTGGATACCAACCATAACTCTCCCGAAAACCATTAGCTTTAGTCGATATTTGTCGAGGAACTCCCTTTTCACTCACAATATCTCTTTCTTTTAATCCTTGTTGGCGAATAGCTTTCATTGACTCATCTATTTCATTTTCATCTTCATGCAAAAATTCAATCCAAAAATGCCCAACATTAAAGGTCAACAAATTAACGGGGATTCTCCGTATTAAAATCTTATCTAATCTCCTCGCGCCCTCCTTAACTTTTGTGGTAACTTTTGATGATTGAGCGCGTTGGGTGAGTGATTTTATCGTTGCCCAAGACATAGCTATATCCTCTAATCTTTTTTATATCTAAATACCACTCTGCACTTGTTCATAGCTAAAACTGACTACCTAATCAACATGTTCAAATAGAATCGTTTCAAAACCATCGGGATTAAATGGTAAATTATCATAGAGTTGCGGATTATTTTTGTCCTCAAATTCATCGGTGGTGAGTAAGATATTACCGTTGCTATCAAGGTGTTGATTTTTGAGATACCCACCCTGCCCATCTTCAAATAGTTCAATATGATTAGTCTTAATTCCTTGGTCATTAAATCTTTCTAAGATCGCGATAAGATCTCTCTTTTTCGTCATAATAAATGTTCTGATAGTTATTCCTTGGGCATTTTTGACGACTTGTTTTAGGGGTAAATAGCTGCCTTTTTCAAACTCCGTTTCTATCACTAAATTTGGTACTAAGTGGCTTTCAATAACGGTTAACTTGCTGCGAATTGGCGCACTTTTTTTGTAGTCGAATTCATTAGTCAGCCACTGCACTCGTGTTTTTTGTAAGATAGAGACGACTTTCCCCATCACTTTTTCAACACGGATATAAGCAGGTAAACTCACTGCCTGCTCGACATTCGCTAAGGGTGTTAATTGTTTTTTATCGTTCATTGTATAAAAATAAACGCCATTCTCTAATCCCTTAAACGGCGCTAACGGTAAGGATATAGCGGATTGCTGCCATTTGGTTTTAATAATTTTTTTATACTGATGATTCTCCCCTATTTCCACCTGAATCAAATCACTGTATTTATCACGTGGCGATTGATTTTCAGCTTCTATTAAGGTTAATGGCGCTTGATGCGGGAAGTTTTTATAACGCTCCACCATAAAAGCAGGAAACGGCAATTTATGATAATAGACTTGATGTGGCTGAATACCTAAATAGTTTACGCGGTCAGTTGCTTCTTTATCGTATTTAGGACTATCTCCTAATCCTTGCTTAAACATTTCAGCTTTGAACAGCGTATTACTTTTCTCGACATTCATCATTAATTTATTGTAAGGATAAGGTTCGTCTAAATCTTTTTCGAAATCAAATAATTCAGGCTCGTGACTTTTAGTTTTAATAACTTTACCCTGTTTATTTAATACCTCATTTTTTACACGCGACAGTGAATTTTCATAACGAGTCACATGATTTGTTTTAATGCCTTGTTTATCAAAATACTCGTCAATTGCATAAATACCGTTTTTTCGGATATAAGTTCCAATAACATAATTTCCCGTTTTTATATTTTTTCTAATCACTTTGAGCATTTTGCCTTTTATTTTATCAAAAGAGACTACTGCAGAGTAAACAACATTATGTTCATTATCATATAATTCTGTTTTAAGCTGTTTTAACTTATTATTTGGCCAATAATCATAAGTATAATGATTAATTTCTGATAATGGTCTTTTTTGAATACTGATCACAATCCCGTGTTTTTTTTCAACCCGTAAATAACAAGGTAATTCGAATACGTCGTCGAATGAAGCATGCTGATGTAATTGCTTATTCTCGTTTAATGTGTAAAAATAAACACCATCCTCTAGTGACTGAAAAGAGTCTGTCGGATATAATATTTCAATAATATTGCGTTTACGCTGCCATACTTCATTATATTGATAATTATCATTTAACTTTATTTGAGAAATATCTTGAATCGCCATGCTATACATTCTTCGATTGTTTTCTAGACCTATAAGTGAAAAAAATAAATCTTCTTTAGGGTAGCTATCTTCATCCTCGAAAAAAAGACTAAAATCATGTTGAAAATAGATATTATTTGGCACAATACCTTGTGCTTTTAATTTTTTTATTAATTGTGTTTGTTGATTATTCATCTTTATCTCCGCGAAGCTATATTGAACCATTCCTATACATAATAAGAAAAAGATAAAACATATTCTGACTAAATTTTTCATATCACCTTTGTCTCCTTTTTAATTTTTTATCCTTGTTCTATTGCTTTCGCTTTTTTAGATATGTCTAATAATTTTTTTATTAATTGTTTCCTTTTTGGAGTTCTATCATCACAGGAACTTTTAATAATTTTATCTAAAGACTTTTTATAATGTTTAAAATGTTCATCTAGCTCCATTCCGATACAATCCGGATCTGCTAGATTACAATGAGCTAATAATAAAAATAAAAGTGTATGGCAATTGGTTTCCCTGTAACTGTCATACCACCAACTCCACTCTTCTGTCGTTTTATCAAATTCCTCTGCAAATGTTCTAATATCATTAAATATTTCCTCATCTGTACGTTCATCATCTGGCAGGACATAAGGATTAGTAGTAAAATCAATTTTTTCAGGATGATGATGACCATTTTGATGCGGGTCAAAAGCACGGCTAGAGTGGTCATTATTAACCGTTTTTCGACCTGCATTCCTATCTTGTGTAGGGGTTAATTCTGTCAGTTCTTCCTTATAATCTTTTTCTCTCCTTTTTTCATGGTCGCCATTTAACGTCCCATCACTGGAAATAATTAATTTGTTATAAAATATATTAAGGGGGCGGAAAGGGGTTCCAACTGGATACCAACCATAACTCTCCCGAAAACCATTAGCTTTAGTCGATATTTGTCGAGGAACTCCCTTTTCACTCACAATATCTCTTTCTTTTAATCCTTGTTGGCGAATAGCTTTCATTGACTCATCTATTTCATTTTCATCTTCATGCAAAAATTCAATCCAAAAATGCCCAACATTAAAGGTCAACAAATTAACGGGGATTCTCCGTATTAAAATCTTATCTAATCTCCTCGCGCCCTCCTTAACTTTTGTGGTAACTTTTGATGATTGAGCGCGTTGGGTGAGTGATTTTATCGTTGCCCAAGACATAGCTATATCCTCTAATCTTTTTTATATCTAAATACCACTCTGCACTTGTTCATAGCTAAAACTGACTACCTAATCAACATGTTCAAATAGAATCGTTTCAAAACCATCGGGATTAAATGGTAAATTATCATAGAGTTGCGGATTATTTTTGTCCTCAAATTCATCGGTGGTGAGTAAGATATTACCGTTGCTATCAAGGTGTTGATTTTTGAGATACCCACCCTGCCCATCTTCAAATAGTTCAATATGATTAGTCTTAATTCCTTGGTCATTAAATCTTTCTAAGATCGCGATAAGATCTCTCTTTTTCGTCATAATAAATGTTCTGATAGTTATTCCTTGGGCATTTTTGACGACTTGTTTTAGGGGTAAATAGCTGCCTTTTTCAAACTCCGTTTCTATCACTAAATTTGGTACTAAGTGGCTTTCAATAACGGTTAACTTGCTGCGAATTGGCGCACTTTTTTTGTAGTCGAATTCATTAGTCAGCCACTGCACTCGTGTTTTTTGTAAGATAGAGACGACTTTCCCCATCACTTTTTCAACACGGATATAAGCAGGTAAACTCACTGCCTGCTCGACATTCGCTAAGGGTGTTAATTGTTTTTTATCGTTCATTGTATAAAAATAAACGCCATTCTCTAATCCCTTAAACGGCGCTAACGGTAAGGATATAGCGGATTGCTGCCATTTGGTTTTAATAATTTTTTTATACTGATGATTCTCCCCTATTTCCACCTGAATCAAATCACTGTATTTATCACGTGGCGATTGATTTTCAGCTTCTATTAAGGTTAATGGCGCTTGATGCGGGAAGTTTTTATAACGCTCCACCATAAAAGCAGGAAACGGCAATTTATGATAATAGACTTGATGTGGCTGAATACCTAAATAGTTTACGCGGTCAGTTGCTTCTTTATCGTATTTAGGACTATCTCCTAATCCTTGCTTAAACATTTCAGCTTTGAACAGCGTATTACTTTTCTCGACATTCATCATTAATTTATTGTAAGGATAAGGTTCGTCTAAATCTTTTTCGAAATCAAATAATTCAGGCTCGTGACTTTTAGTTTTAATAACTTTACCCTGTTTATTTAATACCTCATTTTTTACACGCGACAGTGAATTTTCATAACGAGTCACATGATTTGTTTTAATGCCTTGTTTATCAAAATACTCGTCAATTGCATAAATACCGTTTTTTCGGATATAAGTTCCAATAACATAATTTCCCGTTTTTATATTTTTTCTAATCACTTTGAGCATTTTGCCTTTTATTTTATCAAAAGAGACTACTGCAGAGTAAACAACATTATGTTCATTATCATATAATTCTGTTTTAAGCTGTTTTAACTTATTATTTGGCCAATAATCATAAGTATAATGATTAATTTCTGATAATGGTCTTTTTTGAATACTGATCACAATCCCGTGTTTTTTTTCAACCCGTAAATAACAAGGTAATTCGAATACGTCGTCGAATGAAGCATGCTGATGTAATTGCTTATTCTCGTTTAATGTGTAAAAATAAACACCATCCTCTAGTGACTGAAAAGAGTCTGTCGGATATAATATTTCAATAATATTGCGTTTACGCTGCCATACTTCATTATATTGATAATTATCATTTAACTTTATTTGAGAAATATCTTGAATCGCCATGCTATACATTCTTCGATTGTTTTCTAGACCTATAAGTGAAAAAAATAAATCTTCTTTAGGGTAGCTATCTTCATCCTCGAAAAAAAGACTAAAATCATGTTGAAAATAGATATTATTTGGCACAATACCTTGTGCTTTTAATTTTTTTATTAATTGTGTTTGTTGATTATTCATCTTTATCTCCGCGAAGCTATATTGAACCATTCCTATACATAATAAGAAAAAGATAAAACATATTCTGACTAAATTTTTCATATCACCTTTGTCTCCTTTTTAATTTTTTATCCTTGTTCTATTGCTTTCGCTTTTTTAGATATGTCTAATAATTTTTTTATTAATTGTTTCCTTTTTGGAGTTCTATCATCACAGGAACTTTTAATAATTTTATCTAAAGACTTTTTATAATGTTTAAAATGTTCATCTAGCTCCATTCCGATACAATCCGGATCTGCTAGATTACAATGAGCTAATAATAAAAATAAAAGTGTATGGCAATTGGTTTCCCTGTAACTGTCATACCACCAACTCCACTCTTCTGTCGTTTTATCAAATTCCTCTGCAAATGTTCTAATATCATTAAATATTTCCTCATCTGTACGTTCATCATCTGGCAGGACATAAGGATTAGTAGTAAAATCAATTTTTTCAGGATGATGATGACCATTTTGATGCGGGTCAAAAGCACGGCTAGAGTGGTCATTATTAACCGTTTTTCGACCTGCATTCCTATCTTGTGTAGGGGTTAATTCTGTCAGTTCTTCCTTATAATCTTTTTCTCTCCTTTTTTCATGGTCGCCATTTAACGTCCCATCACTGGAAATAATTAATTTGTTATAAAATATATTAAGGGGGCGGAAAGGGGTTCCAACTGGATACCAACCATAACTCTCCCGAAAACCATTAGCTTTAGTCGATATTTGTCGAGGAACTCCCTTTTCACTCACAATATCTCTTTCTTTTAATCCTTGTTGGCGAATAGCTTTCATTGACTCATCTATTTCATTTTCATCTTCATGCAAAAATTCAATCCAAAAATGCCCAACATTAAAGGTCAACAAATTAACGGGGATTCTCCGTATTAAAATCTTATCTAATCTCCTCGCGCCCTCCTTAACTTTTGTGGTAACTTTTGATGATTGAGCGCGTTGGGTGAGTGATTTTATCGTTGCCCAAGACATAGCTATATCCTCTAATCTTTTTTATATCTAAATACCACTCTGCACTTGTTCATAGCTAAAACTGACTACCTAATCAACATGTTCAAATAGAATCGTTTCAAAACCATCGGGATTAAATGGTAAATTATCATAGAGTTGCGGATTATTTTTGTCCTCAAATTCATCGGTGGTGAGTAAGATATTACCGTTGCTATCAAGGTGTTGATTTTTGAGATACCCACCCTGCCCATCTTCAAATAGTTCAATATGATTAGTCTTAATTCCTTGGTCATTAAATCTTTCTAAGATCGCGATAAGATCTCTCTTTTTCGTCATAATAAATGTTCTGATAGTTATTCCTTGGGCATTTTTGACGACTTGTTTTAGGGGTAAATAGCTGCCTTTTTCAAACTCCGTTTCTATCACTAAATTTGGTACTAAATGGCTTTCAATAACGGTTAACTTGCTGCGAATTGGCGCACTTTTTTTGTAGTCGAATTCGTTAGTCAGCCACTGCACTCGTGTTTTTTGTAAGATAGAGACGACTTTCCCCATCACTTTTTCAACACGGATATAAGTAGGTAAACTCACTGCCTGCTCGACATTCGCTAAGGGTGTTAATTGTTTTTTATCGTCCATTGTATAAAAATAAACGCCATTCTCTAATCCCTTAAACGGCGCTAACGGTAAGGATATAGCGGATTGCTGCCATTTGGTTTTAATAATTTTTTTATACTGATGATTCTCCCCTATTTCCACCTGAATCAAATCACTGTATTTATCACGTGGCGATTGATTTTCAGCTTCTATTAAGGTTAATGGCGCTTGATGCGGGAAGTTTTTATAACGCTCCACCATAAAAGCAGGAAACGGCAATTTATGATAATAGACTTGATGTGGCTGAATGCCTAGATATTTTACCCGATTAATCGCTTCTTTATCATATTTAGGACTATCTCCTAATCCTTGCCTAAATAGTTTATTTTGTAACACCGTATTACTTTCCTCGATATTCATCATTAATTCATTGTAAGGATAAGGTTCGTCTAAATCTTTTTCAGGATCAAGGATCTCTTCTGGCTCCCAACTTTTAGTCTTAATGACGTTACCTTGTTCATTTAATACCTCGTTTTTTACACGAACGAATGAATTTTCATAACGAGTCACACGATTTGTTTTAACACCTTGTTTATCAAAATATTCTTCAATACTATAAATACCATTTTTTTCAATATTAGTCTCAATGGAAGAACGACCTGTTTTAATATTCTTGCTAGTTGTTTTAGTCATTTTTCCTGTTACTTCATCAAAATATACCACTGAAGAGAAAATAGCATTATAATCATTATCGTATAACGATATTTCAATCTGTTTTATTAAATTATTACTTGGCCAATAATGATAAATATAATGATTAATTGTTGATAATGGTCTTTTTTGAATACTGACCACAATCCCCTGTTTTTTTTCAACACGTAAATAACAAGGCAATTTAAAAACTTCTTTAAATGAAGCATGTTGATGTAATTGTTTATGCTCATCTAACGTATAGAAATAAACGCCATCTTCTAACGACTGAAAAGCATCCGTCGGATATAATATTTCAATAATATTACGTTTACGCTGCCATATTTCACTATATTGATAATTATCATTTAACTTTATCTGTGAAATATTCTGAACCGCCGTGGTATACATTCTCTGATTATCTTCTAAATCCTCTTGTGATAAAAATAAATCTTCTTCAGGATAACTATGTTCATTAGCAATAAAAAGCGCAAACTCATCTTGAAAATAGACTTTATTTGGCTTAATGTCTTGCGCCTTTAATTTTTTGATTATTGCTATTTGTTGGTTACTCATATTTACCTCTGCTAGAACATGTTGAGCTACGCCTGTGCATAATAAAAAAAAGATAAAACATATTTCGAAAAATTTTTTCATATCACTTTCGTCTCTTTTTTTAATTTGAGTTTATTATTCTTATTTCATTGACTTCGCTTTTAGGGATATATCTAATAATTTTTTCATTAATACCATTCTTTCTTGGAGTTGTTTATTAACTTTAGATTTATTCAAACTATCTAAAGAAGTTTTATAACTTTTAAAATGCTCATCTAGCCCCATTCCGATACAATCCGGATCTGCCAAATTACAATGAGCTAATAATAAAAATAAAAGCGTATGACAATTAGTTTCCTTATAATTGTCATTCCTCCAACTCCATTCTTGTTTCTTTTCATCAAATTGCTTTACAAATGTTCTAATATCATTAAATATCTCCTCATCCGACCGTTTATCGCCTGGCAGGACATAAGGATTAGTAGTAAATTTAATATTTTCAGGATGATGATGACCATTTTGATGTGGGTCAAAAGCGCGGCTAGAGTGGTCATTATTAACCGTTTTTCGACCTGCATTCCTATCTTGTGTAGGGGTTAATTCTGTCAGTTCTTCCTTATAATCTTTTTCTCTCCTTTTATGATGATCACCATTTAACGTTCCTGCACTGGAAATAATTAATTGCTTATTAAATATATTAAGGGGTTGGAAAGGAGTTTCAACAGGATACCAACCATAACTTTCACGAAAACCATTGGCTTTGGTCGCTATTTTTAGGGGTTTCCCCCTTTCATTCACAATATCTCTTTCTTTTTTTCGAATTCGGCGAAAGGCTTTCATTGACTCATCTATCTCATTTTCATCTTCATGCAAAAATTCAATCCAAAAATGCCCAACTTCAAAGCCCCGCAAATTAACAGGTATTCTCCGTATTAAAATCTTGTCTAATTTCCTCGCGCCCTCCTTAACTTTTGTGGTAACTTTTGATGATTGAGAGGGAAAAGTCATTGATTGTATTGTTCTCCAAGAAGGCATAGCTATATCCTCTAATCTTTTTTATATCTAAATATCACTTCGGATTCTTCATAGCCAGTGTTGACTATTTCTGTTTTTCCCTGTGCATCGGTTTTGCCTTCGGCAATGACCTGATTAGCTTTATTTAATATTTGATATTCCCGATTGATAATGGGCTGATCGCTTCCTTCCTCTAGTAAAAGAAATTGTTTAAGATAAGGTTTTTGTGGCTGCTGTTCGGGAAAGGAATAAAGTGTTGGCTGCATCTCTTTTGGTCCAGAAAATGGAAATCCCTGTGCGCCCTGTTTGATTAAGCCTGGTGCATAAAGTTCAATATTGCCATTCGCTATACGAATATAAGCGCCGCCACAAGCGATAGTAATCTCTTTTTTAGCATTAATATCAATTTTGTCATCATTACTAATGACTTTAAGCGTTTTATCGGCAATGATTTCAATATCGCCATTATGTGCTTGTAGCTGAACTTTGGCTTCACCACTAAACAGTTTGATATCTTGTTTAGCAAGTACACTATATTCATTACCAGCACTCATATGGATAGATTGATTTGCAGCAATATTAGTCTCATTTTTACTTGCTAATAATATATTTTGCTCAGCATAATGATAAATGTTATCTGGTGTCACTGTGGCTATGCCTTTAGGGCTAGATAACACCATACTCGGCTGGGTAAAGGATAAACGACTTTCAGCTTCAGAAGCGGTATATTGTACAAATAGATTAAAACTCTCTACCCCTTTGAGCTTTCCTGCTCGGTGACTATCTGAGCGCTCGGATAACCGTTGGGATACACTTAATCCTGCTTCTAATAATGAAACTGTTTCATCCGCATCTAGACTCGCTTTTTTTACCCCCTCATCACCTTCTCTTTTGTATGAAGTAACATAAATGCCTTTCCCTGCGCGAATTACCCCCCAGTCATCAGTACGCAATTCGAAACCTTCACCACGTTTTGATTTTTGGCTATTGACAGCATGCCCCAGATTTAATTGCGTTTTACCGTATTCCGTTGCCAGCTTAATATGCTCCTGACCGCGTTTGTCATTCATGCGCAGCTTATTGTTAGCTGGAGTACGAATGACATTATAGTGTTTATTTGCCGTTGAGACAGGGTCGGCATGGTTGCTGTCGTGCATAGCATGGGCAATGTAAGGACGATTAGGATTGCCGTCGGTAAATGCAATAGCGACCTCTGTCCCGTTAATTAATGGGAAGTGAAAGCCGTAAGTCTCACCAGAATAGGGCTTAGCTAGTCTCAACCATAAACTT
>NZ_AWGA01000046.1 GCF_000471645.3 Candidatus Schmidhempelia bombi str. Bimp | reverse complement strand
TGATATGAATAAACATAATGCTTATGGTGAATAAACCTTTTTCTGATTCAATAATTTATTGCTAAATAACAAGTAGAGCCGCTTAATGGGTATTGTTTAACTAGTTAATTATTATGCTTATTTAAATCTATATTAGTCATTGCTAAGGATAATCGAGTAAAGTTATCCATTTGAGCCAAGTAAAATACACTTTTTTTTATACATTGCAAGATTTTTTTATTTTTAATCTATTAACCAATATCAGGTAAAAGTTAAGTTAGGGCTATAAGACTGTTTTGTAGATTTTATGATTGATTTAGTCGTAATTAGTTTTTAATCAATTTTTTTGTTATAGCGGTCGTTATATGTAGGAAATGCAAGAGTGAATTAGAACAAATTATTATCAACCATTTTATTTGCTGTGAGTGGTTATTTCTATATGCTGGGTTAGATTTAGAAATCATTACATATGTTATTAGTTAATATAAATTAAAACATAAGCAAGCTAAACATAAAAACATTTTAAACTTGAAATAAAGCAAAAAATAATAAGATTATTAAAAATAGCATTAACATCTTGAAAGATATATCGCCAGAAAATAATGACAATAATTTGGATATTGTAGAAGCCAAACTTATCTAACTGCAATGATAATATCAAGCAATCATGTTTAGTCACTAAAAAGAAAATAAAAGAGCTAAAGCTCCTTTTTATTATGGCCAATGTACTATTATCAAATCAGTGATATCTATATTTGAATCCATAATTATGATCGACATTAGGTTATTTCAATTGAATAGTAGAATAATCCAAGTCTTATATGAAAAAGATTTAGGCATGAAAAACTGCTATAAACAGGTCCTAGAATTTGGTGATTGGTGCCCGGACTCGGAATCGAACCAAGGACACGGGGATTTTCAATCCCCTGCTCTACCGACTGAGCTATCCGGGCAACAATGGTGCATATTAAACACGATGGCGTTGATTTCGTCAATACTTTTTTACGCTATTTATGTCCAAATGTGGTTTGTTCGATTAAAAAATAGATGTTTTGGTGATTAGTTAATCAGATTAGTTAAAGTTAAGCGTTTTATTAATAAATTTTATCCGTGCTAGCTTGCTTAAATATTTATTAGCGATATTTATAAAGAGTATTTCGTTATACTCGTCGTTATCAATAATCTATAATAAAATGGTTATGCTGTCGTATTGATCATAGATTGATTTTATTTATAAAAATTTTCTGATATTGATAGCTAATGATAATTTAAAATGGTCTTACTTTTTTCACCGCCAATTTCTCTAATAAGCTTAGGGAGTAAGTAACCAGACACTTTTGTTTCCAGTTCGCGCATAATTTGATAAGCAGTGGTATCGTCGACCATAAAGTGTGCTGCCCCTTGTACTTTATCTAATACATGCAGGTAGTAAGGGAGAATCCCGCTGTCAAATAAGCGATTGCTTAAGTTCATTAAGGTGATGGCATTGTCATTAATATTTTTTAATAGCACACTTTGGTTTAGTAAAGTCACTCCGTGTTGTTTGAGTTGTAACATGGCTGATTCAACTTGCTGATCTATTTCATTCGCATGATTAATATGAGTCACCATGATCATCTGTAAGCGACTTTGGGCTAATAGCTGGCAGAGATGAGCGGTGATACGCTCAGGAATCACTACAGCTAGTCTAGTATGAATACGTAAGCGTTTTATATGAGGAATCGCTTCAAGTTTTTCAATTAACCATTTTAATTCGTGATCTTTAGCCATTAAGGGATCGCCGCCAGATAAAATAATTTCATCCAATTCAGGATGGTTAGCAATATAGGCTAGCGCTTTTAGCCAATTTTGTTTATTTCCTTGATTTTGTAGATAAGGGAAATGACGACGGAAGCAGTAGCGACAATTAATAGCACAATTGGTTTTTGTGATAAATAAGGCTCTATTTTTATATTTATGCAATAATCCTGGAATTGAATTATTCTGCTCTTGCAGAGGATCGTGGCTGAATCCGTCTTGTTGGACTAATTCTTTTTCGCTATGTAGAACTTGTAAAAGCAGGGGATCATTCGGATCACCTTTTCGCATTCGTTGAATAAAAGATTGAGGTACGCGCAGCGCAAATTGTTTTCTGGCTAAGTTAGCATTTGTGGTCAGTAACGTTGGATCTAACGCCAACATTGCCAATAATTTTTGTGGGTCAGTAATAACATTAGCTAACTGTAAAATCCAGGCTTCTTTATTTGGAACTTGCTCAATTTGCTGTATAATGCGACTCATTTTTGGTTAACTGAATTTTTAAGGATTTCTCATGGCGACGTTTAGTACTAATGAGTTTAAAGCAGGCCTGAAAATAATGCAAGATGGAGAACCTTGCGTTATTGTGGAAAATGAATTTTATAAACCAGGTAAAGGTCAAGCGATAAACCGAGTCAAAATTCGTAAATTATTATCTGGAAAAATGGTCGAAAAGACCTTTAAATCTGGTGATTCTGTCGATGCTGCTGATGTAATGGATATGAATTTAACTTATCTTTATACTGATGGTGAGTTTTGGCATTTTATGAATAACGAAACGTTTGAGCAATTATCAGCTGATGCAAAAGCGGTAGGCGATAATGCTAAATGGTTAGTTGAACAAGCAGAATGTATTTTAACTTTATGGAATGGTCAACCTATTTCTGTGACACCACCAAACTTTGTTGAATTAGAAATTGTTGAAACGGATCCAGGCTTAAAAGGTGATACGGCTGGAACGGGCGGGAAACCTGCGACGTTAGCGACCGGAGCGGTTGTACGTGTTCCTTTATTTGTGCAAACAGGTGAAGTAGTAAAAGTCGATACGCGTTCTGGTGAATATGTTTCTCGTGTGAAATAATAGCTCATTTTAGTGAATAAGTATTAGTAAGCCGATTATTTATGTAATCGGCTTTTTTATTATTTATTCTGTGAGCGCTGTTATTTGAATATGTCCAGAGCCTATTCTACTGTAAGAAAAATATAAGATAGGTAAAACAAATCTTATTAGCAATTAGGGAACTATTATCATTACACTTCAACTGAATGCTTTTATTAAGTAATGTTTGATATCTATCAGTCATGAGTAAAACGATGGATTATTTCAGTGACAATTTGATTGGGCGCTAATGAGCCATCAATCACATGGTGGGCCACTTGGTGATAAAGTGGTTGTCGCTCCTCATGGATTTTTTCTAATTCTTCAATAATAGATTGACCTGTTAGTGATGGACGTTGATCCAGATTAGGATCGCGCATTAAACGTGCGGCTAACTGTGATAATGGCACGGAAAGGAAAAAGACAGTACCATGTTGTTGCATCCATATTCGGTTTTGTTGTGCCAATACTATACCACCACCAGTTGCGATAACTCGTTTAGGTTTGGTTATCTCTTGTAGTACTTTACTTTCACGTATTCTAAAGTTATCCCAGCCTTCTGTTTCTACTAGTTGTGCTATGCTGGCATGGGCAATTTGTTGTAAATAAGCATCAGTATCAATAAATGAGTAACCTAACTGTTGAGCTAACAATCTCCCTAAAGTGGTTTTCCCTGCTGCCCGCGCGCCAACTAAAAATAGCGTGTTACTCATAATCATGACCTTTAGCGAAAGATATTTTTATTTAAAATTTAAGCATTAAATATGGAAACTATGCTAAATAGTTTTGTGTTTGAAATCAATGCATTTTTTGTTCATAATTTAAATAATTTATCGTATTAGTTGTTTAAGCAATAGGATGAATATAAAAAATGTAATAAGTAATAACGTATAAAGTATGATATTTACAAGCGATTTAATTTGATCAATAGTTGGCCGTAAATTAGATGCAAAAGATTTTGGTTTTGATGGTCATATTTAGCTTAATTGGCTGATATTTATTATGACTTAATGAGTTGATTAGATTATGTTAACAGCAATAAATGACGAAATAAAAATGCCAATCATCAATATGAATGGCATTTTTAATCATCGCTTTATTCGTGATGGTTAAACGATGGGTTGATTATTCATAGATACCCAATTTTTTTTCTAAATAATGAATATTTGTTCCACCCTGACGGAAATTTTCATCGTCCATAATTTCCATATGCAATTCAATATTAGTTTTAATGCCTTCAATGACCAGTTCAGATAGTGCATTTTTCATTCGAGCAATGGCAATATCGCGACTTTCACCGTAAGCAATTAGTTTCCCTATCATGGAGTCATAATAAGTTGGTACGGTATAACCCGCATAAATATGTGATTCCCAACGAATGCCTAAACCACCTGGTGCATGGAAACGCGTAATTTTACCAGGAGAAGGCATAAATGTCTTCGGATCTTCCGCATTGATACGACATTCAATCGCATGTCCTTTGATTTGAATATCACTTTGTTTAATCGATAATGGTTCACCAGCAGCAATACGGATTTGTTCTTTGATTAAATCAACACCTGTAATCATTTCTGTAACAGGGTGCTCAACCTGAATACGCGTATTCATTTCAATAAAATAGAATTCATCGTTTTCAAATAGGAATTCAAAGGTACCTGCACCACGATAACCAATTTCTACACAAGCTTTGGCACATCGCTCACCAATAAATTTACGCATTTTTGGTGTAATACCTACTGCTGGAGCTTCTTCAACTACTTTTTGATGGCGTCGTTGCATTGAACAATCTCGTTCACCTAAATAAATCGCATTACCTTGTCCATCAGCTAAAACTTGAATTTCGATATGGCGTGGATTTTCAAGAAACTTTTCCATATAAACCATATCATTATTAAAAGCGGTTTTCGCTTCTAATTTTGTCATATTAATCGCTTGTTCAAGATCTTTTTCTTGCCGTACAATGCGCATGCCACGACCGCCACCGCCGCCAGAGGCTTTAATAATCACTGGATAGCCAATTTTTTTTGCGATCTCTTTATTGGTGTTGATATCATCACCAAGAGGACCATCAGATCCCGGTACGCATGGAACACCCGCTTTTTTCATCGCCTCAATGGCTGAGACTTTGTCTCCCATTAAACGAATCGTATCTGGTTTCGGTCCAATAAAAATAAATCCTGAACGTTCAACTTGTTCAGCAAAGTCTGCATTTTCAGATAAAAAACCATAGCCAGGGTGGATCGCCGAGGCGCCTGTCACTTCTGCCGCGGAAATTAAAGCTGGAATATTTAAATAACTTTGGGCTGATGAGGCGGGACCGATACAAACGGTTTCATCAGCTAGCAATACGTGTTTTAGATCTTTATCTGCTACAGAATGTACTGCTACTGTTTTAATGCCAAGTTCTTTACTTGCACGAAGGATACGTAGCGCAATCTCACCGCGATTGGCGATAACAATTTTATCAAGCATGTTAGTAAACCTCACTGGTTTATTTATTCGATGATGAATAGTGTTTGATCAAATTCAACGGGTTGACCACTTTCAACTAAAATAGCTTTTACTATTCCAGCTTTATCGGATTCAATTTGATTCATCATCTTCATCGCTTCAACAATACAAAGCACATCACCTTCTGCAACGGTTTGTCCTACTTCAACAAACGGTTTAGCATCAGGGCTTGGGGTACGATAAAATGTACCTATCATTGGTGATTTGACCGCATGACCTGTCATTGCACAGTTTTCAGCTACCTCTACTTCAGGCATAACATTTGCCGCAGCAGGTGCTGGTTGTGCTACATTAATGGTTTGTACTGGGAATGGTTGAGTCTGAGCAGATACTAAATTGCGACTAATGCGCACAGACTCCTCACCTTCGGAAATTTCTAGTTCAGAAATACCTGATTCTTCAACTAACTCGATTAATTTTTTGATTTTACGAATATCCATGAATAACACCGTATTTTTGTTAAAGGATGGCTAAATTTGTAATATTTAACCGATAATTGCTACTCTTTCGTTTATTAGTATTTATATCTATAATAATTTGGTTAATCATTATCAGAGAATGCAATTCTTAAATTTTGTTAATTTTGTTCGCAATTGCGCCGAAATTATCAATATTTGCGTAATATTTAGTAAATAACCGGCAAGGATACACCGATAAAATTAATTTGTCACTGAAATAGATAGTAAAAATGTCTTTTTTTTCACTTTAAATAAATATAAAAACAGTAAGTGCCTAAATTTATTTTAAAAAATAGCGACTGATTTTTGCAGTGTTAAACTAGGTTCTTATAGAGAATTGTTATACAATAAAGAAGTTTAATTAATTACAATATTGAGATGATTGTTTTACATATTGTTACTATAATTCATAAAAGTTCAAAGTTTCGGGAAAGAATTTCATTATGCTAAAGAAAATTCGTGGAGTGTTCTCTAATGATCTCTCAATTGATTTGGGGACCGCTAATACTTTGATTTATGTCAAAGGTCAGGGCATTGTATTAAATGAGCCATCTGTGGTGGCAATTAGACAAGAACGTTCAGGTACTCCAAGAAGTGTTGCTGCTGTAGGACAAGCGGCAAAACAAATGTTGGGAAGAACACCTGGAAATATTGCGGCTATTCGCCCAATGAAAGATGGCGTTATTGCCGATTTCTCGGTAACTGAAAAGATGTTACAACATTTTATTCGTCAGGTACATAGTAATAGTTTCTTAAAGCCAAGCCCTCGCGTATTAGTCTGTGTACCAGTAGGTGCGACACAAGTTGAACGGCGTGCTATTCGAGAATCAGCGTTAGGCGCTGGGGCTCGTGAGGTTCATTTAATCGAAGAACCAATGGCTGCAGCCATTGGCGCTGATCTTCCAGTTTCAGAGCCAACCGGATCAATGGTGGTTGATATCGGTGGGGGGACAACGGAAGTAGCGGTTATTTCATTAAATGGTGTGGTTTATTCCGCGTCAGCGCGTATTGGTGGCGATCGCTTCGATGAAGCTATCATCAACTATGTTCGTCGTAATTATGGTGCGTTGATCGGTGAAGCCACAGCTGAACGTATTAAACATTCTATTGGATCAGCGTATCCAGGCGATGAAGTATTAGAGATTGAAGTTCGTGGGCGTAATTTGGCAGAAGGTGTGCCAAGAAGTTTTACGTTAAACTCTAACGAAATTTTGGAGGCTTTACAAGAGCCATTAAGTGGTATTGTCAGTGCGGTTAAGGTGGCATTAGAGCAGTGTCCACCAGAGCTGGCATCGGATATTTCAGAGCATGGTATGGTATTAACGGGTGGCGGTGCATTATTGCGTAATTTAGATAAATTACTTAGTGCCGAAACGGGCATCCATGTCGTTATTGCTGAAGATCCATTGACTTGCGTTGCGCGTGGTGGCGGTAAAGCATTGGAGATGATTGATATGCATGGTGGTGATTTATTTAGTGAAGACTAAATCCACGAATAATGTCATTATTAATTTTGCCACTTTTTATTTTTTATAGAAGGTGGCTTAAGTCATGAAGTTATTATTTTCTAGAGGTACTCCTCTTGGGTTACGTTTAGTTATTGCCTTGATTCTTTCAACGGTTTTAATGATTTGTGACTCTCATTATCAGACTTTCCGAAAAATTCGTTTTTATCTTGATACGGCTATTAGTCCTCTTCACTTTATTTCAAATACGCCTCATGTTGCTTTTGATAATTTAATGGAAATGTCAAAAACTCGTGAACAGTTAATGGAAGATAATACTGCTTTACGTAATGAATTATTAATTAAACATAATGATTTATTACTATTAGAACATTTAAAACATGAAAATCAGCGCTTGCGTGAGTTATTAGGTTCGCCATTACGCCGAGATGAATATAAAATGGCAGCACAGGTATTACTAACCAATAGTAATCCTTATTCCTATCAATTAGTGATTAATAAAGGTGCTAAAGATGGCGTGTATGTTGGTCAACCTGTCATCGATGAAAAAGGTATTATTGGACAAATTTTTGCTACAGCAGAAACGACTAGCCGCGCTATTTTAGTGTGTGATACCCAACATGCTATTCCTGTTAAAGTGTTACGTAACGATATGTCAATGGTGGCAGTGGGTAATGGTTGTAGCAATAATTTAATACTTGATTTTTTACCTAACAACGTCGATGTAAAAGTTGGGGATGAACTCGTGACTTCTGGATTAGATGGACGTTTTCCTGAAGGATATCCTGTGGCAACCGTAGTCTCTGTGGATATTGATCCCCATAGTGCTAATTTAATCGTACAGGCTTCACCCACCGCTGATTTAAAACGTTTGCGTTATTTATTACTCTTATGGGGAGAGGATCGCTTTCCATCCTCAACAAACCAGAAAGATGAAACAGAGAGAACTCCACCGGTAAAATTGGAGGAGAAACAATATGAATAATCGCGCAGCTCATAATCGCTGGATTATTTGGTTATTATTGCTTGTGGGCATTTTGTTACAGATCATGCCTTGGTCTTCAACCATTTATATGATAAAGCCAAATTGGTTATTATTAATTTTAGTTTATTGGACATTAGCTTTACCAAATTGTATAGGCATTGCCATGGCTTTTTTTATTGGTATCGTTTTGGATCTCTTTTCTGGAACCGTACTTGGCGGGCATGCATTTGCATTATCTATTATTGCTTATCTGTCTTTATTCAAATTTCAATTAATTAGAAATTTGGCTATTTGGCAACAATTACTTATTATTATATTACTTTCAATATGTTATGACCTATTGTTGTTTTTTATTGAAATTCTGATTAATCATTCAATAACGATGATACCAATGTTATTCCTCTCCAGCATTGTGAATGGAATACTGTGGCCATGGGTATTTTTATTGATGAGACAGATTAGACGGCATTTTTGGATTTATTAAGAGTTTGTTATGTCTATAGAGTTGTTAATGAATGTGACACCGTCAGAAACACGCGTTGCTTACATTGAAGATGGTATATTGCAAGAAATTCATGTCGACCGAGAGTCAAAGCGGGGAATTGTCGGTAATATTTATAAAGGTAAAATAATTCGTATTTTACCTGGCATGCAGGCTGCCTTTGTTGATATTGGTCTAGAAAAAGCAGCTTTTTTGCATGCTTCAGATATTATGCCGCATACCGAATGCGTGGCTGATTCAGAACAGAAGCAATTTCAAGTTAAAGATATTTCAGAGCTAGTCCGTCAAGGGCAAGATATTATTGTGCAAGTAGTGAAAGATCCATTAGGCACTAAAGGTGCACGATTAACAACGGATATTACGTTACCGTCACGTTATTTAGTATTTATGCCAGGATCATCCCATGTAGGAACGTCACAACGTATTGATAGTGAAGAAGAGCGTCATCGTTTAAAAACAATTGTTGAAAATTATTGTGATGAAAGTGGGAGCTTTATTGTTCGCACCGCCGCTGAACGTGCCAAAGCTGAAGAATTAGAGCAAGATGCGCGGTTTTTAAAACGTTTATGGGGTAAAGTACAAGAATATGCCTCTAAAATTGCAAGTAAAAATTTAATTTACGGTGAAATCTCACTGGCACAGCGAGTATTACGTGATTTTGTTGGGGATCCCATTGATAGAATTTTAGTTGATTCACGTTTAACTTATGAGTTGCTACAAGATTTTACCACTGAATTTATGCCTGAAGTTGTTGATAAGTTAGAACTTTATCGAGGTAATTTACCTATTTTTGATCTTTATGATACTGAGAATGAAATTCAGCGCGCGCTTGAAAGAAGAGTCAAGTTGAAATCGGGTGGTTATCTGATTATCGATCAAACCGAAGCAATGACGACGATTGATATTAATACTGGGGCTTTTGTTGGGCATCGTAATTTGGAAGAAACCATTTTTAATACCAATATTGAAGCGACGCTGGCAATTGCAAGACAATTAAGATTACGCAATTTAGGCGGTATTATTATTATTGATTTTATCGATATGCAAAATGAGGAGCATCAGCAGCGTGTTTTGCAATCATTAAATGATCATCTCCAACGGGATAGAGCAAAAACATCAGTAAATGGGTTTTCAAACTTAGGCTTAGTCGAAATGACCCGTAAGCGTACTCGAGAAAGTCTTGAACATATTTTATGTAGTGAATGTCCAAGTTGTCATGGGCGAGGTATGGTAAAATCAGTCGAAACAGTCTGTTTCGAAATTCTGCGAGAAATCGTTCGTGTGCATAAAGCTCATCATTCGGAGTATTTCTTAGTTTATGCATCGGCCATGGTCGCTAATGCGTTAAAGACAGATGAATCGCACTCATTAGCTGAATTAGAAGTGTTTGTTGGCAAGCGTGTCGAAGTGAAAATTGAGCCGGTTTATACTCAGGAACAATTTGATGTGGTATTAATGTAAATTAGTTTAAATCATCATGTGCCATAATTTAAATAATTAATCAAAATAAACAATGAGATAGTATGATTCTAGATAAAGTTAGTGATCACTTATTAACAGCTAATAATTTAAGTACACAGGATTTAGCTAATTTGCTAGACACATTGAGTCAACGTAAAATTGATTACGGCGACCTCTACTTTCAGTCTGCTTACAATGAAGTTTGGTCATTGGAAGATGGCATCATTAAAAATGCATCTTACCACCATGATCAAGGTGTCGGCGTTAGAGCGGTTATCGATGAAAAAAGTGGTTTTGCCTACACCAGTCAGATTGATATAGATCAACTTGCAAAGTGTGCTATAGCCGCCCGCAGTATCTCTGAATATGCCGGTAAAACGCTAATTCAGCCTTTGAATAGCACCACCCAGCCTGCTATTTATCCAGCAATAAATCCATTATTAACTTATCCGCAACAAGCTAAAATTGATCTGCTACATCAAGTTGATAAACTTGCGCGCTCATTAGATAAACGAGTAAAAGAAGTACGAGCAAGTTTAATGGGTAGTTATGAAGAAGTCTTAGTGGCAGCAACAGATGGTACTTTTGCTGTGGATATTCGTCCTTTAGTAAGATTATCCGTTAATGTCATCGTTGAGCAAGATGGACGGCGTGAAAGCGGTAGCTGTGGTGGCGGTGGTCGCTTTGAATATAGCGCTTTTATGGAAAAAGAAGTAAATGCTAACGAAACACGCTTAGTCAGTTATGTGAATAATGCGGTACGTTTGGCGCTGATTAATCTATCGGCCATAGCGGCTCCAGCAGGGACGATGCCCGTTGTTCTTGGCGCTGGCTGGCCTGGCGTATTACTTCATGAAGCTGTTGGGCATGGTTTAGAAGGCGATTTTAATCGGAAAGGTTCATCTGTCTTTGCGGGAAAAATTGGTCAACAAGTCACCTCTGAACTATGTACCATTATTGATAATGGAACCTTACCTGGTCGCCGAGGCTCGCTTTTAATTGATGATGAAGGTGTCGCAACGCAATCTACCGTGCTTATTGAAAATGGGATACTAAAAAATTATTTACTTGATAAACTCAACGCGCGTTTACTTGGTAAGCAATCAACGGGTAATGGACGTCGAGAAAGTTACGCCGCTTTACCTATTCCGCGCATGACCAATACTTATATGTTATCAGGTTCATCCTCATTTGATGATATTATTACTAGTGTCGATTATGGGCTGTATGCGCCTAATTTTTCAGGCGGGCAGGTCGATATTACCTCAGGTAAATTTGTTTTCTCTACGTCAGAAGCCTATTTAATTGAGAAAGGGAAAATAACTACACCGGTTAAAGGAGCAACCTTAATTGGTTCAGGTGTTGATACGATGTGTAGTATTTCCATGGTTGGTTCCGATTTGGCATTAGATAAAGGCGTTGGCGTCTGTGGTAAAGAAGGGCAAAGTGTACCTGTTGGCGTTGGACAGCCAACAGTTAAAGTCGATAATTTGACTGTAGGTGGAACGATCAGTCATAAATAATTTTTTAGGTTATGGATTAAGTAGGAATAAACTTTAATGGATACAATCTTATCGTTATACGAAGCGTTTAAAACACTAGACTATTCAACATTATCAAATCCATCAGTACTTTGGATTCTGTATGCCATGCTGTTTAGCATTCTTTTTTTAGAAAATGGTATTCTACCCGCGGCCTTTTTACCTGGAGACAGTTTAATTTTTATTACGGGTATTCTAATTAGTCTTGATGTTTTTCATTTCGGTTTAATCAATTTAATATTGATTGCTGGCGCAGCGTTGGGAACGTGGATAGGTTATGCTCAAGGACGTTGGTTAGGGAAAACGGCAATAGTCAAAAGTTGGATGGCCCATTTGCCTAAAAAATATCATTGGCAAGCTGAATTATTATTCCATAAATATGGTTTAGCTGCGCTATTCTTTGGTCGTTTTATTCCATTTGTGCGGACTTTATTACCTTTATTAGCTGGTTTATCTGGTTTAAAAAGTGCCCGTTTTCACCTATATAATTGGCTGAGCGCTACGTTGTGGATATGTTTAATCACTACAGCGGGTTATCTATTTGGCTTATCTCCGATTTTTAAAACGTATGAAAAACAATTTATGACAATATTTATGCTCATTCCTATTGTCTTATTATGCCTAGGTTTAATAGCTTCACTTTGGCTAATGTTTAAACGATGGCAGATAAAAAACAAACAGAAGAATAATCATTCCTAATCTCAACTAAGAAATATTATTATAGATTATGGTCATAATATAATTCTAAAAATATCTATATATCCTTTAGAAAATAATGCAAGAAAGGAATTTTTAGATACATTACATACGCGTTTAAAAGATAAAAACTAGTTAAAAAAATCAACTAGTTATTAATCTAGATAAAATAAAAAATCTGTCTATATTATGTTCTAAACATAGACAGATTTTTTTATTTATACCAATATAATAAAACAATGCAAACGATATAAAAAATATTCATAAACTAATTAGTGATGACAAAATGTTACAACAAATGGGTAAAGCGCTAAGACTCAGCTCATAGCAATTGACACAATCCCCTATCAAAATAAAGAATCAGGCTTTAATGAATATGGCTTGGTTTATTAGAACAACACATGCAACCCTTTCTTATGCCTAATAAAAAGGATAGGTACAATAAAAAAGCAAGGCGTGAGCGGAGCGAGACTTGATCGTTTGTCATTACTGGTTGAAGGAATATCATCTATTACAAATGATGTACGCAAAGTGATGGCTTTAGCTTATCCTATTGGTCAAATTATTGATGGCTTAACTTTAAAAAGCAGTTTAACGTTATGTCATTCCGCTAGGCATGATTGATATAATTTATGAAAGCTACCCTAATATTACAATAGTATAGAAAAGAATCATTAAGGCTAAATGAATTAGCCTTAATAATAAAATTAACCGATAAGCCGGGTTCTGTCGTGGACAATCATTCATCTAGGCTAATATTCGCACATTAGCTCAAGCAGTCTACCCGGATCCAGCGCGGGCCACGCCAATAGATCCCTATTTGACCTTGCTCCGAGTGGAGTTTACCGTGCCACAAACTGTTACCAGTTGCGCGGTGTGCTCTTACCACACCCTTTCACCCTTACCTGTGCGAAGGTTATATTCGCCATCGGCGGTTTACTTTCTGTTGCACTAGTCGTGAATTTTCGCTCTCGCTTAAATCCCCCAGGCGTTACCTGGCACTCTGCCCCATGGAGCCCGGACTTTCCTCCCCCCTGTGTTTTACCACAAAGCAGCGATTGTCTGGTTAATTTGCAGCAGAGGATAACCTAGTTACCATTTAATAGCAATATCTTTATGATAATCTTGATTAAGATCATGGTTGAACGTACATAACGTCACACATTTTGATAAAGCAAATCACAGTTGTTATTCATCAAGGCTATAGGATGTAGCTAATTTTTTACTATTTTTTATAGAAAATTGCGTAATAACGACTCTCAACTTATTGTTTTATTTTATCAATGGCAATATATTTTTATAAGCAAATTATTATCTATTACGATAAAAGTAAATGGGATATGTCTGTTTTTAAGGCATAAACAGCAGATTATAATTGCTTTTTAATGGACAAAATAAGCAAAGGAAAAGATGATGTTGATTAGGTTAGTAGAATTAATATATAAACTCGTTCGTTGTCGTTGGGCTTATTATATTGGTCAGATACTTGTTACGCTACCCTTTTGGCAGGCAGGGTTATCTAAAGTATTTAATTTTAATCATACTGTTACTTATATGGCTGACAATGGTCTACACCCTGCCTTTTGGGTGACTATCTTAGTCATTATAGTTGAAATTTTATCACCTATTATTATTGTTTTTGGTCGACGCTTAGCATGGTTAGGTAATGGTGCTTTATTTGTATTTACCCTATTAACTATGTTTATGTTCCATAATTTCTGGGCGTATACCGGCGAGGCTTATCTGAGTCAATTAAATGATTTTTATCGTCATCTACATATGATTGGCGGGGTGATGATGAGTGCCATTGCTGCTGAGTTACGTTATGGTTTGTATCAAATTAGCCAAAAACCACACTTATCCTAAGTCTAGGATAAAAAAATATAGTCGTGATCATTTTTATTAAACCTGTAACCAGAATGTAGTGGGACCATCATTAATGAGACTAACTTGCATATCAGCGGCAAACTGCCCAGATTGGGTGACTATATTGGCTTTATGGCATTGTTGAATAAAAAATTCATAAAGCCTTTTTGCCTCTTCAGGTTTGGCCCCTTTGGTAAAGCTAGGGCGCATACCTTTTTTAGTATCAGCAGCTAAAGTAAATTGTGAGACAATTAATACACTTCCTCCAGCTTGTTGTACATTTAAATTCATTTTGCCATTCTGATCACTAAAGATTCGATAGCCAAGTACCCGTTCACAAAGACGGATGGCTTTATTTTCATCATCTTGCTGCTCAACACCAAGGAAAATCAGTAATCCCTGATTAATTTCACCAATAATCTGATTTTCAACCATAACGCTTGCTTGTTTCACGCGTTGAATTAAGGCTATCATATTTTACTCGCTATGCTTATAGGTGGATGGCACGCGTTTTCCTCTGAATTCGGCTAATGTCGCTGCCAATTCTGCGCCAAATAATACAATAATCCAAGAAAGGTAGATCCAGACCAGTAAAATAGGTGCGGATGCTAATACGCCATAGACTAATTGATAAGTTGGAAACGATGTCACATAGATGGTGAATACTTTTTTCCCAATTTCGAATAAGCACGCGGCTATAATTGCCCCAATAATTGACTCAAGTATCGGAATAGGTTCTGTTGGTACAATACAGTATAGTAACCAAAAGCCAGTAATAGAAAGTAGGAAAGGAAGGACGCGAATCAATGAGTTTATACCGTTAATTCCAGAGAAAAACTGTAGTGAAAAGATATAGGAACTAATAGCAATGCTTGCACCAGCTAATATTGGTCCTAAAGTTAAGATCGTCCAATAAATAGTTAAATTATAAAAGAAGGGTCGCTTACGCTTAGAACGCCAAATCAGATTAAGGGCATCATTAATTGAATTTATCAATAAGAGTGAGGTCACTATTAAGCCACAAATACCAAAAACCGTCATACGGTTGGAGTTGGCAATAAATTGTTCAAAATAAGGTTGAATACTTTCTTTGGTTGCGGGAGCTAAATTATCAAAAATAAATTCTTTAATGACTTCAGTTACATCGCCAAACATAGGAAATGCGGATAAAAGAAAAAATACGACGGCAATTAACGGAACTAACGCTAAAATCGTCGTATAAGCAAGACCAGCAGCGCTAGTTGTTAAACGATCTTTATTTATCCTTTCCCATAATAAAATTAAAAACGCTTTTAATATGTTAAGATTACTTAACGATTTACTATCCATTTTTAGATCTCAATCTATCCATTTTTATTCGGTACTATTTACTGCTAACTCTGCAATCTTTAATACCATTTTCATTTAATTGTTTAGCCACAATTGCCGCTTGGGTTTTATCCGTATAATTAGATCCAGCAACAACTCGATATAATTGCCCAACTTGTTGTATATAACTTTCCGCGCCAGCCATAGCAATTTTAGCCTTAAGGGTTTGAGCATTGTTCTGATCCTTAAATGCACCACACTGAATCATCCACTTTTTAGTTGGATGTTGTGTCACTGTGGTGGTTGGTGTGTTTATGGAGGTTGAACTAGCTATACTTTCTGCTGATCGCTTGTTACTAGGTTCAGGCGCGGTATTTTGTTGTATACCTTCGTTTCTAAAACTATTTAAAATTTTATCCCGCTCTAATGTTGTTTTTGGATCATTATGTTGAACTTGTTTCTCATTATGACTTTGCGGATTTTCAAGTTCTTTTAAATAAGCCCAGCGTTCTGTTGGTCGTTCAGGTAATGTCGCTTCAGGCTTTGGTGTCAATTTAGGTTGAGATACCCGTTTATCGTGGGGATTATTTTGTTTTAATGTATATAAAATTGCAGCAAAAAGAACGACAATCATGATTCCGATAACCATCATTAAACGAGGCATCGTCTTGGTTTTGTTTTTTTTAGAATGAGTTTTCTTTTTTCTTACATAATCACGTTGAGCCAATTTCGTCTCTCTTGTTTTGCTTTTAACTACAACCTAACTATGTTACTGAAATATTGATATTTTATCTACTAATTTAACGATTTTTCAGCAAAAAAAAGCGGTTAACAACAACCGCTTTTTTACTCTGATAAAACAAATTAAACTAATAGCAATTAAGCTAATGCATTAATTTGTTTTGTTAAATTAGATTTATGACGTGCTGCTTTGTTTTTGTGAATCAAGCCACGTGCTGCTTGACGATCCACAACTTCTTGCATGTCTTTAAATGCTGTTAATGCTGCTTCTTTGTTACCTGCTGCTACGGCTGCGTATACTTTTTTAATGTAAGTACGCATCATGGAGCGACGGCTAGCATTATGCTTACGACGCTTCTCCGATTGGACAGCACGTTTCTTAGCTGATTTGATATTAGCCAAGGTCAACTCCCAAATAGATAATAATTACTTTTTAAGGCGGAAAAATATGCCTTATTTTTCTTCATTTGTCAATTAATATTTCTGCTAGACAGCAATGTTTACACTAGCATTTATCTAACATATAAAAGAGTTGATTACTAATAAAAATATATTGTATTTAAAAATTATTATTTTAGTTTGTACCGTTTACATAGCAAATTTTTTGCTTGGTGTTGATAAGCGTTCACTGATAAAAATATTTTATGCTAGAATGATTAATAATTTTCAATTTAACTAAAATAAAGAGGATATCTCATGGCTATCATTAAAATGATTGATCTTGATTTGAAAGGTAAACGAATATTTATTCGCTCTGATCTTAATGTGCCGGTTAAAGATGGTAAGGTCACTTCTGATGCCCGTATCAGAGCTTCATTACCGACTATCGAGCTTGCTATTAAACAAGGCGCTAAAGTGATGGTTACTTCTCATTTAGGACGTCCAACCGAAGGTGAATATGATGAAGCTTTTTCTCTACAACCTGTTGTTGATTATTTAACTCAGCATGTGAATTTCCCTGTTCGATTAGTTAAAGATTATTTGAATGGTGTCGATGTTAAGGAAGGCGAATTAGTTGTATTAGAGAATGTGCGTTTCAATAAAGGCGAGAAAAAAGATGATGAAACGCTGTCTAAACAATATGCAGCGTTATGTGATGTTTATGTCATGGACGCTTTTGGTACCGCACATCGTGCTCAAGCCTCAACGCATGGGGTGGGTAAATTTGCACCAATTGCCTGTGCAGGTCCTCTTTTATCTGCTGAGCTTGAGGCGTTAGGTAAAGCATTAGACAACCCAGCACGTCCAATGGTCGCCATCGTTGGTGGATCGAAAGTATCGACAAAATTAACGGTATTAGATTCTCTATCTAAAATAGCTGATCAGTTAGTGGTGGGGGGCGGTATTGCCAATACCTTTATTGCCGCTGCTGGTCATAATGTGGGTAAATCATTATATGAAGCCGATTTAATTCCTGAGGCAAAACGGTTGATGGAGCAATGTCATATTCCTGTGCCAACAGATGTTCGGGTAGCAACCGAATTTAGTGAGACAGCACCAGCGACTATGAAACAAGTAAAAGATGTACAAGATAATGAACAAATTCTTGATTTAGGTGATGATTCGGCTCAAGTTTTAGCGGATATTATTAACAATGCTAAAACTATATTATGGAACGGCCCTGTTGGGGTATTTGAATTTCCTAATTTCCGTCACGGTACTGAAGTTGTGGCTAAAGCCATTGCTGAAAGCGCAGGTTTCTCGATTGCTGGAGGGGGAGATACATTAGCAGCCATTGATTTATTTGGTATTGCTGATAAAGTGTCTTATATCTCAACAGGTGGCGGTGCTTTTCTTGAGTTTGTTGAAGGAAAAGTTCTCCCTGCTGTCGCTATGTTAGAAGAGCGAGCTAAAGCGTAGAATGATGTTAATTTAAGAAAAATAAGCGATATGCTTATTTTTCTTGCTTATATATTCCATAAAATAGGTAAAAACTATGTCAAAGATCCTTGATGTTGTAAAACCAGGCGTAATTACTGGTGATGATGTACAAAAAGTTTTTCAATTAGCAAGAGAAAATAATTTTGCCCTACCTGCGGTTAATTGTGTTAACACTGATACCATTAATGCAGTGATGGAAGCCGCAGCGAAGGTGCGAGCGCCAGTTATTATTCAGTTTTCTAATGGTGGTGCTCAGTTTATGGCAGGAAAAGGGTTAAAACTCGAAGGTCAAGACAGTGCCGTTTTAGGCGCGATTGCGGGTGCTTATCATGTACATGCATTAGCTGAAAAATATGGCATACCGGTTATGTTACACACTGATCACTGTGCTAAAAAATTATTACCATGGATCGACGGATTATTGACAGCAGGCGAAGCACATTTTGCAAAAACAGGCAAACCACTATTTTCATCTCATATGATTGATTTATCAGAAGAATCTTTAGAAGAAAACATTGATATTTGTTGTCAATATTTAGCTAGAATGTCAGCTATGGGCATGACGCTTGAATTAGAATTAGGCTGTACTGGTGGCGAAGAAGATGGTGTTGATAATAGCCATATGGATAGTTCAGCACTGTATACGCAACCAGAAGATGTTGCTTATGCCTATGAAAAATTAAATGCAATCAGTCCAAAATTCACCATAGCCGCTTCCTTTGGTAATGTACATGGGGTATATAAACCAGGCAATGTACAATTAACGCCAAAAATCTTAGATGCTTCACAAAAATATGTTTCAGAAAAATTTGGTTTACCAGCTAAATCATTAAACTTTGTTTTCCATGGCGGTTCAGGTTCAACACAAGAAGAAATTGCCGAAGCTGTTAGTTATGGTGTAGTTAAAATGAATATTGATACGGATACTCAGTGGGCTAACTGGGAAGGTATTTTAAACTACTACAAGAAAAATGAAGCTTATCTACAAGGTCAACTTGGAAATCCACAAGGTGCGGATCAACCAAATAAAAAATATTATGATCCACGAGTGTGGCTACGAGAAGGTGAAGTATCACTAATTAATCGTTTAGAGCTTGCATTTAAAGAGTTAAATGCAGTGGACGTATTATAATTTCCATCTATTCCATCGTTCTAACTGTGGAGTATTCATTAAGTATAAAAAACCGATAAATAATTTATCGGTTTTTTTATTTTGAAAAAATATAAAAATAAACTAGCTGAGGACCACTGTCCATGCTATCACGCTTTAAACGTTTAAAATGATGCTATTTGTTGGTGATCGGTTTTAATTTTATGATAACTGCCACTGTTTAAAGAGAGAATTTATCTTTTAACGATAAAATGATATAACTTATGATGACGTCAAGTATCAAGTCGATATTGCCATATCGAAGCCATCTTATCAATAGAAAAATAGACCGAATTAACACCGGCCTACTATCTACATAATTAACTTATTAATTTAGTTAATTACCTAACCAGTAACCACTAAAAATAGATTATTTAGGAAGAACAATTTTTTTATCTTCTGACGGACGATAAAGGGTCAATATTGAGCCAATTAGCTGTACTTGTACCGCTTTCGTTTCTCGGACAATTGCTGCAGCAATTAAATTTTTGGTTTCGCGTTCTTCAGCGGCAATCTTAACTTTAATCAACTCATGATGATTGATGGCATTTTCTATCTCTGCGACGACACCTTCAGTTAAACCATTACTACCGACCATTACTACTGGTTTAAGCGCATGAGCCTGACTTTTTAAAAAATGTTTTTGTTTATTTGTTAAATTCATAAAAATTACTATTAATTAGGGGTTGTAATTCTGTTATTCTAACGCTATATACACATAGACAGCAATAATCAATTTGCCAACAAAATATTTTTGGGAAAAAAGATGAGTAAAAAAAAACGTTCGGCAAGCTCAAGTCGTTGGCTTGATGAACATTTTAAAGATAGATTTGTTCAACAGGCACAAAAAAAGGGATTACGTTCCCGCGCATGGTTTAAACTAGAAGAAATACAACAAACGGATAAATTATTTAAGCCAGGAATGACAGTTGTTGATTTAGGGGCAGCGCCGGGGGGATGGTCGCAATATGTAGCAACACTGATTGGTCAGAAAGGTCGTATTATTGCTTGTGATTTATTGCCCATGGATCCCATTGTTGGTGTCGATTTCTTGCAAGGTGATTTTCGTGATGAGGCTGTGTTACAGACTCTCATGGAACGCGTTGGTGAGGATAAAGTGCAAGTGGTCATGTCGGATATGGCGCCAAATATGAGCGGACAGCCGGCGGTTGATATTCCTCGCGCTATGTATTTAGTTGAACTAGCATTAGATATGTGTCGCGATGTGCTTGCACCAAACGGTAGTTTTATTGTAAAAGTGTTTCAAGGATCAGGTTTTGAAGAGTATTTAAAAGCGGTCAGAGAGATGTTTAAAACAGTAAAAATTAGAAAACCAGAGGCATCACGGTCGCGATCTCGCGAAGTTTATATTGTGGCAACTGGTCGAAAGTAGCAAGTAGCATAAATTTATAGTACTATGCAGCATAGTAATCAGTTGCGAATTAAGTCGTAGTTATTTTCTTTACAAGAGGTTAAATGTTTTGAACGACATGGTAAAAAATTTGCTTATTTGGGGCATAATTGCAGTAGTATTAATTGCTGTATTTAATCATTTTGGAACAGTCTCAACTACAGCATCTCAGATGGACTACACTACGTTTAATTCTGACATTACCAGTGGTAAGCTCAAGGAAGTGCGTATTAATGGTCGTGAAATCGTTGCGACAACTAAAAATAATAATACTTACACTACCTATATTCCTTATTATGACGACAGACTGATGGATGATTTAGTCTTAAATAAGGTGACTGTCTTTGGTAGTGCAGATGAAAGACCGAGTATCATTACGAGTATTTTTGTGTCATGGTTTCCTATGATTCTTTTAATCGGATTTTGGTTATTTGTCATGCGTCAAATGCAAGGCGGGGGTAAAGGCGGTCCGATGGCGGTGGGTAAAAGCAAAGCGAGAATGTTAACCCCAGAGCAGCTTAAAACATCGTTTGCTGATGTGGCAGGTAATGATGAAGCGAAACAAGAAGTGACCGAGGTTGTGGATTTTCTGCGGGATCCTAATAAGTATCAAAAATTAGGTGGGCGTATTCCGAAAGGTATCTTAATGGTTGGTCCTCCAGGTACGGGTAAAACCCTATTGGCTAAAGCCATTGCTGGTGAAGCAAATGTTCCTTTCTTTACGATTTCAGGTTCTGATTTTGTTGAAATGTTTGTTGGTGTAGGGGCCTCTCGAGTACGTGATATGTTTGCTCAAGCACGTAAACATGCGCCGTGTATTATTTTTATTGATGAAATTGATGCCGTTGGACGAAAACGGGGAGGCGGTTTTTCTGGTGGTCATGATGAACGCGAGCAAACCTTAAACCAAATGCTAGTCGAAATGGATGGGTTTGAATCAAACAGTGGTATTATTATTATTGCTGCAACTAACCGTGTTGATGTGCTAGATCCAGCATTATTACGTCCAGGACGTTTTGATCGTGAAGTAAATGTGAATTTACCTGATATGAAAGGACGTGAGCAAATTTTGGCTGTGCATATTCGTAAAGTGCCATTAGCTCCTGATGTCAATATTAATGTTCTGGCTCGTGGAACACCAGGCTATTCGGGAGCCGATTTAGCTAACTTGGTTAACGAGGCCGCGCTTTTAGCTGCAAGAAGAAATCAGCATTTAGTCTCTATGGATGATTTTGAACAAGCGAAAGATAAAATCAACATGGGTACGGAACGTCGTTCCCTAACGATGACGACAGAACAGCTGGTTTCAACCGCTTATCATGAAGCAGGGCATGCGATCATTGGTTCTTTAATGCCAAATCACGATCCAATTCATAAAGTAACGATTATTCCTCGTGGTCGAGCATTAGGCGTAACATTCTTCTTACCAGAAGGGGATCGTATCAGTGAAAGCCGACAAAAATTAGAAGGCGATATTGCTACACTGTATGGTGGTCGTATTGCAGAAGGTCTGATTTATGGGGAAGAACACATCTCAACAGGTGCGTCTAATGATATTCAGGTGGCGACCAAATATGCTAGAGCCATGGTGACACAATGGGGTTATTCAGATAAATTAGGTCCATTATATTATGAATCCGAAGATAATGGATTTGGTAAAAATCGCGAGATTTCTGATGAAACAGCTCGAATCATTGATGAAGAAGTTCGAGATATTATCACCCGTAACTATGATAGAGCTAAAACTATATTGACTGAAAATATTGATATTTTACATGCAATGAAAGATGCCTTAATCAAGTATGAAACAATTGATTCAAATCAAGTTGCACAGTTAATGGCTCGACAACCTGTTACCCCTCCTGCTGATTGGACCCAGAACGATGAGCAGGCAGTTAAGCAAGCGTCGATAGGCGGTAATCCTAAGCCGCAAAGAGGGATTGATATTGCGCCAGATGACAATGCAGAACAATAGTCATTAGCAATAAAAGTAAAAAAATAAGTAAAAAGTCGAATCAAAAAGTTGATTCGACTTTTTTATTTTAACTATCACATTATTATTGGTATAACGCTCCATCTGCAAGCCTTTTTAGTTGTTACAATAGTGACGCCTATAAATCAGATTTATGGCAGACTATATTATCTAAATATTTATTATTGCCCTTGAGTTATTGTTGTTTTTTGTTTTAATACTATTAACTAGTATGAATAAACCCTATTTTAACGGTAATATTCATAAATATCTTATGTTATCCATATCTATAAAAAAGAGAATGACTATGAAAAATGTTGGTTTTGTCGGTTGGCGAGGGATGGTCGGTTCGGTACTCATGCAGCGCATGGTAGAAGAGCGTGATTTTGAGGTAATTAATCCAGTATTTTTTTCAACGTCTCAGGTTGGACAATCTGCGTCTATTTATAACGGTAAAACCAGTCTCTTACACGATGCCTACGATATTGATGCCCTTTCTGCCTTAGATATTATTGTTAGCTGCCAAGGTGGTGATTATACGTCAGCTATTTACCCTAAACTCAAACAGATAGGCTGGCAAGGTTATTGGATCGACGCTGCCTCTACGCTACGTATGGCACAAGATGCTATTATTGTCCTTGACCCCGTCAATAAAGCAAATATTCTAACAGCTATAGACAAAGGCGTTAAAACCTTTGTTGGCGGTAATTGCACAGTGAGTTTAATGCTGATGTCGTTAGGAGGATTATTTGCACATAATCTGATTGATTGGATCTCAGTGGCAACCTATCAAGCTGCTTCTGGAGGCGGCGCACGTCATATGCGAGAATTATTGATTCAAATGGGATTGCTTAATAATCAGGTCGCGCCAGAGTTAGTTAATCCTTCAGCCTCCATTTTAGATATTGAACGTCAAGTCACGGCGAAAATGCGCGATGGTAGTCTGCCAACCGATAATTTTGGTGTACCGCTCGCGGGTAGTTTAATCCCATGGATTGATCAACAATTAGATAATGGACAAAGTCGAGAAGAGTGGAAAGGACAGGCAGAAACCAATAAAATATTAGCGACCAAACAAATTATTCCAATTGATGGATTGTGTGTGCGTATTGGTGCCTTACGTTGCCATAGTCAGGCATTTACTATCAAGTTGAAAAAAGATATTCCTATCAGTGACATTGAGCAACTATTGGCAAGTCATAATGATTGGGTAAAAGTGATACCGAATCAACGTGAACGTTCAATGACAGAGCTCACCCCGACAGCCGTTACTGGCACCTTAAATACACCTGTTGGGCGTCTGCGTAAATTAAATATGGGACCAACCTATTTATCTGCTTTTAATGTCGGTGATCAGCTATTATGGGGAGCAGCAGAGCCGCTCCGTCGTATGTTAAGGATTTTACTCTAATTGCATTAACTAATAGAAAGGAGTGGAATAAACCATATATAGTTACGGCTATATTGCTGTCTTCTTAAAGTGAAACAGTAGGCAGAAACAAGGACGTTTATTCTATCTCCTTAATTAAAGTCGTTAATAACGTCCCATTAAGCATAGCCTGCTGGATAATCGCAAAAGCCCCAATGGCAGAGTGATCGTCAAGCAGAGAACGACAAAGTATTAAATTATGTCTAAATGCGGCTAATGTTTGTGAAGATAAAGCGCTATCGATCATGGGCAATAGTATCTCTGCTGCTGTGGTTATTTCTCCAGCAATCACAATCATTTGTGGATTAAATAAATTGACTAAAATAGCGACTGCGCGTCCTAAATCTTTACCAACTTGCTGAATAAGATGAGTACAAAGCTCATCTTGTTGATTGGCTAATAAACAAATTTGACGTAGGCAACAATTGTTTAATGTCAGATGTGTGGTGTAACCTTGTTCTAGTAGTTGTTTAGCTCGCCGCTCAATAGTACTGTTCATAACAGTTTGTTCTAAACAACCAAAATTACCACAATGGCAACGCTCACCTAATGGATCAATTTGGATATGACCTATCTCCCCCATACTTTGATTATGATTAACAAACAGTTGCCGATTTATTATCACACCAGAGCCAATACCATGTTGGACACGAATTAAAATTGAATCATCAACCGTTTTAGCCGCGCCAAAAAAATGCTCTGCCAACGCAATACTTTGCACATCATTACCAATATAGCAGGGAACCGCAAACTGTTGTTTAATGACCGCAGCAATATCCCAGTTATTGACGTTAATATGCGGCGTGTATTTAACTATCCCTTTTTCTGGATCAAGTAATCCAGGCATCACTACTGCTATAGCGATTAAATGGGCTAATTTATCTTGATGAATGGATAAAAATTGCCCAATGATAGATAATAAATGACATTCAACGTCTGCTTGTAAAAAAGACGTCAAAGCATGACATTGTGTCGCCAACCGATGACCACCTAAATCATAAAGCTCAATAGTTATATCGGTACGACTGAGTTGAATAGCAATGGCGTGAAAGGGGGTTGTATTTGCAACAAGAGACACTGCGGGTCTACCACCGGTTGATTGTTGCACATCAATTTCTTTAATTAGTTTATTTTTTAATAGTTGACGAGTTATTTTGGTAATACTTGCTGGGGCAAGATGACTCATTTTAGCTAACTGAATCCGTGAAATAGGATTTTGCTGAACAATTAAACGATAAATCATGGCATAATTTAGCTGTTTAATTAGTTCAGTATTAGCGACAAAATTAAAATAATTAGCTGCCATGGCTCATCGGGCCCCCATCAATAAATGATGACAAAGATAACAATCGATCTAGTTACTTAACTTACCATTAACAATGGTTTGAGTAATCACGAAATTCTTATCAAAAACAACAAGATTCGCAATATATCCAGCTTTAATACTACCTAACTGCTTATCAACACCAATCGCACGCGCAGGATAAAGCGTTGCCATTCTCAATACTTCATCAAGGGCAATACCAATATGATTAACGGCATTGGCAACGGCTTGAATCATGGTTAATGAAGATCCACCTAATGTGCCATTTTCATCAACACATTTTCCATCTCGGTTATAAATCGTCTTGCCTGCAAATACCCCAGATGTCATATGACTATTTGCCAGTAACATAGCATCCGTAGTTAAGATCAATTTATCACGTTTTATATTATGGCTATTGCGGATATTTGCCCAATTAACATGTAAACCATCGGCAATAATACCGGCATAGATTTCTGGCGCATCATAAATCGCACCAACGACGCCTGGCTCACGACCTGAAATATAAGGCATGGCATTAAATAAATGGGTAGCTAAACCAATCCCTGCATTGATTCCAGTACGACATTGATCATAGGTTGCATTAGAATGCCCAACCGAAACATGGATTCCTGCTTCTGCTAATTGTCGGATATATTTGGCTTCAACATGTTCTGGTGCTAATGTTAAAATTTTAATCATATCCGCATTATCACATAAAAAATCGATCATCTTTTGATCTGGCTGGCGAATATATTCAGCAGGATGAATGCCCTTTTTCTCAAGACTAATATAAGGACCTTCTAAATGTAAGCCTAACGCCTGATGTTTATGTTTCTGTAAATAAGCGCGCATTACTTCAACGGCTTTAATCATAAAGTTATCAGGTGATGTAATTAATGTAGGAAGATAACTTGTGCAACCCGTCTGTAAATTGGTTTTCTGCATATGTTCGAGTGTTTCAATACTTAATGCATCAAGGGAGTCATTAAATTGCACTCCCCCACAACCATTTAATTGTATATCAATAAATCCTGGAGCTAATATTGCACCTTGCAAATCGTTAGATATCATCGTATTCGGTATTTGATCTTCAGAACAGATATGATCAATTTTATCGCCATTAATAATGACGGCATGATGATCAAGAATTTCGAATCCAGTATAAATTCGACAATTTTTTAGTGCATACATATTCATATCCTTTTAACATTATGGATAAGTTAGCTAGAAACAAATCAATAGATAACCTATTGATTTGTTTGTAAAAATTTAGAGAATGACAACGTTCAGGTTTTCTGCCTCAAGTTGTTGGAAATATTTCAATGTTTTAACTTTAAGCTCAGCGGTGCTGGCTTCATCACACACAATCAAGGCTTTTGGGTGCATTTGTAATGCCGTAACGGTCCAAAGGTGATTAACACTACCTTCTACCGCTTGTTGTAAGGCTAAGGCTTTATTATGACCATTAACCAATAGTAATACTTCCTCTGCGTCCATTAACGTACCTACACCGATAGTAAGTGAATATTGTGGTACTTTATTTATATCGTTATCAAAGAAACGAGAATTAGCAATACGCGTATCAAGCGTTAAGGTTTTAATGCGCGTACGAGAGCTGAGTGAAGACCCCGGTTCATTAAAGGCAATATGGCCATCTTGACCAACCCCACCTATAAATAGATGAATCTGTCCATAAGATTTAATTTTTTCTTCATATAAACGGCACTCCTCGGTTACATCTTGTGCATTGCCATTTAAGATATTGATGTTTTCTCTTGGAATATCAATATGATTGAAGAAATTATTAAACATAAAAGAGTGATAGCTCTCCGGATGCTCTTCTGGTAACCCTACGTATTCATCCATATTAAAGGTGACCACATGTTTAAAACTCACTTTGCCTGCTTTATGCAGTTTAATTAATTGCTGATACATACCGAGCGGAGAACTGCCAGTTGGTAATCCAAGTACGAATGGTTTATTCGCTGTAGGCGCAAACGCATTGATCTTATTTATAATGTAATTTGCCGCCCAAGCACCCACTTCTTGTGCCGTATTTAAAGGAATTAATCTCATTTTTCGCTCCTGTGGAATACTTTTTTTATAATATAAAATATGTTATGTTTACAATACCATTTATAATAGAAATTTTCTATTGTAATTGTGATTAGCTTCACAATTGATAGATAATTAATTTGCAACGAGAAATATTATATCGTTCAATGCATTATAATCAGATTAAACAAATATTCTTCTTTAAGCCTATGCAAAAGAAGAGATTAAGAGGGGAAATTCGTGGGAATATTGGCTTATTTGCAACGAATAGGGCGTTCGTTGATGGTACCTGTCGCGGTATTACCAGCGGCGGCTATTTTATTAGGAATCGGGTATTGGCTTGACCCTAATGGTTGGGGAGAGAATAATATTATTGCTGCCTTTATGATAAAATCAGGAAGTGCGATTATTGATCATATGGCCGTGTTGTTTGCGGTTGGTGTTGCTTATGGTATGTCTAAAGATAAAGATGGATCAGCAGCCCTTGGTGGTTTAGTTGGTTTTTTAGTCGTTACCACATTACTTTCACCGTCTTCCGTTGCTTTATTAACCCATACCGATATTGAACATATCTCACCAGCATTTGGTAAAATAGAAAACCAATTTGTTGGTATTCTAATTGGGGTGATTTCCGCAGAACTTTACAATAGATTCAGTGGTGTTGAACTACATAAAGCGTTAGCTTTCTTTAGTGGACGACGTTTAGTACCAATCATTATCTCTGTGGTTATGCTATTCCTGTCATTTGTTTTACTCTATGTCTGGCCTGTTGTGTATAACGGTTTAGTTATATTTGGTCAATCGATCAAAGATATGGGTGCCGTAGGCGCGGGCATTTATGGTTTCTTCAATCGTTTATTAATTCCAGTTGGCCTACATCATGCACTTAACTCTGTATTCTGGTTTGATGTCGCTGGGATTAACGACATTCCTTACTTCCTAGGTGGTAGTAAGTCCATTGCCGATGGTGTGGCAACAGTGGGTATTACAGGGCGTTATCAGGCTGGTTTCTTCCCAGTAATGATGTTTGGATTACCTGGTGCGGCATTAGCTATATATCAAACAGCGAAAAAACAAAATAAGGAAAAAACTGCCTCAATTATGATTGCTGCCGCATTTGCTGCTTTCTTCACAGGGATTACAGAACCGCTTGAATTTTCCTTTATGTTTGTTGCGCCAGTACTCTATTTTATACATGCGGTATTAATGGCGATTTCGATGTATATTGCCGCTTCTATGCAGTGGATTGCTGGTTTTGGATTTAGTGCTGGTTTAGTCGATTTAGCCTTATCATCACGTAATCCATTGGCTATCAATTGGTATATGTTGATTTTGCAAGGATTGGTGTTCTTTGTCCTTTACTATGTAGTATTCCGTTTCTTCATTGTTAAATTAAATTTAAAAACCCCAGGTCGTGAAGATGATGAAAATTCGACTAGCGAGGCTCCAGCAACAGCCGTATCTGAAAGCGATTTAAATGCGATTGCTAAACAGTATATCGATATTGTTGGTGGTAAAGAAAATTTAACTAATATTGATGCCTGTATTACGCGATTACGTTTAGGTGTTAATGATGCTGATTTAGTTGATGTGGACAAAGCAAAAGCGTTAGGCGCAATTGCGGTGATTAAACTAAGTAAACAAGGTGTACAGATTGTTGTTGGTACGCAAGCAGAGAAAATTGCTAATGCTATGAAGCAACATGTTAACGTAAATTAATTTTATCCATTAAATCGTAACGGATAGCGTCTAGCTATCCGTTTTTTTATCGATAAAAAATTAAATCAGCTAATTAGAATCTTCATCAGTTCCGATGAATTAAAAGCAACTTATGGTATCGACAGCTAATCCATAGCGTTTTCTCTTTTGTTTTTATTGTCAGTTAATATATTGCCGTTAGCAACATGTTGATTAATAAAGGGTTGTTTAAGCTGATGATTACCAACGGTATAATTTAAATCACGCAACTGCTTTTATCGTGATGATCGATCAATTGTTTCTTATTGAATGTAACCTCATAACCAACATTTTCATTCCGTTATCATCTAATTATTCTTAATTTATAATGACTTAACTATTTATCAATAGTGGTTATAGCCAAATTCCTTTATGATGTAAGTGTCTTTTATTTAGACAATTTCATCTAAAAGAGGTTAAGATTATGATGGAAGAAAACCCACTTGAACAGGAACCTTTTGGTACATTACTGGGTTATGCACCTGGTTGTGTTGCTATCTACTCCTCCTATGACTGTAATCTTAATCCTGAATTTTATTGGGATGATGCTTCTCTACGTAGCTACGTTGGTCATGAATATATCGGATATAAATGGCAATGTGTCGAGTTTGCCCGACGCTTTCTATATCTTAACTATGGGTTAGTTTTCCCTGATGTTGGTATGGCTTATGAAATCTTCTCACTGCGTATATTAAGACAAACGGCTAACGAAGCGCTCTTGCCATTACAAGCTTATGCTAATGGCAGTAAAAAAGCACCGGTACCTGGTGCCATATTGATTTGGCGACCAAAAGGATTTTTTAAATATACTGGTCACGTCGCGATTATTACCGAGGTATTCGCTGATCGGATACGTATTGCTGAACAAAACGTACTACATAAGCGCTTACCTGCTGGACAACAATGGACACGTGAATTACCTATGCAACTAATTGACGAAGGCTATTACCTACAAGATACCTTCACGGATACTGAAATCTTAGGTTGGATGATTCAAACCGATGATACAACTTATAGTTTACCTAGACCAACACCTTCCCCTGAATTATTAAAGATCAAACACTATCACTTACCGAAACAACACCAATTTGATGGTAAATGGTTAGATGAAAATGATAACGTTGAGAAAGCTTATATTGCTATGTATGGACATACAATTAATAAAGATCCTTACTGCTATTATGCTATTAGTGAATGTGCTGAACAGGAGTTGATCCGTGCAACCAATGAACTTCATTTAATGTATCTACATGCCACGGATAAAGTAATTAAAGACGATAATTTACTACGTTATTTTAATATCCCAGAAATTTTATGGCCAAGGCTACGATTATCATGGCAAACCAGACGCTACCAAACGATTACAGGCAGGCTTGATTTTTGTATGGATGAGCGAGGATTAAAGGTCTATGAATACAATGCAGATTCCGCCTCTTGTCATACAGAAACCGGCAGTATTTTACAAAAATGGGCCAAACAGGGTGGGGATATATTAGGCACCGATCTTGGTCGAGGACTTTTAAATTCATTAAGTGATGTTTGGCGACATAGTGATGCTAGACCGTTTGTGCATATTATGCAAGATTATAATAATGAAGAAGACTATCATGCCTTATTTATGCAAAAAGCATTAACCCAAGCCGGTTTTGACACTAAGATTTTACATGGACTGAATGGTATACATTGGGATGATCGTGGTCAGCTGGTCGATGACAACAACCGTCAAATAAATTGTGTTTGGAAAACGTGGGCATGGGAAACCGTTTTAGAACAACTTCGACAGGAGAGTGAAGATCAGATCACGGTTCCCCCTATACGTACAGGTCATCCTAACGATACGGTACGCTTAATCGACGTTTTATTACGACCAGAAGTCACGGTATTCGAACCGTTATGGACGATTATTCCAAGCAATAAAGCGATTTTACCCGTATTATGTGAAATATTTCCTCATCATCGTTATTTATTAGATGCCTCATTTGAGCTTAATGACGATTTGATCCGAGAAGGCTACGCGATTAAACCCATTGGTGGACGCTGTGGTAATAATATTGAACTTGTTAATCAAAAGGAGCAAATTCTTGATAAGACGCAAGGAAAATTTGCTCAACAGGAAAATATTTATCAACAACTTTGGTGCTTACCTAAAGTTAATCAACAGTATGTGCAGATTTGCACATTTACCGTTGGCGGCCATTATGGTGGTGTCTGTTTACGTTCCGACGCTTCCTTAGTCATAAAAGGGGAAAGTGAGATGCAACCACTACGGGTTATAACCGATGATAAATTCTGATTAAGCGACAATAAGAATTAACTTAATTCTTAAGGCGATCGATTAAAGGCTATTATTAGTATTAGCGTAATTAAGCATAGATAGACTTCTAGTATTAAGTAGCAACAAGCAGACAAAATAAACCTATTTTACCATCGCTATTTTTTGCTATAATGCCCCTACATGAAAATGAGAATAAGTCTCTTTTTACTATTAGGGGAAAGGTAATATGTCATTAAAACCATTCGTTACTGCGGTTTCATTAGTCTCCGCGATGTTCTTAACGGGATGCGATAATAAATCAGATAAACAGCCAACCGAAAAGGCGCCCGCGACCGTATCAACAGCAACTATTATGATTAATCATGCTCAAGGTCAAACAGAAGTTCCGGTTAATCCAGCCAAAGTTATCGTATTTAATACCGCAACATTAGATACCATGGATGCGCTAAATATCAACATTACTGGTTTACCAAAAACCAGCGTACATTTACCGACCTTTTTACAAAAATATGAAGGGCAAGAATACCTTAATGCAGGTACGTTATTTGAACCAAATTATGAAGTATTGAGTAGCTACAAACCAGATTTAATTATTGCTGGTGGACGAGCCAATGATGCCTACCAAAAATTAAGTGACATTGCGCCAACCATTTCTCTCACCATTGATCCTAAAGATTTCTTAAATAGCTTAACCAAAACAACAGAACAATTAGGTCAAATATTTAATAAACAAGCATTAGCACAGCAGAAATTGACTGAATTTAAACAAAAACTTGAGCAAGTAAAAGCAAAAGCGGCGAATCGTGGTAGTGCCATGTTTATCTTAATTAATGGCGGGAAGATGTCTGCTTATAGCCCAGGTTCACGTTTTGGTTTTGTATTTGATGAGTTAGGTTTTACACCAGCGGTTGCTTTTTCTGAAACGGGTAATCATGGCAACATCATTAATGCTGAATTACTATTTAATGCTGATCCAGATTGGTTATTTGTCTTAGATCGTGATAGCGCGATTGGTAATAGTAATGCGTTATCAGCACAAGAAGTGCTCAACAACCCAATCGTTAGACGCACCAAAGCATGGGAAAAGAACCAAATCATCTATCTTGACTCCTCATCTATGTATATTGCTGGTGGGTTGCAGACCTATGATCATTTATTAGATCAAGTCAATCAGGCACTTACTACTAGTCAAGAATAATTGATGAAATCACATTATCTGCTTTTTGCCTTTATCGGTCTAATAGGCTTGTCAGTGACAAGCCTATTTATTGGTGTTAGTCAAGTAACGTTAACCACTCTCTGGTCTGATCCAGATATGCGCGATATTTTCTTTATTACGCGTGTACCTAGAACTATAGCCCTATTGTTGGCTGGTGCAGCAATGGGTGTTGCTGGCTTAATTATGCAATTATTAACGCAAAATCGTTTTGTTGAACCCTCTCTAGCTGGAACAACGCAATCGGCAAGCTTAGGTTTATTAGTGGTTATGGTCCTAGCGCCAGCCGCACCCATTATGGTCAAAATGGTCATTGCGAGTTTATTTGCTATGGTTGGTACCATTCTATTTATGTACCTATTACGCCGCATTGTGCTTAAATCTTCCCTGATTGTCCCTTTAGTTGGCATGATGTTAAGTGCGGTTATTAGTGCGATTACGGTCTTTGCGGCTATGTATTTTGATTTATTACAATCTCTAGGGGCATGGGTAAATGGTGATTTCTCAGGGATTTTACAAGGTCGTTACGAACTATTATGGATAGTTGGGGTATTTACTTTACTCGCTTATTGGATCGCAGATAGTTTTACGGTTGCTGGTATGGGGCGTGAATTTGCTATCAATCTCGGTTTAAATTATCGCAGAGTGATGTTTATGGGGTTAACCGTGATCGCCATGGTAAGCGGTATTGTGATAGTGGTTGTGGGGGCTTTACCTTTCTTAGGACTAATTATTCCTAACTTAATCAGTTTAATGATTGGCGATAATACCCGTCATACCATACCTTGGATTTGTCTCTGTGGAAGCAGTTTAGTCGTAATCTGTGATATTATCGGTCGCCTTATTTGTTATCCGTTCGAAATTCCAGCTAGTGTCATTCTTGGTGTTATTGGTGCCATCATTTTTCTGTTTTTATTAATCAAACAACCTCAGCATGCAAAACGTTAACAATACTTTGGAACAAAAAGCCCGTTCACTCTTACCTACACAGCGAATAGCGCTATTAGGTGGATTCGCCCTATTGATGATGGTTATCTTTATGACCATCAATCTGGGCAGCAACTTAACTTATATTTTATGGCATCGTGGTTCGATTTTATTAACCATGCTGGTGGTAGGCTTTGCTGCAAGTGTCTCCACTGTACTATTTCAAAGTGTAACGCATAATCGGATCTTAACCCCATCAATTATGGGATTTGAAGCCTTATTTATTCTGATCCAGACCCTGATTATCTTTTTTTGCCCTATAACCACCCAATTTTGGTTATTTAGCCTAATTAAATTTAGTCTTGAAACAGTACTACTGGTTGGTTTCTCGGTTGTACTTTATCGTTGGTTATTCGCTTTAGTCCATTTTAATATTAATATGGTATTAATGGTGGGGATAATATTAGGTACACTGTTTCGCAGTGCATCTGCTTTATTACAACGTCTGCTTGATCCAAATGAATTTTCTGTTTTACAAAGCCGTATCTTTGCCACGTTTACCCGTGCAGCACCTGAATTAATTATAATGTCATTGGTTATTATTGTTATCATTAGCATCATCATATGGCGCAAACGTTATCAATTTGATGTGTTGTCTTTAGGTCGCAATCAAGCAATCAACTTAGGGGTAAATTATAGCCAAGCGGTAACAACAACCTTATTATTGGTCTCTATTTTGGTGGCTATTTCTACTGCGCTAGTCGGCCCACTCACTTTCTTAGGCTTAATTGTCGCAAATATCGCTTATTTAATTACAGGTAGCCATCAGCACCGTTATATTTTACCCATAGCATTTTTACTATCGGTCATCGCCTTAGTTGGCGGACAATTGATCTTAGAATATGGATTAAATATGGCTGGATCATTATCCGTCGTACTAGAATTTATTGGTGGTATTCTGTTTATTTATCTTATTTTAAAAAGGTTATAAAGTGATAACGATTAATCAAATCATCAAACATTATGATAAAACAAAAGTATTAGATAATGTCACAACAACGATACCACAAGGTGGGATAACGTCCATTATTGGTGCAAATGGTGCAGGTAAATCCACCTTACTATCCATTATTGGACGCTTATTACCCGCTGATGCAGGACAAATCCATGTAGCTAATATGGATGTTGCCACCACAGACAGTGATAAATTAGCAAAATATATATCGATTTTACGCCAAGAAAACCAATTTAATAACCGTTTAACGGTGCAAGAACTGGTTGGATTTGGACGTTATCCCTATACAAAGGGACGTTTAACGACAGAAGATCAGCAAAAAATTGCTCAGTCACTGGCTTTTTTAAATTTAACCGAGTTAAGTCATCGGTATTTAGATGAACTATCAGGCGGTCAACGTCAACGCGCTTATGTTGCCATGGTGTTATGTCAAGATACCGATTATTTACTCCTTGATGAACCATTAAATAATCTGGATATGAAACATGCAGTGATCATGATGAAATTACTGCGAAAAGCTGCCGATGAATTAGGTAAAACTATCATACTCGTTATTCACGATATCAATTTTGCCTCAATTTATTCGGATCATATTTTAGCAATGAAAAAAGGACAACTCTGTTATCAAGGTAAACCCGTTGATATTATGCAATCAGCTATTTTAGAAGATATTTTTGATACCCCAGTAACTATCAAACAGATAGATAGCCAACTTATTGCGCTTTATTACTAGATCATTCCCGCAAATAAAAAACGCTGAATTGACCTCCGTTTTCGAATAGCGACGTTAACTTATACTCCTTCTTCAACGTTAACGTACGCTTATTGTTTTAAACGTTGTCTAAATGGAGACCATTATTTCACATTACCTCTTGATATTAAAAATGAGGTTAGTGATGTCAACGTTTAAAAGGCAATTTCACCCTAATCAATTTTAGCCATTTTTACTGTATATCCTTTGCAGGATTTATTTTTCTTTATTAATTGTTAGCTTCAACCACCTATCACAAATAAACGCTAATCTTATAGCAACCCATACCAACTAAAAGTAATGTTATTCTTTTACCGTTAATTCATCTATTTAAACATTAAAGTGAGTGAGCTAAACGATTAAAACTAAACTATTTTGCTTGGATATCATCGCTTTAAAAAGGTAAAAATAGTGTAATTACAGCATAAAAGCACTTTGTAATAGCCATTGATTTAGATAGTCTTGTATAAATGGCGTACAACATTACTACGTTATCTTAACTGCTGCTGTATTTTACCTAAAATCAATAGTAATTCGGTATTGCATCAAAAAGATGTTGGACGTAACGCGAAAAGGATTTTCTAGCCAAGTTGATAACAAGGAGCATATCAATGAGCAATAAAACGAGTAAAGCGCCCTTCACGGATAAACAAGCGACAAACCCCCATTATCAAAGTACCTCGCCTGACGATAACACCGTTAATCAACCAACCCCTAACCCCACTTTTCCTGGTAGCGAACCTTACGCGGTTGGTTCGAAAAAAACACCAAAAAATAGTAATGACAAGCTAAAAGATCTGGATCAATATCGTTCAGACGGTCAACAACAACCCCTAACTACGACCACTGGCGTAAAATATGCCAATAATCAAAGTTCACTAAAAGTGGGCGCTCGTGGTTCAACGCTAATGGAAGACTTCTTATTGCGTGACAAAATGATGCATTTCGACCATGAACGTATTCCTGAGCGTGTGGTGCATGCGCGTGGTGCTGCGGCGCATGGTTATTTCCAAGTTTATCAATCGTTAGCTAACTACACTTGTGCCGATTTTCTTAATCATCCTGAATTAAAAACGCCTGTATTTGTGCGATTTTCTACGGTACAAGGATCGCGGGGTTCAGCTGATACCGCACGTGATGTACGTGGCTTTGCCACTAAATTTTATACCCGTGAAGGAAATTTTGATATTGTTGGTGTTGACACGCCAACGTTCTTTATTCAAGACGCCATCAAGTTTCCTGATTTTGTTCACGCCATAAAACCTGAACCACATAATGAAGTACCTCAAGGCCAGAGCGCTCACGATTCTTTTTGGGACTTTGTCTCTTTACAGCCAGAAACCCTACAAAATGTGATGGTAGTCATGTCTGATCGTGGTATCCCGAGAAGTTATAGTAATATTGAAGGATTTGGTGTTCATACTTTCAAATTAATTAATGCTAAAGGAGAAATGTTCTTTGTTCGTTTTCATTGGAAACCAGTAATGGGGACCTGTTCACTTATTTGGGATGAAGCGCAATTATTAACTGGACGTGATCCCGACTTTCATCGTAAAAACCTTTGGGAATCGATTGAAGCGGGCGTTTATCCAGAGTATGAATTAGGATTACAAATTATCCCAGAAGTTGACGAACATAAATTTGATTTTGATATATTGGATCCCACCAAATTCATTCCAGAAGTATTAGTACCGGTGCAGCGCGTAGGAAAGCTAGTGCTAAATCGCAATCCAGACAACTATTTTGCCGAAACAGAACAAGTTGCTTATTGCCCAGCCAATTTAGTACCCGGTATCGATTTTTCTGATGATCCACTATTACAAGGACGCATTTTTTCCTATGTCGATACCCAAATTAATCGTTTAGGGGGCGTTAATTTTAATGAAATCCCGATTAATAAACCGGTTTGTCCATTCCACAATCATCATCGGGATGGTAAACATCGCATGGAAATTAATAGTACGGTAAGCAATTATGAACCAAATTCGATCAGTGATAATTGGCCTCGCGAAACTCCAGAAAAATCAGGGGGATTCACTACTCACGCCGCAATAGAATCAGGTCAAAAAGTACGACAAATCAGCGACACTTTTGCTAATTACTTTGCGATGCCACGCCTATTTTGGTTAAGCCAAACGGATTTTGAAAAACAGCACATTATTAATGGTTTTAGTTTTGAATTAGGCAAAGTTATGCGCGGCTATATCCGTGAACGCGTAGTCGACCTATTATCTTATATCGATCCTCATTTAGCTCAAGGTGTGGCGGATAAATTAGGTATTGCATTAACCGAAGAACAAAAAACACGTCCATTACCAAAAGCGATCAATGGTATTGATAATGATCCGTCATTAAGTCTATATGCAGGAAAAACGTTCCCTGTAGCAGGTCGTAAAATCGCGATATTGATTTCAGATGGAGTGTGTGGAGAATCAGTACAGCAGATACGTGAGCAACTAACAAAACAGCGTATTTATAGTATTTTACTTGCGCCACATACTGGAATGATAACAACACAACAAGGTCAACAATTAAACGTAGATGGCACGATAGAAGGAAATCCATCCGTATTGGTTGATGCAGTAATTATTCCTGCCAATCAACAGATAGATAAATTGATCAATGATGGTCATGCTAAATATTATCTTATCCAAGCGTTTAAACATTTAAAAGTCATTGCATTGCAGGATAATGGTCAGCAATTATTTGACGCGGTACATTTACCTGAAGATAAAGGAATAATAAAAGAAAATCAGGTATCAAAACTCGTTTCAGAATTGATTGAAAAACTTAAACAACATCGAATCTGGCAACGTGAACCTAAAACCCGATCAATTCCAGCATAATAGTAATAAATAACCAGCTATGACGCGTTATGCTTAGCTGGTTACTTAAATAACAAAGTTATCACAACCGTTATATATCGATTATCGATAACACCTAAGTCATTTTATTCTGTTTATAAAGGTAAGCAATGAATCATCAACAGTTTGATAAGTTAGTTTTTTATTTCTTTTTATACAGTTTTGTTGGTTGGATCTGTGAAGATATTTACTGTTTTATTATTGATAAACAATGGGTTAATCGCGGATTTTTATTTGGACCATATTGCCCTATTTATGGCTTTGGCGCCCTAATCTTTATTCATCTATTAGAACCATTAAAAAAACATATCATACTCTTATCCGTATTCGGTATCGTTTCATGTACTTTACTTGAATATATTACCAGCTGGGGACTGGAACAACTCTTTAATCGTCGCTGGTGGGATTATTCTCACTATGCTTATAATTATCAAGGTCGTATTTGCTTATTAAACTCATTATTATTTGGCATCATGGGATTATTGCTCGTTTATCTTATTCATCCATTATGCAGCCAATTAATTCATCGTCTAACCAAAGGTCAGCTAATGATTGGTAGCCGTTTAATTATCACTATTATGCTACTTGATTTAGGATGTTCAATTTTTATCAACACGACCGTTAAAAACTAATCAGCATTTAATCCAATGATCATTTATTTTTACTTACGTTTCTCGTTGATTTAATCTTATTTATAATTCTTACAAATTATCTAATAAATAATGTGGATTATTCATTACCCTCCCATTTTAGCCTAATATCATCATCTATTAATGAATAAAAAATTATGATGACGATCACCATATATACCTTACTTAACGATATCAGTCGTTAGCAGTAACAAATAAATTATTCAGTAGAATTCAATAATCTACTTTTCACTTCCACGTCTAAATCGGTTAATTTTGAGTGAGTTAAAATTTTTTATTTACGCCATTATTTAGACATTCAACCATCATGCGCCACCCTAAAAATGATCAACATAGCTGTTTACCATCATCGGCTATCAATCAATAAAAATCGAAAAAATTACTTTTACTGCCTTTAGGCTATTTTCTAAATGAATAACATCAATAAGTACAAACTAGCTTGAACAGAGTTCATTTTAATTGTTTGAATAATTCAAATAATATAAAATGTAAAGAATCATCATTTTATATAAAAGAACAAGAAAGCAAGTAAAATGGTAGCGTAATTTATCTTTGCTCACGAATAAATTAACGACCAACTAACTAGCAGTAAACATGCGACATTACAAGTGATAAGAATAACACTTCACTGCCTATATTAAGATTTAAAAGCCTAGCATTACGAAAGATGGAAATAATTAATCCGCAACACCAAATAATGAAATAAAAGAACGTGACATCTTATTGAAAAAATCGATATCGTACCGCTCAAAAGGCTTTTCGGAATAAGGAAAGAAATAACCATGACCATCAAAAAAATAGACGATTTCACATTTCCAATAGGCGAACAACCACTT
>NZ_AWGA01000124.1 GCF_000471645.3 Candidatus Schmidhempelia bombi str. Bimp | reverse complement strand
CCTAATAAGGCTAAATGCGGCTCCAATGTCACTTTGTATCGCGCTTCCTGTTTATTTACCGATAGCAGGCTAAATCGAGTAATCACACCATGTAAAGTGCGTGGAAGTACAGGCTTCGTTAATGAGCTTATCTTTTTAGAAAAAGTGGTCGTTAGTTGTGGCTGAAAGGTAAACTGCGCTTTTTGCGTCAGAATTGAATTAGGAGAAAGCTGTTTATCGCTTGAGGTAAAAACAATTTCATAACGCCATAGTTTATTTAATGTTTCTTGTCCTGTAACGGTATGCACAGATATTGGACTACTTACTCTATCTATCTGTAATAGGTAATTATTACTGCTGATTAATTGGCTTTTAAGTAACTCCAGAGTGATATCAGTGGATGCGACCATGCCACTCTCCTTTTATTTAATAAAATAAATAAGATAAAATCAGTTAAACTGATTCTTTGGTTTTTTATTCTTATGGCTTATCAACAATATCAGGATTCATAACTTAACCAAAAACGCTAATCTAAATAGATTAGCATCATATAACTACTTAATAACTAAAACAACTATAAAAAAATAAATATCACACTGCTATTGTAACTATCCCATGACTTTGCAAGCTTGCTGAATGTTACAGAGTTGATTGGCTAATGCTAAAAGTGTTAATAATGATTTTTGTTGTTTGATTTTTTTCTGACACGCCTTTTTACGTTATAAAATAATTTACTGTATCTGGATTTATCGGATACGAAAACAAAAGACTACAGCCCTCAAACGAATAATATATGTGAGCGATTGCATAAGATGATGAAGAGCGAATATGATAATATTATGTTTAGACGTAAAATATATACTGAACTGAAATAAATCCAAAAAATATTGGGCTTTGACTAGAGTTTTACCATCGGGAAAGATCACATTGAGGGAAATACTGTTATGGTAAAACGCCCTGGCAAACTTGAGTAGAGACAAAGGGACTGGCTAAAGAAAAGCTGCTAGAGAATTTATTTTACTTATCAGACAGTCATTGTGTTAGAGCCAATGCCGATGAGTAGGCCGTGTCTGTCAGGTTAAGTTGGAGCTAGTAAAATGCCTAACTATATCCATAACCAAAATTTGGGTTACCTTGCAAATCAATATGTTTGTTTTAAGTCGTCTTCATTATCAATGATAACTAATAATAAAAAACTACCTATACAGTGGTTAAAAGGTGTACGGCACGCTATTTCGCCTTTATAAATTTCTAAGGCGCCTATATGGCGGTTAAGCGATAATAAAAACCCGCCAAAGCGGGTTATTGGTAAAATTTTTATTGTTTGTTTATTTCATATCGCTTGTCAAAATCTTCATAAATTAACGCACCCCCTTGCTTAATTATTGCTAATACAGAAACATCAGAAAGCTTAAATGTTTGAGTTTTTCCCGCTACTAACTGATACCAAGAATAAGGTAAATAATACGTAGAATCAGCAAAAACGCCATGTACCACTATATCTTGGTTTTTATCTAAATCATTTTTAATTGTTACATTAATTGATGGTTCAAATTTAGAAAATGACGATTTTTGTTGTTGATTAATTTTATTCCTGAGGTTATCAGAAACTAACACAATCATGCCGCCGCCAAATCCACCGTTTCGTATTTGAATATCACCAGAAGCTTCCTTACCACCGACAGTAATAGGAATTTCAAACAGCGCTTTTGAGTCCATTTTCTCGCGGTAGCATTCTACATATTTAGCATCGGTGAAAATTTTCGAAATTTCTTTTTTTGCCTCGATTATGTCTGACGATTCTTTTCTTGAATCCTCAAAATTTGTGCAAGACATAACCTCGACAATAAGTTTTGACTGAACTGTTTTGGCGGTTTCGCTATTGACATCGCTTAAATTTACGGTTGGCGCTAACTCAACTTTGCAACCAGATAACAATACAACCGACATTAACCCAATGAGTATTTTTTTCATTTGCTATTCCCCTTTTTTATAAAAGGGCGACAAAATAACAGATAATTTAAACAGTTGCAAATTCATCATTAAACAATGATGAATTTGCAACTGTGTACAGTATGTACTGTACACATCACCGCTATGCTCTATTGATTTAATTTTGTTATCTCCGTTACATTCTATTAGTTTTGATTCAACAATAACAAGAACACCCACCCTATAACGTGGACTACATAGCGTTGTAATTTCTAGCCCGTCGTTAGTTTTTTTGGATTGCCGATCATGCCAGTATTGCGTGAAATAACCCAACTCTTGTTATTAACAAGGGCTTTATTTTTAGCAATAACAACTAGCTAATCATCTTGTATAGTTCAATCTACATTATTGTTTATAGCACTTTTATGCATTGCTTCACGTGTATCGGACATTAGCACTTTTCCACGTGGCAACACCTCTCATTTGGTAAATTAATCACGCCTTTTTGAATATCAAAGCAACTTATAAGTCACTATCTTTTTGACCTTTTGGCATTGTTTTAATACTGGTTTTCTCAATATAAGCTCAATGTTCACCACCGCAATGCTTGGTCGTGATAATGTCCTACCCCGTTAACTTATTTTCTATCGTTAAAATATCACCACAAAATATTAACCGCAAAACATCTTCTTTATAGCAGACTGATAACACTAAAAAATGATATTGCTTGCTAATAATGAGGTTGCGGTTTGAATCGTTGAGATTATATATTGATATTTCAGCGCACTTTCTAAGCCACTTGCGCGGCGGTTAAGTCTGAGAACAACTGCCGATACTTCTTTAAGTATTTCTAACCCCCCTATGCGGCGTTTAAATACCATTTTTAGTTATAAAAACTCTATGAAGGGGTTTGTATCTAGCTCTGTGTTTTATTTCTAACTTTTAACAGTACTCATTAATTTTTGAATAGAATCGGTATTTTTAATACAGAAGCTTCGTGACTCAAATTCTCTCGATCAATGAAAAAGCCAATCGTCTAAAAAGTCTATATTGTATTCCCCTATAGCTATTCCAACGCCCACTTCAACAACTTCTGAGTCTGGTGCGGTAAGCGCCTGTCCATCGAATAGCAAAAATAAACAGCTACAGAACATAGCCATTCTTTTGTTAGCATTTGTCAAAGGATGATTTTTTAATCCGCAGCATGACCACTCTGCCAACGCGCCTTAGGAAGCTATTCGAATAGATGGCAGCTATTAGTATTAGCTTACCTTATCATCAATATCAACTAGATTATAATTGCAGTAATCGTACGTACGATTTAAATTATCTTAAATGTAAGAAATAGATAAAGCCTCTAACCGGATGATCTAACGTTAAATTATTATTAATAAATTTTGAAGTTACCATATTCACTATCTAAAAAAACCTTTTTAAATTCAAAAAATAAGATAATTATCAACTAAATTTAATTCTATCAATCTTAGAATCTCAAAAAATAATCATTTTTATATTTATTTATTGATAATTAGTCATCTTTAATATAAAAATAGTGCCGCATATTAATAAATATACTTTTAAGGAAAGGAAATGCTCAAAAAATTACTAGCCATATCATTATTAAGTTTTTTTCTAATTGCTTGTGGTGACGATACACCTAAATTTGATTTATCATCTATTGAAACTTATGAAACTTCTGGTAAAAGAGTCGTTGAGAAATTAAATGATGCCGATAAAGAAAATTTAGCACGCGTAATTATTAAATTATCTATAGCTGCCGGACTGAACATGGAAAATGAAGGAGATCAAGATAAAATATTTGCTGAAATTAGAAGAAAGCTTGATGGTAAAACAGCTAAAGAAATTATTAACGAATTTGATAAATAATTTACTTTATTAATCACACTCCCACTTTTGTGGGGGTTATATGGAAAAATGTAATATTTAACCTTTTTGATTATCATTATTCCTTTTCAGGATAAACATAAATTCAAATTGTATTTAGATAATTTACAAAAGCATAGGAAAATAAATAATCCCCACTTAATAATGGAAAATTGGTCTATTTCCATTCTGGCATGAAATCGAGCTTATATTTAACAATAGTGTCATACAACTTCCAAACGCGCTTTTACGCACTCTTATAGACCGAGGGACGGAATATAATGGTCATAAGGAGAGTCATGCTTATGAACTTTATCTTAATTTAGAAGATATTGAACACACCAACACCAACGTCTACAGCACTCAAACTAACGGTATTTATGAGCAATTTCATAAGGCGATGAAAACAGAATGTTATGTTATTTTATTTCGACGTAAGATTTACACGCAATTGAGTGAAATACAAAACGATATTGAGCAATGGCCTGCGTTTTACAATCCCCATTCTGGAAAATAGTGTTATGGAAAAACACCATGGTAAATAAGAAACGGGGCCAAAGGGTGGGTTAAGGACAAGCCATTGGAGAAATTATTTTGCTTATCTGACTCGCATTTTGTTAAGACCAAGGTCTATAAATAATAAGTGCCTGTCAGATTCAATTTAAGCTATTTCATTCATTTATAGCATTCCTTTTTACGTTATAAAATAACTTAACTGTCAGATAAAATAAAGATTATTGCAATTGAATATAGGTTCATAATTAACTCCAAATATTTTATTAAATTATTTACTTAACTGATAATAAATGGTTATGCCATGAAATCATCTTTACAAAATAATTGCATTAAATGTATAATCATTTCCAGTATGTTAACAATAAAGTTAAATTGGATAACCAAAGTAAGCCTATTCATATGAAAGTTTTTTTTGACTTTGATGGTACATTAACGACTCGCGATTCATTACTGCCATTTATCATTTTTATTGTTGGCTGGCCCATGTTTATACTGAAATTGATATTGTTATTACCCGTAATGTTTCGCTTTATTTTTAACAGAAAATTGCGTGGTGAAGTTAAGAATAGCGCACTACAAATCTATCTATCGAAATATTCTGTATTAGAATTAAATCATAGTGCCCAAAGATTTATTGAAGAAATATTACCAACCATAATGAGACCAGAGGGCATTGTACTTTTAAAAAAACATATTCTATTAGGTCATGAATGTATTTTAGTTAGTGCCTCTTTAGATCTTTATTTATCACCATGGGCTAAACAGAATGGTTTTTCTAATGTCATATCAACCCCATTTTTAGGAACATTACCCAAAATGATAGGCACAAATTGCTATGGTGAAGAAAAAGTTAAGCAGATTTTAAAACAGTATCCTAATATTCAAGATGACAATACGTACGCATATGGCGATACATCTGGCGATATCCCAATGCTTAAACTAGTCAAACATGGGGCCATGTGGTCTAAAAATAAAAAACAATTTATTCCTATTAATAACTAATTGCTTAAACAGCAGTTACTATTTTATAGATAGCTGGAGTGCTAAAAATTATATGGCGAAGCGTATTTGGTTTACAGAAGGTTTTTCATCACAACGAGAAATCATTTTAGCTATTAAAGATTTTTCTAAAAAATATAATGTTTCTATAGAAATTTTTGCTTCTCATCGGGAATATCGTAAAGAAATTTTATCGGTAGCAGATTATGCGTTTATAGAGCCTTCAAATGAACAAGAGCGTTTACCGTTCTTGATTAATACTATTGAAAAATACTGTATTGATGTATTGTATATTGCTAAAAATGCTAGTTGGTACGAAAAATATCGTTCAAAAATTGAATTAACTGGTGTTAAGTTAATTACTGGTGCAAGCGATATTCAATTACTACATATATCTGAAAATAAAATGGATTTTGCATTATTTATGCAAAAACAAAAATTATCTGTTGTTCCATCTATTTTAATTAATAATATCAATGAGCTAAAAAAACATTTTGCTAACCCTCCTTTTGAGAACTTATGTATTAAACCCGTTGAGGGTATTTATGGTATGGGATTTTGGCGATTTGATAATAAAATTTCGCCATCTAGAATCTTTTCTCATCCTGAAGACAGAAAGGTTAAACCAGAAGTTTATTTACAACTATGCGAAGCATCTAATAATTTTAAACCGATGGTTTTGATGCCATATTTAGGTGCTCCAGAATGTTCAGTTGATATCATCGCCGATAAAGGAGATATTTTATCCGCTGTAGCTAGAGAAAAGCATGGCTCAAAACAAATACTTAAGAATAGTGGTAGTGCTTTTGAACTTGCCTGCCAATGTGCTGAAATTATGCAAGCCGATGGTTTAGTTAATGTTCAAACGCGTAATAATGAATTAGGCTTATCGACGTTATTAGAAATTAATATGCGGCCTTCAGGAGGAGTAGGAAATACATTACTCAGCGGTATTAATCTTCCTGGTTTAATGGTGATGTTTCATTTAAATGTTATGACTCAAGCCGAAATTAAGGCTTATTGTTTAGCTAATTTTAAGTCAACTGAAGTCATTTCTCTTCCTTCGGCGACTAAATATCCGGAAAAATTAACGAATTTAATATAAATTAATATATGAATAATAATAAAAAGAAATTAAGTAGAGGCACGCTCTCAATAAAATATAAAACGGGAAAGTATTCGATAAATGATTTATTTGAAATTGCCGAAAGAAATAATCCTAAAAGAGCTTTTCTGTTTGTAAGTAAGATATTAGGTAAACATATTCCTGTATCGCCAAGTAAAATGCGACAAAGTTATCAAGATTTAAGCCAGTTGTTACCAACTAATCTTAAAGGTGATGCTGTTTTTATTGGAATGGCGGAAACAGCAGTGGGATTGGCTGCTGGTGTATTTCATGAGTCAAAAGACAAATTTGATAACGCAATTTTATTAACATCAACACGTCATGAAATGGATAGTGAGCTCTTATGTGAATTCAAAGAAAATCATAGTCATGCTACAGATCATCTTATTTATCTTCCTAATGATGTAACTATGAGGCAGATATTACATAATGCTAGCACTTTAGTTTTAATTGATGATGAAATGACAACCGGTAATACATTTAGAAATTTAATTGAAGCTCTATTGCATACCGATCACTTTAAAAATATTAAACAGATAATCATATTAACATTGATTAATTGGAATGAGGATGGCATTAAGCACAGTTGTATTCCTATCCATTGTTATGCTTTGCTTAATGGTAGCTGGCTTTGGCACCCTAATTTGCAAGCTACACCTCCGAGCATGCCAAATGTAAATATTACTAAGCAACGTAATACACTTGTAATTGGTGAGCAAGATTGGGGACGATTAGGTGTACAACATAGCGAAGATAATTTAGCTTTACATATTACTGGTCAACCAGATAAAACTATTTTAGTTATTGGCAGTTGCGAATTTTTATGGAAACCTTTCTTATTAGCTGAACGTTTAGAAAAACAAGGAGCAAATGTTTTTTTCTGCTCCACAACACGCTCACCAATTGCTCTTGGTTTAGCCATACAATCTGTTTTATCGTTTACTGATAATTACGGGCAAGGGATACCTAATTTTATTTATAATATTGCTCATCAGAAATTTGATCAGATTTTATTATGTGTTGAGACAACTAAAGAAAGTATAGACCCAGCATTTTTAGATAGTTTATATGCAATTACTCCAGAGGTAGAGGTTATCTGTTATGAATAGTATAGCTTCAATCAAACCCGTTGTATTAACCGACTTAGATGATACTTTATTTCAGACCAAACGGAAAATGCAGCAAGAATTAAATATGTCTATCCATCATGTAGCTGCGCTTGATCGTTCTTTAGTTCCGCGCAGTTTTATGAGTGAAGAGCAATCTTTATTTGTACAGTGGTTATTAAAAAATGCTGATGTTATACCAGTTACGGCCCGTGGAACACAAGAGATTCAACGCGTTAAATTACCATTTAACTCATGGGCAATTACTACTCATGGGGCAGTGATTTTAGATGCGGAAGGAAAAATCGACGAAGCATGGAAAGCACAGATATTAAAAGCTATTCGACCTTACTATAATCGTTTAATTGAATTGCAAAATCAGATTGAACAACTGATGGATGATAGAGGTTTAAATGCTTGGGTAAGAATCAATTATGAATATGACGATATTCCTATCTATTTTGTTATGAAACATAGGGATAGTAATCAATTGGCGCAATTATATAAGTTTGCTGATGAATTAGAACATATATTTAGTACCGACGGATTTTATATCCATCGTAATGATAATAATATAGCTTGGATCCCAACGCCTATCGAAAAAGGGAAAGCGGCATGTTGGCTAATTGAAAAGTTAAAATCAGAACGCGGGGTTTTTCCTTTACTTGGTATTGGTGATAGCTTAAGTGATTTTAGTTTTATGAAGCTTTGCTCTTGGTTTTGTATTCCTCAACAGAGTCAATTCACCAATGCAATTAATCAGTTAATTTTTAGTGAGTAAATATAATGTCTATCATAACCCCTTTTTCTGGCTCCTATAAAGATAACGATGTTCAATTTCTACTCAATATTATAGAAATGGAAATGACGCCAGTTGACCTTAAAGAAAAATTAATTCAATCAGGTAAAAAACACTATTCTGAGATGATTAGTCATGAGTCGCCGCCAACTAGTTGGCATTTAGAATTATTTGAAAAGGCTATACAAAAAGAGGGGGCTAGGCTAGCTAAAGAAGTGACACAATTAGCATTATCGTTAATAAATGAAATTAATCAACCTATTGTTTTAGTTAGTTTAGTCCGCGCTGGTGTTCCTTTAGGCGTTATGTTGCAAAGAGCTTTGCAAGATATGGGAAAAGAATCATATCACTATGGGATTAGTATTATTCGTGATCGAGGCATTGATGAAACTGCGTTGAAATGGATCGAACAACGGCATGGCGTTGAAGGTATTATATTTGTAGATGGCTGGACTGGAAAAGGCGCAATTACTGATGAATTACAGAAATCTATTGCTCGCCGTTCTGGTTACCAAACTATGCCGAAATTATTAGTATTAGCTGATCCTTGTGGTTGTGCTTGGCTATCGGCAAGTGATGACGATTGGCTTATCCCTTTTGGGATCATGGGGGCTCCCGTTTCGGGAATGATTTCTCGATCTATATGGTCTAATAGTGGATTACATAATTGTATCGTTTGTCATCATCTGACTGAATTCGATTGTAGCCAATCGCTGGTTGATATTGTTGATCAGTACCGAGCTAAAATTAAGTTAGAAGAACTACCTACTTTAGTTAACTGTACTACCGATAAGCAAAAATTGCGACAAAGAAGTCGTGATGTTATTCAACAATTAGCCCAAAAATATAGTATTACTAATTTAAATCGGATTAAGCCAGGTATTGCTGAGGCAACACGAGCAGTATTAAGAAGAATCCCTGAACATGTTTTAGTCAGAGATATTAATGATCCTGATGTCCAATTACTGGTCTATTTAGCCAAAAATAAAGGATTAGCCATTTTAGAAGAAAAGACAATGCTAGGGAATTACCGAGCCGTCACAATTATTAAGAAGGTCTCTTAATGAATAAAAATATCTCGCCATGGAATATTGGCTCAAGTTTATATATACCAGCTACCCATTCGGATTTAGTTAATATTATTATTAATAATAAATATTCTGATCTTAAGTCAATTATTATTTGTCTAGAAGATGCCGTTAAAATAGAAGAGTTGGCTTATGCTAAACAGAATTTAAACAATACTATAATAAAAATAGAAGAAAAAATACAGAATGATCCTTCTTATATTGATACTTTACCTTTCATTTTTATTCGGCCGAGAAACACTGATGTAGCAACATGGATCATTGAAAATATTTCATTAAATTATATCTCAGGATTTGTTTTACCAAAATTCGATATAACATCTATCGAAAAATGGTGGCAAATTATTAAATCCTCTCAGTTATACATCATGCCGACATTAGAAAATCATGATGTATACAATGTGCTGAAAATGCAAGCCTTATCAGATAAATTAGCCACCCATCCCTGCCGAGAGAGAATACTTGTAATACGTATAGGCGGCAATGATTTAATGAATGGTCTACGTTTAAGACGGGATAGAGATTTAACATTATATGATGGTCCGATTGGATACGTAATAAAAATGTTAGTAACTGTTTTTTCATCTAATGGATTTTATTTAACCGCACCTGTTTGTGAACATTTTGAGAATAATGATTTGTTAGAAAAAGAAGTAGCGTTGGATATTTTACATGGTTTAGTTGGTAAAACAATTATTCACCCAAATCAGCTAGAAATCATTACTAATTCTTATATGGTTTCAAACAATCAATATTTAGAAGCTCAACAAATTTTAAATGCAACAGAAGCGGTATTTAAAGTTAATGGTTCAATGTGTGAACCGACTACTCAGTATAAATGGGCAATAGACATTATAGAAAGGGCAGAATATTTTGGGATTAATTAATCATCAATAATTAACCCGATAAACTCATCAACAAATTTGTGTAATCTAAGATAGTTAACTTTAAATTAATGGGGGAGAGTAATGATTTCATTGAAAAAAGATCAAACGGTTTCATTAAAAAAGCAAGCATCATTTTTAAATAAGCTACACTTTGGACTTGGTTGGGATCCTGTAAAAAAGAAAGGTTTTTGGCGTTCTTTATTTAGCTCCGGTAGTATTGATCTTGATGCTAGTTGCCTTATGTTGGATGAAAATGGTAGAAAAATTGATGTAGTTTGGTTTGCTCAACTTAAATCAAAATGCCGTGGAGTCAGGCATTGCGGTGATAATTTAACCGGTGCTGGAGATGGTGATGATGAAGTCATTTTAGTTGATTTAGCTAAAATTCCTGCCGAAGTAGAATATCTTGTTTTTACGGTCAATAGTTTTCGCGGGCAAACATTCAATAATGTTGAAAATGCCTTTTGCCGTGTGTTAAATCAAAACAATGAAGAGTTAGTTCGTTATGAATTAACTGAACAGGGAAAGCATACAGGCATAGTAATTGCAACGTTAAAACGTAATAATGGAAATTGGGATTTTACTGCTCAAGGCTATCCTTGTACCGGTAGAACAATTAATAATATGTATCATGATATTGTGAAGATGGTGGTAAGATAATGTTCAATTTATCTTTAGGCGCAAATATTGTTATACCTACAGGTATTATTACCGTCAAGGTTAATTCTGATTTAACGAGTAATACTTCTGCATTTCAATTGTTAGCAAATGGTAAAGTGAAAGATAATTTACATATGATCTTTCAGGGACAACCAAAAAATAACGATGATTCGGTTATATGGGAAAAAAATAATAAAAATAGTCAGTTCATAGTAGATTTACCGCGTTTATCAACAGAAGTACAGAAGATTTGCTTTGCTATTACCTGCGATGAACATCAACGTGTTAGTGATTTAAAAAACTTAGCAATTCAACTTGAATATGATAATGAAATTATCGCAAATGCCGAAGTAGATGTCACAGGTCGTCAGGAAAAAGCATTGATCATAGGTGAAATTTATCGTCGCAATAATGAATGGAAATTTAGGTATAATGCTCATGGATTTAATAATGGCTTAACCTCATTAACGGAACATTTTGGCGTCAGTATCACTGATGAACTAAAATCTAAATTTGTCGATACCACTTCTGCTACGACTTCCTCTCCGACTAATACGGTAGGATTGAGCAAAATATCTTTATCTAAAGAAAAAAAGGTAGTGAATTTAGCTAAACAAGAAGATTACGGTAAAATTGGTATAAACTTGAATTGGCATAAAAATGAAACTAATTTGCAAGAAGGGTTTTTTAGTAAATTATTTAATTGTGGCAATAATGATATTGACTTAGATCTTGGTGCTTTTGTTCGTTTACGAGATAATAATATTTATGTTATTCAAGCATTAGGGAATAGTTTTGGATCATTAGATCACCCATATTACGTTAAATTAATGGGTGACGATCGCAGTGGAGCTAATAAAGATGGCGAATGGATATATATAAATGGTTCACACTGGAACATGATTGATGAAATATTAGTTTATGCTTTTATTTATGACGGTGTTCCTAGTTGGGATAAAACTGATGGTGTTGTTCGAATTCATATACCTGGACAGCCAACTATTGAGACATGCTTAACTGAAGGTGATAATAGAAAAACATTATGTGCTATAGCACGTTTAAAAAATGTATTAGGTAGCATTAAAGTTGAGCGTATCAATCAGTATTTCCACCATCAAGGGGAATTAGATAACGCCTATGGCTGGGGCTTTAGATGGGCTGCCGGACAAAAATAAATCCATAAAATTGATACTAACAGTTTACGTTAGTATATGAAAATAATCATCTGTATAACAGATATAATTAAAATTTTTAAAACTGAGAGTTCCAACGTATCCTCAGTTAATTAAATAATATTAAGGATGAATATGGAAGAACTAACACATATTGGTTTTCCAATAGAAACAATAATAATTTTTATAGCCTTATTAATCGGTGCGCTCTCTATTGATCTTTTTATGCATAAAAAAGATAGCGAAATGAGCTTAAAAAGTGCCGCTTTATGGTCGGTATTTTGGATAATGGTAGCAATGCTTTTTGCTGGTTATCTATATTATCGTCATGGAGCAGAAGTTGGTAGCTTATTTCTTACGGGTTATGCATTAGAGAAAGTATTATCAGTGGATAATCTTTTCGTTATGATGGCTATTTTTTCTTGGTTTTCGATACCGAAGAAATATTGGCATAGAATATTATATTGGGGAATTATAGGCGCTATCATATTTAGATTGATTTTTGTCGCTATTGGTACAGGATTAATTAATTTAAGCGTTTATGTTGAATTAATTTTTGCTTTTGTTGTTGGATGGACAGCAGTGATGATGCTGAAAAATACCTCTGATGAGGATGAAATCGAAGATTACTCTCAGCATTTAGCTTATCGTCTCGTGAAAAAAGTTTTTCCTGTTTGGCCTAAATTATATGGCCACGACTTCTTTATTAATCAAAAACAGGTTAATGAAGAACTAGCTAAGCCAGAAAATAAGAATTTATTGATTAGCCAAAATAATAAAAAATTAATTTATGCCACACCACTCTTTTTATGTCTAGCGGTTATAGAGTTATCGGATGTCATGTTTGCTTTTGATTCAGTTCCAGCGGTGATTGCAATCAGTAAAGAACCTTTAATCGTATATAGTGCAATGTTGTTTGCCATTTTAGGTTTACGTACTTTGTTCTTTGTCTTAGAAGCATTAAAACAATACTTAGTTCATTTAGAAAAATCTGTCGTTATATTATTATTCTTTATTGCTTTTAAATTGTGTTTAAATGCAACTGATCATATATGGCATCATGGCTATAGTATTTCAGCCACAATGAGTTTAATTATAGTATTAACTGTATTAATCATTGGTGTTATTGCAAGTTTTTTATTTCCTGAAAAAACAGATAAATAAAAAAATAAAAGAAAATTATATAGTGTTATAAACAATAATTAAAGGAGTTAAAAAAATGGGAGTTTCTCTTTCAAAAGGCGGTAATGTTTCGTTAAGTAAAACAGCACCAAGCATGAAAAATGTGTTAGTGGCCTTAGGTTGGGATGTTCGTGCTACAGACGGCCAGGATTATGATCTAGATGCCTCAGTTTTCCTTTTAACAGAAACTGGCAAAGTTCGTAATGATTTAGACTTTATATTTTATAATAATTTAAAATCTGTTGATGGCTCTATTGAACATACAGGTGATAATAGAACTGGTGAAGGTGAAGGCGACGATGAAACAATAAAAATACAACTAGATAAAATCCCTGCGGAAATTGCTAAGTTAGTTTTTGTTGTAACAATCCATGACGCTATTGTACATAAACAAAGTTTTGGACAGGTAGAAGGTGCCTACATTAGACTTGTTAACGATGATACTCAAGTTGAAGTTGCCCGATACGATTTAACTGAAGATGCATCTACTGAAACAGCAATGCTTTTTGGTGAATTATATCGTCATAACAATGAGTGGAAATTTAGAGCTGTTGGACAAGGTTATGCAGGAGGATTATCTTCCGTGTGTAAACAATATGGAATTAATGCAGCCTAATTTAAAAAAGCATAGAATATGGGTGTTTCATAAATCAAAGGTAGTAATAGCTTTAAAATAAAAGAAACGCCTATAATCGATCTTGCGATATTCAGTTTAGGCTGGGACGCTAATAGTTAAATATAGTTATGATATGATGATATAGAATGAGAATTCAAATCTATAGAATAAAAAGTCTCTACTAGATTGTTGACATTAGCATCTCAACACGGCGTAAACGTTGAATAAAATGTTTTTAACTCTGGCTATTGATTATAGTGATATTGTTAAATTAGTCAGAGTTAATTACAATAAGTTCTCACAATCTCATTGTTGCACTTAATCGATAAAGTATTTAAAAAAAGAAATTGAGCATATCATATTTAATAATATTAATAGCATTGACCAAAAATAGTAATAACATTGGTAACATCTAATCCAAAGATAAAAAATTTAAATCCTAAAAAATGGGAAAATATTTTTCTATTCCATTCGATAATTTATTAAAAGTTTACTATTTATTAATTCGCCAAAGTTTGATACCGAGGAAGAAATACGCCATTTTGAGAACGATTGTTATAATAAGGCAATGATAGTATAAAAAGAATTAAACTACTGGGCTTTACTAAAATTAAAAATATTCGTACCGATGGACGAAAAGAAAAATCAGCGATTGTTGGAATAGTATATAAAGATAACGCCTCTTTCTGATTATGGTTATTATAATATCGTTGAGTATTATTCAACAAATAGCTAAATCAACTACTCATGGCTACAATTCACAATAATTGGCAAACAAGATAAGGCCAAAGGGTCATCTTCCACTTATCAAAGATAAAATTTATCAACTGGCTAAAAATATTGAAGCAGCTATTACCCGTAGAAAGATTGGGTGATGATATAAAAATATAATTATTCTAAAGAAATCATAGCAAGAGATGGATAAGGACGTATCATATCTACCACAAGCCCAAAGAAATTTTCAGTATCTAATTGATAGGATGAATGTTAGTTAATGAATCTTGTAAGTAATAATAGTAAATATCAAGGTTGGTATTAAAACATTCAATGTGAGAGTAACCTTCGTTGAGAGAAATTATGGATTGATATTGTCGTCATTTTACCGGCAGATTAAACGACATGTGATTTCATATAATCTAACGATCATAGTTATTATTAAAAATATAAGTAGATAATGTACCAAAATTTGTTAGATAAAGATTTATCAATAAAACAAAATTACATTGTAATCTCATATTTGGAAAACAATACATTTGCATGTCATTCACTTAGTAAATAAAAATGATTTATTATATTAAGAAAAATATTTGAAAAATCATATTGCATTTTATTGATTTTAAACGACATGTTATATTAAATACAAATAATAGGATTATATAAAATATTTTATTAAAAACAGTAAGTTATCAACATATCAAGGAAAGAAAATGCCATATAAAAATAGGGAAGATTTGCCACTATCAGTCAAACATGTTTTACCCGATCATGCTCAAGATATTTATAAAGAAGCCTATAATCATGCTTGGGATGAATATAAAGATCCTCAACGTCGTAATAACAATGAAAGCCAAGAGCAAGTATCACATAAAGTTGCTTGGGCAGCCGTTAAGCATCAATATGTTAAAGGAGATGATGGTCTTTGGCATAAAAAATAAAGCCATCTTATCGTCGTTCTAGCCGTTATGTGCTGATAAGATATCAACAAAATAGCGACTACAGCAACGACTAATGATAGCATAATAAAAATAAACCAAAAGTATATTTATCCATTCAGTTACTACATGGCTATGATTAATATATTGTTGATTTGTTCTTTGGGTATACAACTTAATTAGTTTGAGTCATACCATTTTTGTCTTTTTATTTGTAATACCGGTAGATAGATAATGATAGTGTATGTCATATATACACGATTATCTAACTGTTTATTTTCTATAGCGCGTTAGTAGGGTAGTTTTAGATTATACTCATAATATGGGTTACCTGTTAGTGGCAGCTCTTTTGATACAGTATGGGTAATATTTCTGTCCTTCTCCAATTCTATCGACTAGTCCGACTTAGTTGTTTATAAATGGTGATGCTGTTTTTTATTTAATTGAAAATAGGCTATTTCTTATAATAAATAAGATCACTATTTTTTATTTTTTATTAATCAATAATTCATCGCTTCTGTTTACTTAACAGAATGGTTTTGTAAATACCTATACCATATTTACGGCACAATTCTTTAACGGGAATCCCTGCCTCTGCTTATTTTAAAATCGATACGATTTGATGTTCAGTCATTTTTTCATAATTAACTTCCCTTTTACTTTTATCATAGCGAATTTTCTACTTTTTTGCTGTACTGGTTTAGAGGAGAGTTATATTTAGTTATATCACCACTACTAGCTGAGATTGATGATTAGTTAGAAATATAATTACCAAAATCATCAGTATGATATGCAATAATTTCTAATGATGGTTAATGTAATGGGATTATTCTCAAGGTTTTTAGCAATGCAAAACGATAATGAAAAGTGGAAATCAGTAATAAGGATAAAAGATATGGTAATTATTTAAGATATCAGTAACAGATGTGCTAGGAGGCTTGGCAAGGATAAAGCCGATTATCTTGTCGCTGAGGATACCATTATTATGCTTAAATACCGTTTTTAGCTATTTCTACGCGTTATGATCAATCAATTGATCTTTTTTTCAGTTATACCATCTGGTTAGAATAGTAAATAATGCAAAAGTCCCAATTACTTTTAATTCATCCTATTTTTAAAAATAAGCTTATAAATTTTGACTGTTTATCCATTGATATGCTAATAAGGCGGTAACAGATACCGCCTTATTTTATTATATTAGTATACCTATTGATTGATAACTAGTGATCTCATTTAGCATTATTAGCGTATGGACCATATAAAATACCATCATATTTTATTGGATGTGGGGTAAATAATCTCGCAGCAGCTAATCCAGATATTGATACACTGCGATCTCTAACTGTATCACTAATTTGTGTAATAGCCGCAGTAAGTAGGGAACCAATTAGATTACCGTTAGATTGTTGGTTTTCAGAACTTGATGCAGATGCCGTGCCAGTCCAAATTACGCTCGCGGTTCGTGCATCAACTAACTTCGCTTCTAATGTAACACGCGTATCACTCTTAATAATCTGATAATTAGTACCATAATTGGTTATATTTAAATATAGCACAGCATCAGGATGGAAAGTTTGCTGTAATTTTGTTAGAGGAACAGCATGAATGTCATCAGCAATAGTTAAACCATTTTGTTTAAAAACTTCATTAGTCAAATTGACTGGAAAAACATAATATCCTGCTTCCGCCAAAGGTAAGGTAATTTGAGACAACACCCCATAACTAGCGTTGATTTCGTTTGAATGATTAGTAGGTAATAAAACTAAAATAGAGCTAGGTTTACTTTCTTTAAATGCGGCATAATCATAGTTTTTTTCATTTGTTGCGCATCCTACTAGCATAAAAAGAGCAAATAACATTGTTATTAATGCAGTAAATTTATTATTCATTGATTAACGTCCTTTATAATTTTTTTTCAATAAAATCAATAAAATTTTTTGATTCAGGGAAAAGCGATTTTTCTGCTTCAAAGTGTTCAAGTGCTTTATCTTTTTTTCCTGCATTTGAATATAAAAGGCCTAAATGGGCATGCAGACCTGGTGGAACCGGTTTATTGGCCGATTTCGCTTTTTCAATAGTATGTTCTAATGATTGAATTTGTTCAGCATTCCCCGTTTTGTTAACTTGAGTATAGTTATAAAGATTTTCTTGATAATCATCCCAATAATAAATAGTTTTAGCCGATTGACAACCACTTAAAGAAAATAACATTCCTGTAAACAATAAACCTATAACAGATTGTTTTTTTAACATTTTTATAATCCTTTTATTCTTCATTATATTTTTATTTAGTTATAGGCTTCCAAGTACCCTTGTCCAATCCATTAATTAAACTATTAACAGCTTCTCGAATGGCTAAATCTAATACTTTACCATTGAGCGTTGAGTCATAACCGGCTTTACCACCAAAACCTAATATTTCACGATTTGATAAATTATACTCACCAGCACCTTGTACAGAATAAGATACTTGAGACGTTTGAATATCGATAATATTTAGCGTAACTTTAGCGTAAGCGACTTGTTGTTTGCCTTTTCCAAGAATACCCCACAATTGATGATCGCCGATTTCTTTACGACCAAATTCAGTCACATCACCTGAGATAATGTAATTAGCTCCCATCACTTTTTGTTGCTGTTTGCTATATTTTGCTTCAGTCGCTAATTCTTGCATATTAGTTCTATCTAACACATTAAAACGATCAGTCTGTTGCAAATGACTAATTAATAAAGTTTTAGATTGATTACCGATCCTATCAACGCCATCAGAAAAAATTCCATTCTGGTAAGTAGAACGATTCTCAAATTTACCTATAGCAATATTGGTTTTTATACCGTGATATTCAGAGTGATAACTATTTACAGTGGGTAGTTCAATCGTTCTTGAAGACTCTTTAGCACAGCCAAATAATAAACTACTCGTTATCATTATTCCTACTAGTTGTCTTTTTTTCATCTTATATCCTTCCTTTATTTTTACTTTTTTATTAAATTATTTTAAATTTTAGCCTTAAACAATAAATGACGATCAATTTATTGCTTAACCACTAAGCCCCTATTCAACTAAATAAATAGTTTAAAAAGGCTAAGACAATATAACAACACCCCATTATCAACATAAAACTACATAACCGTTATGTTATATATTTGATTTAATTTATATTCACAATGGAAATTGTCTATTATCTTAACCCTGCTTTTGTTCTTTTCAACTCTACTTTCAAATGATGCTTAATATTAAACCTTGCGCTGTTTAATGTGAGGAATGAAGTTAGGCACTATAATCGCCAATAAAATGCATACTACGCCTAACCACTGGGATAGATTAACATTTTCTTTGAGATAAAAATAAGATGCTATTACGGCAACAGGTAACTCAGCTGTTGATAATATTGCGCCTAATGAAATACCCACTTTAGGTATACCTAGTGAAAATAAGAATGGGGGTAATACTGTTCCTAAAATAGCTAACAAAATCCCCATTTGATAAAGTTTATCATTAAGACCCAATTTAAATAGGAAGATTGGCGGAAAAATAACAAAGGTAATAAAACATGCCCCCGTTATCATTAGTGCACTCTTTTTCAAAGTAGGTAATTGATTGCCAACTCGACTACTAGTAATTATAAATAGTGAGTAAGTTAAAGCGGCTAATAAACCAAATAAATAGCCTTTTATATTAATGACCATATTTTGATTAAAAATACCAGCTGCTAATAAACTACCGAAAATAATCATCATTACCGTTAAAATTTGGTTCTTAGTCGGTCTGTTTTTAAAAATTAAAAAATCAACAATGACGCTTATCCATAAATATTGCATTAGCAAAATAATTGCCACAGATGCGGGAATCAACTGCACGCATTGGTAATAAAAAATGCCTACCAATCCTGGGAAAAATCCGGCTAAACACACCTGCCATAGCCTATTGCCCTGAATGGTTTTAGGTGGTAATACTGTTGGCTTATAAATGAGATGATAAATAGCATAAATAGCCCATAAGATTATCATGCCAAAGAAAGTCTGTATGCCTGTAACTTGTCCTAGAGAATAACCCGACTTATATGCCGTTTTAACAATTGATGATAATACCCCAAAACTACATGCACCTAAAAAAACCAATAGTGCACCTAAAAAACGTTCTTTCATATATTGCTATCTCTATATTCGCCACTTATTTTTAATAAGTGTTTGACTTTACCATTTAATAATATCGAATGATAAAGTGTCATCTTTCTTAATTACTTTGTATTATTGCCAATTAAATTGGAAGTTTTAGCCTAAAATAATATCTATCTTAGTTATCAATTGTCATAATAAGTTTATTTTACATTTAATTAAATTATCGCTATTTATTAGGTAAGGAAGTACACCTAGGTAAGTCTGTTAAGCTACTACTTTATTGCGTCGACAAGTATAGTTAATGATACTATTAGCTAGATAGGATAGTTAATCATTAATGAACTTATTGATTCTTTAATGATTAACTATTACATAGTTCCAAACTGGATTAAGTAAACGACCATCTACATCGAGCGCTTACGACGCTTTTTCATTTAGCCTTTTCTCTAAAAGTATAATAGAAAATTATGGCTAATAGTAGTGCATAAGCTGCAAAGACTAACCAAATAGCTTGCCAATCTTTGATACCATCTATAGAAGTAAATTTATCAACAACTTTACCACTTAGAATTGAACCAACATAAGAGCCTATGCCATTAACCATCGTCATAAATAAGCCTTGGGCGCTAGCTCGAATCGCTGGATTGACTTCTTTTTCAATAAATATCGATCCTGAGATATTAAAAAAGTCAAAGGCACATCCATACACTATCATCGATAATAGTAGTAATATAAATCCAAATGGTGAAGGATCACCAAATGCAAATAAACCAAAGCGTAATGTCCATGCTAGCATACTAATGATCATAACTTGCTTGATACCAAAGCGTTTCAAGAAGAATGGAATAGCTAAAATAAATCCAATCTCAGCCATTTGAGATATCGAAAGTAAAATTGCTGGATATTGTACGACTAAGCTATCTTTATATTCTGGAATAAGTTTAAAATCTTGCAAGAAAGGATTACCAAAGGTATTGGTTATTTGTAACACCGCGCCTAATAACATTGCAAATAAGAAAAAGACAGCCATGGTTGGTTGTTTAAATAATACCAACGCATCTAAACCAAGACGAGATATCCATGTTTGGCTCTCTTTTTTTTCTACAGGTACATAAGGTAATGTTAATGAATAAATAACTAATAACAATGAGGAGGCAGAAGCGATATAAAATTGTGTATTACTCTCTTCAATTTTTAATAAACTAATTAACCACATTGCCGCAATAAAACCCACTGTACCAAATACACGAATACTTGGAAATGTGGTTACAGTATCAATTTTTTGATTATCTAAACAAAAATAACTAATTGAATTAGATAAAGAAATACTTGGCATATAAGCTAACATGTTAATTAACATGATCATAAACATAATCATTGGGCTTGAAACTGATGCGGCAAAAAACAAGGCGATAGCACCAATCAAATGACACAACACATAAAGATACTTAGCTGAAACCCATTTATCAGCAATAATCCCCATCAAACAAGGCATAAATAAAGAGGCAATACCAAATGAACTGACGACGATACCAACATCACTACCACTAAAGCCTAAGGTTTGCATCATATAAGAGCCGGAAGTGATAAGCCAGCTTCCCCAAACAAAGTATTGCAAAAAAAGCATGACTTTCAAACGATTTTTAATATTCATTATTGTACCTTAGTTCAATAAGTTAACGTATTTAATTAGAATCTTGCAATAATTTCAGTCACTAAATTTAAGAAAGTTGTTTTTACTCTTTCCGCTGTTTCGATCACTTCTTCATGGCCTAACGGTTGATCTAAAATCCCACATGCCATATTGGTTAAACATGATATGCCGATAGTCTCAATACCTGAATGACGAGCAATAATCGCTTCTGGTACCGTTGACATACCAACTGCATCCGCACCCATAGTACGCATCATACGAATTTCCGCTGGTGTTTCGTACATCGGACCACTCCACCACGCATAAACACCCTGTCTTAAGGTAATATTTAAATCATCGGCAATATCTAATACTGTTTTTCTTAACTTTTTACTATAAGTATCACTTAAATCTAAGAAACGAACACCAAGATCAGCATTATTTGGACCAAGTAATGGATTGTTACCTGTTAAATTAATGTGATCAGTAATTAACATTAAATCGCCCGGTGCAAAATCGGTATTAATCGCGCCACAAGCATTGGTAATAATCAGTTTTTCGATCCCAAGCATTTTCATTACCCGTACAGGGAAGGTAACTTGATCTAACGTACATCCTTCATAATAATGAAAACGCCCTTTCATTGCGACAATCGTTTTTCCGCCTACATCACCAATAACAAGTTCATTAGCATGACCAACAGCCGCTGATTTTGTGAAATGTGGAATATTATCGTAAGGAATATGTACTGCATTTTGTAGCGTATCAGCAAATGGCCCTAACCCTGAACCTAGAATAATTCCAATAGTTGGTTTTTTATTGGTTAAAGTTTGGATATAACTTACTGCTTCTTTGATATCAGCGGTCTTATGCATAATCATGTTCCTTAAATAAAAATAGTATCAGTGTAAAAATATTTACAAACAATATTATAACGATAACTTAAACTATGAAGTTTTTCCTAAACTTTCAGAAAAAGCTAGCTTAAGAAAGCGTAAATGCAATTTATTATAACAAATTTAATGGCAAAAAATAAAAAATAAGCGTTTATTATTTAAAAAAATATTTGTTAAAGAGGAACCATTAATCATCGGATATAATTATCAAATAATAGAAAAATTGCTCACTCATATTCAGTATTAATCAATGCACATTGATTTTAAATAAGGTTACTTACGGAAAAATAGTGGAGATAACAACGTGCAGATATTTGATGGATATGACAAGCAATCATAAAAAATGAATAGTTTGCATAGTTAACATTAATTAAAAGTTTGTCTGTATTTAACAATATAAACTTAGCTTAAAATAACACAATTTCATTTTCGTCAAACATGCAGATAAGCGATTAGCCTAATTGATTTTAATTATGATGTACTGAATTAAAATTAATCTTTTATTCGATATTTACCCCAAATAGGTAATGCAACTCACTAAAGTTTAAGTCATAATAACTTTTATTATATAAATTCTGGTGTTATAGATATTTATAGTCAATTATTGGTAATTATTTATGTCCTCATTGCGTGTACTTTTTTCTACTTCTTATAATCCTTGGTTTAATTTAGCGGTTGAAGATGCGATTTTCCGTCAAGTAACACCTTCACAACGTATACTTTTTTTATGGCGTAACAATAATACGGTTGTCATTGGTCGAGCACAAAATCCATGGAAAGAGTGTAATACACGAAAAATGGAGCAAGATGGAATTAAACTTGCTAGACGTAGCAGTGGCGGAGGCGCGGTTTTTCACGATTTAGGCAACACTTGTTTTACTTTTATGGC
>NZ_AWGA01000045.1 GCF_000471645.3 Candidatus Schmidhempelia bombi str. Bimp | reverse complement strand
TGATGGACAGGTACTAAAAAAGATAGGGCGTGACGATAAACTGCGCTGTATGGCACATGGCGAGGTGGTCGCCTATCGCGTTAACGACGTTTATCCAAAGATGGTATACAACGACAATATTGAACTCGAAATCCCCTATCAAGCCCAGCAAAAAGTGGCGTATTTTTCAACGGGTTTTACTTTAGTTCGGCACTATTTAGCTATGCCTAAGATAAAGGGCTCAACTCAAGCGCCCCCATCGATAACCTTATACAGTTTATATATGCACCAGCTTGATTGGTACGGTTACCAACAAAAAACACAAGAAAGTGGTAATCAAATTACCTACCCCCATTATTGGCAGGCTGTGTCAGGGATAGCCAATCAGGAAAAAGCCGACACCATTAAAGGCAGTGTAA
>NZ_AWGA01000123.1 GCF_000471645.3 Candidatus Schmidhempelia bombi str. Bimp | reverse complement strand
GAACTAAGCTGACCATCTTTTCCTTGTAGATGAGAAACGGTTTTTGACGCTGTTGTCTTTGTCTTTTGCTGCTGGGAGATTATCTAATGTTAATGGGAATTGAGTCCAATAACGGATGTCTGAACTGAGCGCGCCGTCTTTTCCTTGTAGATGAGAAACGGTTTTTGACGCTATCCAGTACAGCCGGGATAGGTAGCTTGATAATGCGCAATCAGATTGGCTTTGTCTTGCTTGGTTAAACGGTGTTGGTTTGTTTTCGTATCAAAAGCAATGTGGGAAAGCGCTGAGTAGGTTAATGTATATTGGGGATAGATATTAACGTAATAGTGGCTTGGATTACTAATAAATGTTATCCCTAATCCCGCCCGAAGAAAGCCAGCTGTTTTGTGCGCTTGAATTAACCGTGCCTAACGTAATAGTGGCTTGGATTACCGATAAATGTTATCCCTAATCCTGCCCGTAGAAAGCCAGCTGGTTTGTGCGCTTGAATTAATTGTGCTTGTTTTTCAACTAAAATAACTGTTTTTTCATTGTCTGGTAATCGGTCGGCTAATGCTTGGCTTTGATTGATAAATGCCGGTAAATCATCACAAGTAAAGAGTTCAATATGGGCTAGTTGTGGTAATTGGCTCTCTGAGGCACGTTTCATATTGGCTAAAGGGGGCTCTTTGGGCTCGTCAAAACGTTGGCTTTGGCTGAAATGGTGTCCAAACGTTGGCTTTGGCTGACATGGTGTCCAATATAGCCAATAAAGTCGCCTTTGTTGATGGGGATAGGCGCTTTTAATACCACCACTTTGTCTAACTTTTCTGGTTTGAGATGGGTTAAGGTTAAGGTGGTTAATTTGACATAGCCTTTATGAGGGGCATTATCATTGCCATTTTCAGCCATTAGTAGAGCGGGAACGTCAACATGGCTAATTTTTCGGATTTTAGCGTAACCATTTTCTTGTCCGTCAAAGTCAAAGCTTGCCGTTTTGGGTAAGTATGTGAGCGTTTGCGTTTCGTTGGCGGTGGCATATATTGCAATGCCTTTTACGGCGACTTCGGGTTTGCCCAGCTTGTCATTATCTTCGCGGCAGAT
>NZ_AWGA01000044.1 GCF_000471645.3 Candidatus Schmidhempelia bombi str. Bimp | reverse complement strand
ATAAATTCGAGGTCGCTCTCTTGCCATTGGGTGATAAATTCACGCATTGGGTAGGTATTACGTAATTCTAAGCGGTAGTCAATGCCAGTAAAGCCGTGTTTACGCAATATCTGCTCCACCACCGCAATCACACTTTGATGTTGATAAATGGCGCTATAGCGATGTAGGCCCAGTAACGCTAGGCGTGGAGATAAGATCACTTTATATTGCGCTTGCTGTTTATTGACCGATAGCTGGCTAAATTCGGTTATTACCCCATGCAAAGTACGGGGTAAGGTGGGCAGCGTTAAAGTGCTAAGTTGCATAGATAAGAGATGATGGGGTTTTGGTTGAAAGGTAAGGTGGGCTTTTTGAGTGAGAATGGCATCCGCGGCTATCTGTTTGTCACTGGAGGTGAAAATAATTTCATAGCGCCATGGTTTGTTTAGTGTTTCCTGTCCTGTTACGGTATGAATAGATATTGGCGAGGTAATTCTATCTATTTCTAATGTATATTGATTGCTACTACTTAATTGACTTCTTAACATCTCCAAAGCCATATCAGTTGATTCGATCATTTCTCTTTCCTTTTATTTATACAGCGAACGTAACAAAAAATGATTGATTCTGTTTTATTTTATTTTTTTATTGTTAATTGGACATTAAAGGCTTTAATTCGATTTTATAGGTTACGCTAAATGAGTTAATCAAGTTGGGTTATTTACATAATATAAGCATTTGATAATTAAAACAACCATACCAAAATAAAATATAACCCACTGTATTTATTAAAAATCATATAACTGGTTAATTTTTATTTGATAAAATTGATTAGGGGTTGGTAAAAAAATGTTAAATTTTTTGACTAATGAATTTTGCGGTTGGAGATAGGATAGGCAGGTAATAAAGTTAATTATCTAATTTTATCCTTTTCTTTTTGGCTAGCTGATAGTGTTTCTGTTCACCTTAGCGGTTGTATTGGCTGCATGTAAGCGTTGGTATATTTATCGGTCACTTCTTATTTTATCGTGCTTTATTATTTATAATATGTTAATTCGCTACCGCTAATAACAATAGCATGTTTTGTTTTTTATGATTTAAATCATTTTAGGGTTAACCGATTTATTCGCGATAAAATTATGCACGGTATTAGACCTCATTTTTACTAGGCGGTAAGCGGGCTTATTGATGTCTATTGTCTATATTTTTGCAGTAAATTTCTTAGTCATATAATTTTAATTTTTTAAATAAAGTTGCTTGATAAAATCAATAAGTGGGCTTTGGAGTATTCCGTTATATAGGCACTAACGGAATACCTATTACTATTAATTAAGATAAGGATTTATCAGACCAACCACGGTAAGCAAGCGGTATTTGAGCAGTAATTATCGCAATTATTGCGACAAAGCTTATATATATTCCTGCTCCCAAATAACTATAATTAGCCAAAAAATGTGCTGGGTTAAGTAGATATAAGGTTAAAGTGGGGGTGATAGCACTAAATAAGGCATAAGATAAGTTATAAGCACCAGATAGTCCTGAATAACGGATAGATGGCGGGAAAGATCGGGTACCAATAATTGGCGTGGTGACAGCTGAGCCACTAAATAATCCCATCAATGCATAATTAAAATAAAGCTGAGTTAAATCAATACCGATATAGAGGGAGGAATAAAAATATAAACTGGTTATAATTAATCCGCCCCAACAGATGACCATTGTTAGGCGTGTTTTTAGTTTATCTTCCAGCCAGCCAAAAAGGATACAACCAATGGTTAGTGATAATGCGCCAATACAACTTGCTATGCGCCAATCCAGTTCTGGGACGTGATACATTCCACCCATAATTCGTCCCGGGGTAATTAAAATACCCACCATAATCACGGTAGATAGTGACCAAGTTAATAAAGCAATAATTAGGCATGCTAATTTATGATATTTAAACACGGTGACGATAGGAAAATTCTTTTCTAATGCTTTGCGTGCGGCTAACTCTTTAAAAATGGGTGTTTCAGATAAAAAACGACGTAAATACACTGAAATCACACCAAATATTCCACCTAAAATAAATGGGATACGCCAAGCATAGGCGATAGTTTCACTTTGGGTGAACTTGATCCCAATAATAATTGACACCAACGAACCAAGGAAAATGCCACCAGTAATACCAGAGGTTAAAATACCAAGACCAAAACCATATCGTTGTTTAGGTGTGTGTTCGGCAATAAATACCCATGCTCCGGGCATTTCTCCGCCAATGGCTGCCCCTTGTAGCATACGCATTAGTAATAGCAACATAGGTGAAAGGATTCCTATGGCTTCATACGTTGGTAAAATACCAATAATAAAGGTCGGTAAAGCCATCAGGGCGACACTTAGGGTAAACATCTTTTTACGCCCAACACGATCGCCAAAGTGCGCCATAATAATCCCGCCAATCGGACGGACTAGATAACCGGCGGCAAAAATACCCCATGCAAACAGATCTTTTGTAAAGGGGTCTAAATAATCAGGCATAAACAGCGGTTTGACAATGGTATCAATATAGAAAGCATAAATAACAAAGTCATAGAATTCTAATGTACCCCCTAAAGATGAAAGTACTAAGGTTTTATAATCTTTACGGGTTAAGGCTCGGGCGGGTTGTTGAGCGCTCGCCGTTGTATTTGTTGTACTCATAAATCTACCTATTTTTATACGAATGCATCAATTTAACAGAGAATAAGGGGTCTGATCGCGTAAACCCTCAACACTATATTGTCATCGCCTATAATATTATTTAGCTTGTCAATTAGCGTCGTGATCACGCCATCTTCAAGTATATAATTTTACGTAGTATTGCTGAAAAATTATATGATTAACGCTTGAGTATGACACAAATTTTAAAAAAATAGATTGAGATTAAGATTTTTCACTATTAGACAGATAACATAAATAATTCTTATTAAATTAGTATCTTTAACGGATAAAAAATAGGTTAGCGTCTATTTTATTTGCTATCGGTAATAATAGCTTGTGCGCAAGCATAGGCACTACTCCATGCCCATTGAAAGTTATAACCACCAAGCCAACCAGTGACATCAACAACCTCACCAATAAAATAAAGGTTAGGGTAACCTTTGGCGGCCATAGTTTTTGACGACAAGCTATCGGTACTAATACCACCTAAGGTCACCTCAGCGGTGCGATAACCTTCAGTGCCATTAGGAATGATTTGCCACCGTGTGAATGCGGTTACTATTTGTTCTAATTGTTTGTTGGTTAACTGCTTTAAGGGTTTATCAGGTAGTGATGTCAGGTCAATAAACGTCTCTACTAGTCGCTTAGACAATAAACAAGAAAGGGTATTTTTCAGGGTTTGATTAGGATGCGCTTGTCGTTGTTGAGCAAAAAAAGCCATCAAATCTATATCAGGTAATAAATTGATAGTAAGTGTTTCGCCTACTTGCCAATAATTTGATATCTGTAATATCACTGGACCAGAAATACCACGGTGGGTAAATAATAAATTTTCTTTAAAACTCATCCCTGATTGAGTATTAACTTGCGCTAGCACCGCCGTACCTGCAAGCGGGCTAAGTAAATCTAATAAAGGTTTATGTAACGTTAGTGGTACCAAACCTGCACGTAACGGCTCAACAGGAATTGATAATTTTTCGGCGATTTTATAGGCAACAGATGTCATGCCCAACGCAGGCATAGATAATCCTCCTGTTGCAATGATTACTTTATGACTGAATCGATTTCCCTTGTTTGTTATAAGACAAAAACCATGTTCGTTAATTTCAAGGGATTCTAGTTCAGTTTGCCACTCAAATGTGACGTTTCCTATTTGGCATTCGGTCATTAAAAGATCAATAATAGCTTGTGCACTATGATCACAAAATAATTGTGTATGATCGCGTTCATGCCACGCAATTTGATATTGATTAATTAAAGTTAAAAAATCCCATTGAGTAAAACGGCTTAACGCTGATTTACAAAAATGAGGATTGGCCGAAATATAATTTTCAGCGGATACCGTCAGATTAGTAAAATTACACTTTCCCCCACCAGACATCGCAATTTTACGGCCGGGACGTTTTCCTTTATCAAGGACCGTGACCGCAAATCCCTGTTTTGCCAATAAGCCAGCACAAAAAAGGCCAGCGGCACCGGCGCCAATAATGGTAATCGTATTCATAATCATCTGGTTGAGCTAAAATAGGCGCCTAACATACCATAAATCTTTAAGAATATGAATGTTTGTTAATTTATTTGTTATTTATATCGGTTTTACCTCTTGCACTTGAACATTAATAGCAAATAGCTTTCTCTGGTCTAGCACTGGCTTGTCTGCTTAAGTTAGGCTAAACTAATGATTTTATTGTTGAGATAAGATAGCGCATGTTAGAGAAAAATGTTACTTCTATTGAGTATGATGATCAAGGTAATCCCATACGACGAATTAGAAGTTTTGTACGCCGACAAGGAAGATTAACTAAAGGCCAGGAACAGGCGATTACTGAATTATGGCCAGTACTTGGTATTGAATATCAAGCAGCATTATCTTTAGATTTTGCCCAAATTTTTGGACGTCAGTCTAAAGTGACGTTAGAGATTGGATTTGGTATGGGCGCATCTTTAGTTGAAATGGCAAAACAGCACCCAGAGCGAGATTATTTAGGCATTGAAGTGCACCAACCTGGAGTAGGTGCCTGTTTGATGGCGGCAAAAGAGGCGGAATTAACTAATCTTCGGATTATGTGCCATGATGCTGTGGAGGTTTTACAAAATAATATCCTTGATGGATCATTAGATATGGTACAGTTATTTTTTCCTGATCCGTGGCATAAAGCACGTCATCATAAACGCCGGATTGTACAAACGCCTTTTGTGGAGTTGGTGCGTCAAAAATTAGCCGTAGGCGGGATATTCCATATGGCGACAGATTGGGAAAATTATGCTGAACATATGGTAGAAGTAATGAATGCATTACCTCATTATCAAAATTTATCAGCGACAATGGATTATGTGGAACGACCACTATCACGCCCAATGACTAAATTTGAATGTCGTGGGCAACGGTTAGGGCATGGTGTATGGGATTTGATGTATAAGCGTATCGCTTAATCACATCGTCGATATACCGATGATGACTTGCATATTTTATATGCAATAACTATATGTAATATTTTTATCGAATAAAAAACTAAGTTTATTAAAACAAAAATAAAGATAAATTATCTATTTTTATATAGTAAGTGAATATAAATCGTGAAGGTGATCTATTTAACACTCTACTATCAGTGATTAATGTTAGCAATAACACGCATTATCAATTCTTTATGATGCGTGTTATTGTTAATCTGAAGTTAGATCATAGTTGGGCTTTGTTCCAAAGCGTCTGACCATTTTGTAATTAATTGAGCTAAAATACTTACCCCTTGTTCGATTTTCTCTTCTGGTACGGTCACAAAAGCTAAACGCATGCAATTGGTGTGGATCGTATTAGCAAAAAACGTTTCGCCTGGTACAAAAGCAACTTTATGTTGGATTGCCTCGCTTAATAATTCAGTAGCATTAATATTTTTTGGTAATTCAATCCAAATAAACATCCCACCTTCGGGTTTATTCCAAGTGACTGTAGTGGGCATATATCTCTGTAATGCATTGAGCATGGTTTGGCAACGATGACGATATAAATCTCGAATCTTAGGAATATGCGTCTCAAGAAAACCATCTTTAATGACATGATAAGCAATACGCTGCGTTAAACTTGGCGTATGTAAATCAGCCGCTTGTTTTAATTGCACTAGTTTATTGATCAATTCTTCATTTGCCACGATATAACCAAGGCGTAATCCGGGGGCTAAAATTTTTGAAAACGATCCCAAATAAATCGTATTTTCTGGTGCTAGGGTATATAAACTTGGTAAGCGATGACCTTGATAGTCTAATTCACCATAAGGATCATCTTCGACCAAAGTCAGATTATTCGCTATTGCTTTCTTGGCTAGTTGTTGACGACGAGCTAAAGGTAATCGACGTCCTGTAGGATTCTGAAAATTAGGGATCACGTACATAAAATTAGCCTTAGCCGCAATATTATCATCGAGTACATCGGGGATAATGCCCTGTTCATCACTTTCTAATGAAATATACTCTGGCTCGTACTGAGTAAAGGATTGCAATCCACCTAAATAGGTTGGGGTTTCAACCAAAACTTTACTTCCTTTATCAATCAAGGCTTTACCAATAAGATCTAAAGCTTGTTGTGAACCCGTCACAATCAAAATTTGATTGGGGTTTATGTTGGTATGATCACGTCGTGATAAATATTGCGCTAACCAAATGCGTAATGGTGCATATCCTTCAGTTGGACCATATTGTAAAGCCCCGGTCATCTCATCAGCAGCAATAATATGATTAAAAGCATTTTTTATTTCCGTGACGGGAAAGGTATTTGGCGAAGGTAAACCCCCAGCAAATGAAATAACATCGGGCTGCTCAGTGATTTTCAAAATCTCACGAATAGCGGAGCTTTTCAGTGCCATAGCTCGGTTAGAGAATTTCCACAACATAAATATACACCTTAATTTCTGTTTTATAGTAAGTTTTATCAGCGCATTACTGTTCCTTGACCAATAATGATTTTATTTAAAAATAACTTAAATAGATATGATATAGTTTTGTCTTAATAACGTTATTATATAAACCTTCACTATAATACGGTATAGTTGATTTGTCATTAAAACAAATTAAATAAAGGTTAAGGGATAGTTTATAGCATTCTTCACCTAACTATTTTTCCTTTTATATCAACTGAGAATACATTTTGGTTGTAGAAAGAGACAAAATGATTTAAGCTATCTTAAACCTATTTAGCACAAAATCGCCGCCGGCTTTTTATCTGTTAACAACGATTACCGTTGAATAATCCGATTAAAAATAATAAATTATGTTATTCATTAAGCAATATTTTAATCAATAGCTGAATAAGTAAGATTTATTGTGATAAAAAAGATAGTTAATATGAATATTATATTGTGTTGATGATTTTATTAAAAAATAAACCTAAATTAACGCTTATTTAAATCAATATGAATGGTACTTGCTTCGCTTCGGTAATCGATAAGCAATTTTATTAGATAAATAACCATTCATTAACGTAATTGGCTATCTTTGCTACCGCGCCGATTATATAATGAAAGTACTTTCTGGGTTTCCAGATCATATTTAGTTTGGCAATCGATACAGTAACGGACGCCCTTTAATGCATTTCGGCGGGCCAAAGGTATTATCTCGCCACACTCCTCACAATGAATCGCACTTTCTGTTGTCTGATTGATACGACGCCTAACTTGTTTTATTGCATCACTAATTGTGTTTTCAATTTGTTGATTCACCGCATCATCCGACGCCCAACCACTCGCCATATTAAGCCTCCAGTTGATTTGCAAGGTTATTTTTATATATGAGGGTTAGGTTGTTTTTTTCAATAGATGATTGATTTTAATTAATATTTATTACTTTTATTTAATAGTAAGTTTAATGTCTTTGTAATAAAAAATAATGTATACCTAAAACTAGATTGTAAAAATTTTTTTATTGTGTAAAATTCAGATAAATTTTTTTACACTGTTCTAATAATCAGTAAAGTATCATAGTAATTTGGCAAAATTTTTTGCTTTTTTACTGAGTTTATATGATTAACTAAATACAAACTACGAGTTATGTTTTTTAGATAAGTATTTATTATCTAAATTTTTAAATTGATTGTAATTGTTCATATTAGATTAGTTGAAAGCAAAATTATTGAAAAAAGTAATAAAACAATCAATTTTGGATGTAAATAGGATTTTTGATTTATTTAGATTATGGTTATACCTAAGGAAAATTATTTCATGAACAAGGCTACGAAGTATCTTACAGAGATGAAAGTTAGGCGTCATATTTCTATGCGTTTACTTCAAAAAGTATTAAATAGAAATAATCTAAAATCAGCAAAAAGTTTTGAAGATTTAATAGAATATTATTCTAATAATATCAATGATAATGTAAGACAAAAAAAAATTGAAACTGCTGGTGAAATTTTAGAGAAAACTTATAAACAGAATCTTTTATATGGAAATAGAGTTTGTTTCTTTTATAAAATTACGGATGAAAAACAATATTCTAAGGTTGAGGTAGTATTAGATTTAATTATTGAAAATAATCAAAAAGACAATGAGATAGAAAAATTTATTCGATACTATCCATTTACTATTCCTGAAGATGATTTGAATAAGATAAGTATTAATAAATATTTCTTCATAAAAAAAATAGTTGATGAAAATAAAACTAGAATATTGATAAGCTCAGCTAGAAGTTATAAAAATAAGATAGAATTAGATAAAACCTTATTAGGAGATGATTATCAACAATATGATGAAATTTTTGCATATCAAACAGAATTAGTGCAACCATTTGATAGTATTATTTTACATAAAAATGAAGGTATATTAGAAATTCAGATAGATATGTCTCATCCTGTTACTAAAGATGAGTTTAAAACATTTACCAAAGATTACACTAATTTAATAAAAAAAGTTCATTTAACTACCTATAAAGAAGAGTTACATTTAAGTCCTTCTAATATTTTCAAAAAAATTCAAGATATTTATGATGAAAATGAAGGATTAGTACGAAAAGTAGAGCATAAGACTGGCACTGGTTCTGTAAAAACTGAGAAAATGAGTAATAGGGAAGAAAATTTAAAAGAAGAGGATTTTCATAAAAATGGGTTAAGTGCTATTGAAAATCAAACAAGTATTTATTCTATTACTAAAAGGTATAATTCGCCTATATTGAATGATAATATTATAGAATTAAGCATCCAAGGTGGTATAAAATTATTATCACAATTTGATCCTAATATTAATTGGGCTGAATTAAATAATTGTATATATCAGGAAGATTATACTTACTTACGAAAAAAACTTATATGATAAAAAAAACTGAGCTTTTAACATTACTAAGTTCTGATTCTGAATTGAAAAAAGATATTTATTCTGTGTGTGAAAGAATTATAGAATATGTTTGCTCAGTCTCTAATAAAAATGCCCTTAGGTATATTCCATATTATTCTCTATGTGAAAGAACTGGGGCTTCTGCAGAAGAAGTTTTACTAGCTATCAGTTATTTATCTGGAATTAATTATCCTATTCTTAATGTTAAGTTTGAACTTATTGAGTTTGAAGATTCGGAACCGATTCAAATATCTAATGAGGATATTATTGAAGCTAGATTAACAAATACGTTAATACATCCCATTAAAGGAATCCCTGTAGATAATTACAAAAATAAAGTATTTATGTATTTTTGCATTTCAGACTTAGGTAAGGAGATTATTTATGAATAATAGCAATATGTCCTTAGCTGCTTTAGAAGAAGTATCTGATTGCTTGGGGGAGGATATTCACTCTTTGCTATTAAAATTTATCTATAATACATATGATAAATTTATATCTGCTTTATATCAAGATCTTGAGAATATAGTCTGTCGATTGGAACAAAATAAAAAGATTAGATTCACGGACAAAGAAGATCGGATGACAGAGGAAATTCTTTCTTATTTGAATGGTCGTGGATTTGAGGCAAATCATGATACTACTTATGGCGGTGGACATTGTGACTTAGTTGTTCGGTTAAATAAATTCACTTGGCTTGGTGAGGCTAAAAAACATGCAGATTACGATTATTTAATGAAAGGGTTTAATCAATTAACTACGAGATATGCGACAGGAACAGATTTTTGCAGTCAAGGAGGATTGATTATATATTGCCGTACTAAAGATGCATCATCTGTTATGAAAAAATGGAAAAAAACATTACAAGGCAGCAAACAAATTAGTTGCCTTACTACTGATTTATGTACCTATAGACCTAATCTAAGTTTTTATTCAACTCATAAACATGAGTCCACTGGCATTAACTATACTGTAAAGCATATTTTTGTTTCCTTACACTATGATCCCAAAGATTAAATAATCTAATTTAACTTCTAGCTAGTTAGAACTATGTCTCATTTAATCAATTAATTGTAAGTCATAATGCAATGGCAATAATGTATCTTATTTATATAATTTAATGATAGGTAGGAATTTACAAAATGTTTAATCTTTTATAAAATTTTGAATTGTGTTTATAAAAAATGGCGGAAGCGCAGAGATTCGAACTCTGGGAGGGTTTCCCCTCGCCGGTTTTCAAGACCGGTGCCTTCAACCGCTCGGCCACACTTCCGCAATGCCGCAGAATATTAAAGTAATACCGACGCTTTGTAAATAGTTATTTTTAAAAAATTTGTTGTTCGATTGAAAAATAGACAAAAGTGTTCGATTTAAATCGGTTTATCATGTTGTTTAGTGTTGGTCCGCTATTAAATTAGGTATAATAAGTACTAATTTTGATAACATTATGAATATTATGATTGAACTTAATGGTAAGTGTATTGCGACTGATGAGCAGGGCTATTTGAAAAATTGGCAAGATTGGTCAACTGAGTTAGTTCCGATTCTTGCTGAACAAGAGTCATTAATACTTACCGATGCTCATTGGGAAGTCATCCGGTTTGTGCGTGAATTTTATTTGGAATATCAAACTTCGCCAGCAATAAGAATGTTAGTTAAAGCAATGGAGAAAAAATTTGGTCCAGAAAAAGGCAATAGTCGTTATTTGCAACGCTTATTTCCAAGTGGTCCAGCTAAACAGGCAACTAAGCTGGCGGGTTTGCCAAAGCCTGTAAAATGCCTGTAAAGGAATTGGAAGATGAAATGGAAATTGACAACAATTTTGTTTTTAACCTTGGTCTATTTGCAATATTCACTTTGGTTTGGCAAAAATAATGTCAACGATTATAGGCAGATGTCTCGGTTAATTGAAGAAATGCAAGTGCAAAATGCTAAATTAAAGCAACGCAATGATCATATGTATGCAGAAATCACTGATCTTTATGATGGATTGGAGGCAATTGAAGAACGAGCTAGGACTAGTTTAGGTATGATTAAACCTAATGAGCATTTCTATCGGGTAATTATTGAATCGGGGCAGGAGTAGGCATGTTATTAAATCCTAATATTGTTGCTGTTATTCCCGCTGCGGGTACAGGTACACGTATGCAAAGCCTATTGCCTAAACAGTATCTTAAAATTGAACAGCTCACCATTATTGAATATACCATACATAAATTGATTTCATGTAATGACATTAGTCGAGTGATTGTGGTAATCAGTCCCGATGATGATATTTTTGATACCTTACCGATAGCTCAACATCCAAAAATAACGTGTGTTTATGGTGGAAATACTCGAGCTGAATCGGTTTTAGCGGGTTTAGCCTTGGTGCAGGATGATGAGTGGGCCTTAGTTCATGATGCCGCTCGCCCATGCGTTAGCCATAACGATATTGAGCGATTAATTCGTACCGTTGTCCTACAAAATCAAGGTGGGATTTTAGCTGTTCCCATAGTTGATACGATTAAGTTAGTATCAGAACAACATGATAATACTATTGATAAAACGCTTGATCGTTCACGGTTATGGGCAGCAATGACACCACAATTATTTTTATCAAAAACATTAAAAGCAGCATTAACTAAAGCGTTAGAAGATGGCGCGACCATTACTGATGAGGCTTCAGCAATCGAGTATTGTGGTCAGCATCCTATTTTAGTTCTAGGGCGACGAGATAATATCAAAATTACTTATCCAGAAGATTTGGCATTAGCTAGATTTTATTTAAATGAACAACTCATATCAGGTTAATAAAAATTAAGGAAATAATATGCGTATCGGACATGGATTTGACGTACATAAATTGGGAGGAGAAGGTCCCTTAACCTTAGGTGGCGTGAAAATCCCCTATCAATTAGGATTAGTTGCCCACTCTGATGGCGACGTGGTTCTTCATGCGATCACCGATGCATTACTTGGCGCATTGGCATTAGGTGATATTGGTAAACACTTCCCTGATACCGATAGTAGTTATTGTGGTATAGATAGTCGTCAATTGTTACGTCATGCTTACCAACTGGTTAATGCAAAAGGGTATCAATTAGGAAATCTAGATGTGACTATTATCGCGCAGGAACCTAAAATGCAACCGCATATTCCACAAATGCGAATCAACATTGCCGATGATTTACAAGCTCATTTTGAACAAGTGAGTATCAAAGCCACAACAACAGAAAAATTAGGCTTTACAGGGCGTAAGGAAGGTATTGCTTGTGAAGCCGTTATTTTATTAGTCAAACAGATGGATACTAATTAATGGATAATTTAGCTTATTTAAATGGTAAACCAACCGTCTCTGCCATTTATAAGAAACAATTTACGGATTTTATCGTAAGAGAAGATCTGGGTTTTGAACCAGATGGCGAGGGTGAGCATGTATTAGTTTATCTTCGTAAATGTGATTGTAACACGCAATTTGTTGCCGAACAGTTGGCTAAATTTGTTGGTATTCCAGCTAAATTAGTAAGTTATGCAGGTTTAAAAGATCGACAGGCGGTGACTGAACAGTGGTTTGGTCTACATATGCCAGGTAAATTGACCCCAGATTTTTCACTGTTTCAGTTGGCTGGTTGTGAGATTCTTAAGGTTACCCGTCAATTAAAAAAATTACGTATTGGTGTTTTAAAAGGGAATTTCTTCTCAATTATTTTACGTGAAGTAAGCGATAAAACCGCTTTACAACGACGTATTGATGATTTATCAATAAAGGGAGCGCCTAACTATTTTGGTGAACAACGTTTTGGTCGAGATAATCACAACCTAAAACAGGCTATATTATGGGCAAACGGTGACATCAAAGTCAAAGATCGTCAAAAACGTGGCTTTTATCTTTCTGCCGCCCGTAGTGCAATATTTAACGATATAGTCAGTACCCGAATTTTACAGGATAAACTATCACAGGTGATGCTTGGTGATGCTTTACAATTAACAGGACGCGGAAGTTGGTTTGTTGCCACACAGCCAGATTTACCTGATTTACAACATCGATTGCAACAAGATGAGTTGCGTATTACTGCCCCTATGATCGGTGATGGTGAATTGGGGACACATGATGATGCTAGACTATTTGAACAGACCTGTTTGGAGAAATGGCAAACGGTAACTGAATTATTAAAAACCGAACGCGTTGCAACTACGCGACGATCCGCATTGTTAAAACCAGTTGATTTGAGTTATACATGGCTAGATGATAATACCCTTAAACTGGATTTTTGGTTACCCGCAGGATGTTATGCGACGAGTATTTTACGTGAACTTGTTATTGATTAATTTATATATTGTTTGAGGCTTTATGTATAATAAAAAAATGCAATTACTTCTAACCCAACTCCGTCAGTTAGGGATAAAAGATGAAGCAGTATTGCAAGCGATAGCTTCTGTTCCTCGTCAACATTTTGTAGATGAAGCACTTTCTCACCAAGCATATGATAATTGTTCTTTACCCATTGGGGCAGGGCAGACTATTTCGCAACCTTATATTGTTGCCAAAATGACCGCATTGTTAAAGCTTAAACCAACATCTAAAGTGCTTGAAATTGGTACGGGATCAGGATATCAAACGGCGGTATTAGCTAATATGGTTGATCACGTGTGTTCCGTTGAGCGTATCAAAAGTTTGCAATGGCATACCAAACGCCGTTTAAAAATATTGGACATTCATAATGTCTCAACTCGCCATGGTGATGGATGGCTGGGATGGCCGGAGCGAGCACCTTATGATGGTATTATTGTGACTGCCGCCGCTGAACATATTCCAGAAGCATTAATTTACCAACTAGCAGAAGGCGGGCGATTAGTGATTCCTGTAGGTGATACACAGCAAACGCTACAAGTTGTTATTCGTCAACTCAATGGGTTTGAAAAGCATATTATTGAGCCAGTTAAGTTTGTTCCTTTAATTAAAGGTGAATTAGTTTAGTTTTAATGAAATTTGTTTATTGGTTTATGCTATGTTGATGTGCTTAGGTTTTATCTTTATTGAGTTAATGTTACGTTCACCCTAAACAATTTAGTTTTTTACAAAAAGTAAATGCGATCAGGAGATGACCATGCTATATGGTTTTGATATTGGCGGTACAAAAATAGAAATGGCTGTGTTTGATTTAGCGTTAAATGAAATTTGGCGTAAGCGTATTGATACGCCACATGATAGCTATGACGCATTTCTTTTTGCCATAATTAATTTAATTTTCGAAGCGGATCAGAAATTTAATAGTAGAGGCCAAATTGGCATTGGCATTGCGGGTATTGTTAATCAAAAAGATAAAACGGTATTTACGACCAATATTGAAATGGTAAAAGATAAACCGTTTATTCGTGATTTAGAAACACGTGTTGGGCGTGATATACGAATTGATAATGATGCTAATTGTTTTGTACTCTCTGAAGCTTATCATCCAGAATTTAACCATTATCATAGTGTGATTGGTTTAATTCTTGGGACTGGTTTAGGTGGGGGACTTGCCATTGATCACGCTATTTTATCAGGGGCTAATGGCTGTGCTGGTGAAATAGGGCACCTTAAGTTACCGCTTAATGCAACAAAAGTCTTAGGTAATGATATTCCATTAATCACTTGTGGATGCGGGCAAGTCGGGTGTAGTGAGCGTTATTTATCAGGTACAGGCTTTGCTTGGTTATATCGTCACTTTTATCAACAATCATTATCGGCACCAGAAATTATTCAGCGTTATTATGATCAAGATAAACACGCCATAGCGCATGTCGATCGTTATTTAGAACTATTGGCGATGTATTTAGCTGATATACTGGTCGTACTTGATGTAGAACTGATTGTTATTGGTGGTGGATTATCCAATTTTGAACAAATTTATACTGAATTACCTAAACGTTTACCACGTTATTTATTAAAAATGATGCCACCACCAAGGATAGAAAAAGCACGTTATGGTGATGCCGGTGGCGCTAGAGGTGCGGCGTTACTTTGGGCCAAATGAGTGATGAGTCTTATTCGACAAATCTAGAGAGTTTGTGATAATTTTAAGTGCGCTTTTGCATTAAAAAATGAATTGAACTAATAAACTATTGTCATAGGTAGTTGATATTTCTAATGCATAAATAAGGTGGTGATCATGATGAAAAAAAAGATGAATAAATCCTGGATATTAAATACTTTCCTTTCACTTCCTTTTTTTACCAGTTTTATTTGTTATGCTGATACCATCCAAACAAAACTCAATCTTAATAGCGTGACACTTTATGCAAAAGGTGCAGAATTATCAGAAACAGCAACAGTCCAAATACCAGCAGGAGAGAGTGATATTATTCTGATGCAGGTGGCAAAAGATATCGATCCAGCCTCAATCAATATTGATATTGGGTCCAAAGCAATGATATTAGCGACGACCCTTAAAAATGATTATTTTGTCAATTACCCTGAATCAGCACAAGTTAAGGCCTTAAAGCAGCAATTACAACAATTACAAGCCAAATTAGATGATAAAAATATTCGATTAGCCGTTGTTCAAGAGGAAATTTCTTTATTAACGGGTAATCGTATCGAGCATTTAAAAAAATCTACCAGTTCAATTACTGAAACGACTAATATTATTCACTTTATTCGGGAAAATCTTACCCAGACCTTATCTGCAAAGTCCGCGTTGTTGCAAGAAATAAAGCATATTACTGATGACATAGCGAAGCTCCAGCAGCAATTAACACATGAACAGGGGCAAACACAAGCATTTACGCCTATCATTATACTTAAGATTTATGCTGAGAAAGCGGTGACGTTACCTATTTCTGTCTCGTATGTTACTTATAGTGCGGGTTGGGAGCAACGTTATGATTTTCGGGTGCAAGAGATAAATACACCGGCGCATTTAACTTATAAGGCTAATATTTATCAAGATACTGGGCTTGATTGGCAAAATATCGATTTAACGTTATCTACCACAAACCCGAGCGATGATCGGCAGATAAGACCTTTAACGCCATGGGTTGTTTCGATCAAACGTAATGATCACGATTTAGATAACATCCGCTTATATTCATCCAATTTAGTGTCAAAAGCCCCCATGTCTATGGTAGCGCTCAATGATGAAGGGCATCGGAGCTTAACTGATTATATTGCTATCAATAATCAAGGCATAAATCAGCAATATCATATTCAATTACCTTTTACTCTAAAAGGCCATAGTCAGGATAATGTGGTAATATTAAAAGAAACAGAGGTAGCAGTCACTTATCAATATGTGGCAACACCTAAGCTTGATAATAGCGCTTATCTAATAGCCAAAATAAGCGATTGGCAGTATTTGAATCTTTTACCGGGTAATGCCATGATCTTTTTTGCGAATAAATATGTTGGTGAACAGTTTATTACCACTACCGAAATGGCGGATACGTTAGATATTTCGCTTGGTGGTGATAAAAATATCTATATCTATCGCCAGCAAAATAGCAAGCAGTTATCTAAACCTTCCTTTCTAGGTAAACAGGTTACTCAAAAATTTGCCTACACAATTGATATTAAAAATACCAAGGCCTCCCCAGTCACCATGACTATTTATGATCAATTACCAGTAATACAGGATGAAAGAATTACTTTAGACAATGTTCACTATTCTGGTGCAGTATATAATAAAGAAAGTGGACTTTTATCTTGGACCTTAACCTTAAATCCAAATGAAGAAAAACAGCTTCCATTAAGTTTTAATGTTACTTATCCACAAGATAGTGTTGTTAGTGGGTTATAAGAGATAAACTAAAAAGGCGTGAATTAATGGAAGTATTATTTAAACAGGCGATAGAAAAAAATTTATTTACGGTACTCGATGTTCATTTAAGTCAGTTTCTTACTGAGCAAACACCGTTAACAGGGCAAAATAAACAACGCTTACTATTTCTCATCAGTTATTTAAGTGCGGAAACACGCGCGGGACATGTCTGCCTCAAATTAACCAAGCTTAATTCGATAGATATGTTTAATGGGCGCGATAATGAATTAAACCAACAATTTTGGTCTAAACTTAGCTCTCCTCGTTTATCAGATTGGTGCGAGCTATTGACATTATCGACGATAGCGAGTGATGGTCAGCGCTATACGCCTTTAGTCCTTCAAGCAGATCGGCTCTATTTTCAGCGAATGTGGCTTAATGAGCAAAAAGTAGCGAATTATTTTCGGCAGATAAGTACAGTTAAACTTACGCATACGGCGAATCTATCGACAATATTAACCGATTTATTTCCTGATCAGCAGGATGAGATCGATTGGCAAAAGATTGCCGTGGCAATGGCATTGACGAGACAAGTTGCCATTATTTCTGGCGGTCCAGGTACCGGTAAAACGACGACGGTAGCCAAGTTACTGGCAGCATTAATTGCTGCGCGACCTAAGCACTCTCCCGCATTACGAATTATGGCGGCGGCACCAACGGGTAAGGCGGCAGCTCGCTTAACGCAAGCTTTTAACGTCGCCTTAGATAAATTAACAACGCAGCAAAATGCTAAACTTATCATGTCTAATGAGGCGCTAACTTTACATCGATTGTTGGGGGCACAATTAAATCAACAGCAATTTATTCATTGTAAAGAAAATCCATTACATTTAGATATTCTTATTATTGATGAAGCATCAATGGTGGATTTATCGATGATGGCGAGTGTGATTGATGCCTTACCCGAGCATGCGCGTTTAATTCTACTAGGCGATCGAGAGCAACTCTCTTCTGTTGAAGCCGGCGCGGTTTTGGGTGATCTTTGTTACTTTGCTAGTAATGATTATAGTGACTCGCGCGCTAATGAATTGACAGAACTCACTGGCTATCCGCTTTTAGCTACTGAAAAGTGCGCTTCAATAGCCGATAATATTTGCTTATTGCAAAAAAGTTATCGTTTTGACCAGCAGTCAGGTATAGGACAGCTGGCCGCTTATGTGAAACAAGGAGAGAGCAAGAAAGCAATGCAATTATTGATGGCCAAGCAATATAACGATATCGCTTTTCACTGTTTTCGGTCAGAATTAGATTATCCTTCGGTAATAGAACATGCTGTACAAGGATATAGTCATTATTTGCAATATATAAAACAGGCTGATTTTGATATCAATCAAGCGTTAATGCTGTTTTCTTGTTTTAGATTACTATCGGCTTTAAGGGATGGTGCTTTTGGGGTGGATGGACTAAACAGTCAGATAGAGAAAGCTCTGATCAAACAAAAATTACTGTCCATGGCGCCAAATGAAGAATGGTATTTAGGCCGACCAGTTATGATTTTAAAGAATCATTCTGGTTTAGGTTTATATAATGGCGATATAGGCATTACGTTACCATCGACGACGGATCCGAGTAAAAAACGGGTCTATTTTCAATTAGCCGATGGTCGTATACAAGGTTTCTCCCCTTATCGGTTACCGTTACATGAAACAGCTTTTGTGATGACGGTACACAAATCACAAGGATCGGAGTTTGATCATGTGGCACTTATTTTACCAACTGAGTTCTCACCCATACTAACCCGTTCCCTGCTTTATACAGCAGTCACTCGAGCTAAAAAGCAGATGACATTATATAGTCGTTCTTCTATATTGGAAAAAGCGATAAATAGTCAAATTGAACGGCAAACAGGATTAATTCAAGCATTGGCATAATCGTAAATAAAGTGGATGGTTGTTTTATTTGTTTAATAAATCGCTATAGGTAAATTAAATAACGATATTGGTTTTCTGCTCATTGTTTAACGATTAGTAGGGCTACGCAAGGCAAAAATAAATGTCGACTTCTTTATTTTTATCATAGGCAATACTATCATTATTAAACGATATTAAACGATATTAAACGATGATTGCCATGTATCTTATCAGAAAGAGAGACGGATTTATTACTCTATTTAGTTGAGTTAATCAATAAAAACTATTTAGATATAGCTTAGATAGAAATTAGATATAGCTTAGACAAAAAAGGAAAGCCATTAACTTTCCTTTTGAGTTATCTATTATTTAACCATTAACGCATAGTAACAAATTCTTCGGCGGCAGTTGGATGAATAGCAATAGTATTATCAAAATCTTTTTTTGTGGCTCCCATTTTTAAAGCAACGGCAAAGCCTTGTAAAATTTCATCCATACCATAGCCAATACCATGTATACCCACAATTTTTTCTTCGTCACCAGCACAAACTAATTTCATTCGACATGGTTGTCGATGAGCTGTCACCGCGGTATACATCGCCGTAAAAGAGGAACTGTACACTTTAACATTCTGCTCACCATAAGCGTCTATCGCTTGTGATTCTGTTAAACCAACGGTACCAATTGGTGGATGAGTAAATACCACGGTTGGAATATTGGTATAATCTAAACATTCATTAGGTTTATTATTAAATAAACGTTCAGCAAGACGTCTACCCGCGGCCACCGCGACAGGTGTCAAGGCAGCAGATTCGGTATCATCGCCTACAGAATAAATACCGGATATGTTGGTATTTTGATACTTATCTACCTCAATAAAGCCCCAAGTATTGCTTTTAACTCCAGCCGCAGATAAATTGAGTCCTTCGGTGGCAGGTTGACGGCCAATTGCCCAAATAACACAATCTACGATAAAACTTTCACCGTTTTCTAAATGCAAGGTATAGGAATTATCACTGTTCTTTTCAACAGATTTAGGAATCGAATAAGTATGTAGATAATGGCCTTCAGTGTTAATTACTTCCATCAATGTGTCGACAATAATGGGATCAAAGCTACGTAATGGGGTTGCCATACGCACAAATTGATGGGTTTTAGCACCTAACGCATGCAGCACGCCTGCAATTTCACAAGCAATATAGCCAGCACCCACGACCGCAACGCGTTCTGGCAATGACGTTAATTCAAAAAAACCATCCGAAGTAATACCATATTCGACGCCAGGAATATTGGGTAAACTTGGTTTCCCTCCCACGGCAATAAGGATATGATCAGCGGTGTACTGTTCACCATTCACTTCAATAGTATTTTTATCAACAAAACGTCCATAGCCTTGAATAACATCAACATTATTTTTACTTAATACACGTTCATAAGATTGATGCACACGATCAATATAAGCAGTACGATTTTCAACCATTTTCTCCCAATTAAATTGATTAACGGTCAAATCAAAACCATAATCAGGTGCATAATGATGAATTGCCTCAGCCATTTGTGCCGCGTGCCACATAATTTTTTTAGGCACACATCCCACGTTAACACAGGTTCCCCCTAATGCTTTAGCTTCGATAATGGCACATTTTTTACCGTATGAGGCTGCTCTATTAATCGAAGCAATACCTCCGCTACCACCACCGATGGCAATATAATCATAATGTTTTGTCATTTTCTTTCCTTTGTTTTTGAACTTAATGAATGTTGAATAGATTGTCATATATTAACAAATATTTAAAGACAGTTTTATAAACTCCTTTAATAATAATTGCCTATCAATCAACTATTTTTTTACACAAATATTTGATATGTTATAAGGATTAAAGCGTGTTAACGTCGTTTAACTGGTCTTATAAATCACATTTAAACCACTAGTAAAAGCAATTAAACTATTCTGTGATAGTCGCCTATTTTAATTTTTTTACTTCAACTTTCTGAACTGAGCACATGTAGTGTGGCAGGGGCATGTGATGACGATTGTTGGTCTTGGTATTATTTATTTTTTGACATCCTAAAATAGACATCATTTCTCCTTTGCCGTTACTCTATATGCTTATCCTTAAAGTTATCTATATACTGATTGACATGGATATAAAAGTGATTAACACTATGATAGCGTTTTTCCATATAAGTTTGCCTCTTTTTTACTGTTCAATGTTCCTTTTAAACTTGATAGCTTGTGAACTATTTCCCCTTTTCCCTTTGTGTGGATGATTGTTAATTTATTAGTAGTCATATTGACGGCTATCATTGTGATGATATTAACGATACGTTGCGTAATAACAACTAAGCGCGTATGGAGCAAAATAACGTAAATAACGTGGCAAACTTTTGGGATAGCATGGAGAAATAATACCCCCTATTTTTATAGAAAAACGGTAATGACGAGTACAAATATCAATATACTAAGAAAAATAATCCTAGTGGGCATATTGAGTTAGGAACGAAAGAGTCACGCGTGATTGAATGTTCAGTCGATATATATCGACTGAACGACAGCGAATCAATATAGGCACGAAAATAAAATAACTATAGATATTAAATTAGTGAGTAATGATAGAATATCATTCACCAACTAATTGCTGTACAGTAAACCCACCAATATTTTCAGGAACCAGTACCGAATGTAACCACGGTAGTAATGTTTCCATTTGCTGTGCTAATTGCCATGGCGGATTAATAACAATCATACCCGAAGCCGTCATGCCTTTTTGCGTATTATCGGGTTTGACGGCTAACTCTATTTGTAAAATTCGCTTAATTCCAGTACCCACCAAATCTTTAATCATTCTTTGTGTTTGGGTTCGTGATACCACAGGATACCAAAGCGCATAAATACCTGTAGCAAAACGTTTATATCCTTCTTGAATCGCCGATATGGCTTGTTGATAATCTGTTTTTAATTCATATGATGGATCTATTAAAATAATTCCACGTCTCTGTTTAGGGGGTAATTGTGATTTTAGCTGATGATAACCATCTTGTCGGATAACATTCGCTCGTTTATCTTTTAGGAATTCATGACGTAATAAAGGATAATCAGATGAATGTAATTCTGTCATATGCAATTTGTCGTGATCCCGTAGTAAATGTTTAGCAATCAAAGGCGAACCAGGATAATATTTTAGTTGCTCGCTACGGTTGTAATAGTGCATTACGCGCATATAAGGTTCTAATAATGCTGGCTTCTCCATTTGTTGCCAAATGCGATTAATACCCGATAAATATTCTCCGGTTTTCTCTGCATGCTCACCCTTCAGTAAATAACGCCCTGCACCCGAATGCGTATCCAGATAAATAAAGGGTTTTTCTTTTTCTTTTAAATATTCAATACATAAAGATAGCACTATATGTTTTAACACATCAGCGTGATTGCCTGCGTGATAACTATGTCGATAACTTAACATGTTTTATTGGACTCAGTATTATGTTCATTGCGTTGTAAAAATAGAACGACAAAGATTAACGATAAAAAACAAGGGACTTCCATCAACTCTTCCAGTAAATCTTGTCGTTCTGATGAACAGAGAAGAAAATTAACTCCTACTCTATGGTGTTCGATAATATCGGATATACCTAAAAAGAGAAAGGCTAAAATGACATTCCACACCGGAATTTTTTGGAACCAGAAACGATAATAAATTTGCCGTCGAATAGCAGGAAAAAACATCGTGATAATCGGCGCGCCAATGATAATAATCGAAATAATCCGATAAATAATAGGCGGAACTTGCGGATAAAATTCTCGTCCCCAACTAATACCACGCCCAAAAATGACAAACCACCATAACAAAGTCCAGTACCAAAATTTACGGGTATGACTATGCTTACCATAACGTTGAGCATAGATGAAAGTATGCACGGCTATAGCAAGTAGCATAAAAGATTGTAATTGTTCAATAATTTTATCTAATCGCCATGAACCAATATTTAGAGGAAATAAATAATTACCACCCCATAATAAAAACAAAGCGAAAACGAGGGTAAAAATACATGACTTACCGAAGCGAAAATCCAAGTTATTCACGGTATTAATCCTGATAGTACCTATCTTGTAATAGATAAACTATATTACGACTCTTAACATCTTTATTTAGACATTCAATAATACCATCATAGTATAGAATTCAAATCAATATTTTTTAATAATCATTAACTGTCAGTAATAAACAGCAAACCTAGTAAAACAAATAATCTAATAGTCATTAATAAACATTAAGGCGCAGTAATAATCGTTTAAAGCCAATTTTAACCAGGGTATAATCGCAAAGTTAATGCTTGCTAATCATGGTTACAGTGACAAGCAACAAATAGAGCAGAATAACAATGTAAGGTTTGATTTTAATAAACCGCTATCCGCGCTATTTGAAGATGATTAAAGAAGATCTTTTACTTTGGTAAGCCATAATCATAAAAAAGCTAAACAACCAACTTACACCATTGGTGGACGTTAATTATTGGGCTTTTAGGGTAGTTTTAATCAGTTTATTAATACTTAAAATAGCTGTAATTAAATCTTATCATGAATAATAAAATCGATTATTGTTATCGCTATAAAAAATAAGATAAATTAATCACAATGAAATATTATCGCTTAATCACCAATAAGGAATGGCAAGAGTTACAAAAGCCATTAGATAATAGTTTAACGCCACACAGTGACAATCCTTTTCCCCAAAAAGTAATTGAGACTACGGAATTTAAAAAAGTTAAGTATCAATATAACCAACATCTTAATGAAATTGTTCAATACTGTGTTAAGTATCAAGAAGAATGTCAAAACTTGTATTCTACACTGGAAAAGTTGGGCTTGTATTATGGCACGAACACCTACAATAAAGATGATATAAAAGTTACTGCTGCGCTAATCGAGGCGCTAAGTTCAGAGCGTGCTATTTTACTGGAAAAGCCCGTTGAATATCATTCAGGTTTGTTACCGCCACAAAATAACTTTCTAAAATTGCCCAGTAATCGAATACCGCGTCGATTAACGGCTAGTGAAATCCAAGCGCGCCAACTAGCACAGTATGATAATGAAGAAAATTATATTGAATTTACGGTTTATAATTTAGCAAATCAACCCTTTACTATCTTCGATAATACCAGTCAAAAGATGCTAAAACAAGGCACATTAGACAGTAGTGGTTATGCTTATGTGAGTTTACCTGTTAACGCGCAATATGTTGATATTGTGTTTGATAAACAGCAAACTGACCACCCTGGTATTATGATGTGCCGCTTCAATTGCTGGGCGGTATACGTGATGCTGGGCAATCAGTATCGGATTTGGCATGGGACGCTTCAATCGCTAAACAGTTAATACAACATAGCGCTGGCGTTGAATCATCTAATCCTATTCAATTACCGAAAGTCCCCGAAGCTGAAACAGTATCAGGTGCTCTTGCTCATGGTGTCAGTCAGTTTTTAGTTGGTTTTATCCCTGCCTCTAAAGGGCTTAAAGTAATCAGACCCCTGACAAGAATGGGGAAACTAGCTCAAAGTATGATTGCGGGTGGTGTCGCTGATTTTGCGGGTTTTGCGCCCCATGAGGAACGATTGTCAAATCTTGTTCAATCATTCGAAGTATTACAAAATCCAGTCACTGAGTATTTACAAGACAGTCCTGATGATAGCGCAGCAGAGGGACGGTTAAAAAATGTCTTAGAGGGGCTACTGCTGGGAGCGCTTACGGAACCCTTTGCTCATTCGTTACGAGCCTTAAAATACGCCAGAATTAAATGGATGATATCAGATGTTAAAACGAAAGTTCACTATAAGCTAGAAATTGTTACAATAGAAACCGAATCGGGTAGTAAAGGAAATTGGAATAAAGCACTGAATAACCCAGAGCCGAATAGAATTTATATCGTTGACGGTAATAAAATATACCATACTGATGAACTGGGCAGATTAAAGCAGGTAGAAGCAAAATATACCATACTGATGAACTGGGCAGATTAAAGCAGGTAGAAGCAGAACTTAAACTTGATACATTAGACAGAAACACTTATCAACAATTAAAAATGGGTAAACAAGGTATTGAGGGCGATGAGGGCGGTCATTTAATCGCGTCAATATTGAATGGCTCGGGTGAAAAAATAAATATGCTACCGATGAATGCCAACCTTAACCGTGGCGCATGGAAGCAAATGGAAAACAAATGGGTAAAAGCCCTAAAAGAAGGCAAAACGGTTAAAGTTAAAATTGAACCTTTGTATGAAGGCACAAATTTAAGACCAGATAGCTTCAACGTTAGTTATTCAATTGATGGTGGACGTCTAACAGAAGAAACATTTAAAAATTCATCAGGAGGAAGATAATGTTAAACAATAATAGTATTTATAATGATATAGGACAATTACTATTCAATATAGCGCCTGATGGAGCAAAAACTGTCATAATGAAGGCTGAGTTATCTCAAGAAGGAGATCATTGTAAGTATGAATATGATTATATAAATCAATCAAATGATACAAATTGGTTTTCTGGTGGTGCTAGAGCTAATACCGATATGTTAAATTATTTAGTAAAATTAAGACAATATTTCATCGATAATAATTTAACAAATGGTAATCCTATTTGGACAGGCTGTATTGTAACCGTTGATATTGAAAAAGCTAAGATTAATATTGATTTTAAATATGAGCCATTTATTGAAGAGTGAGTGATTTAATAGATAGATGAATAGTTATCTAGGCGTATTTTATCGTAATACGCCTTTTCTTTAGGCAGCATAAGACCCTAGTTAAAATTAATCGTATATAGTGTTGAAATAATCAAATGATTTCGTGTTGGAAAAAATAATAATGGTTAGACCTAACACGCGAAACTATACGAGTGAAGTATCAAGGATCAACACAAAGCATCTTAAAACGCTCGTTAAAAATCCATTACAGTACATTATTACCAGTTACTCATTGAATATATGATACTATCTATTTTTTACAGTTGTGTTTTAAAAGAAAGTGATAAGAGTGTACGACAGTACGTTTGCCCCAATATAAAGTATTAATTGAATATCTAGACACCGTGTTAAAATTGCGGTATCTGCTATTTTTATTCTAATACTGATTTGATAGTCAGTGTAATCGTTGATTTTTATATTTTTTATAGTTATCGAATAAAATAGTTGTTTCAAAAAATAAAACATTATTCGTGCGGGGAGAGATAGGCAAAAAAGGGTAAAGCATTACACTATATTTATCTTAACATAAGCGAAAAGAGATAGGATCCATCTAAAAAGATCAGTCGCTAATCAAATAATAAATAGACTTAACTATATTTTGTTATATAAAAATATCTAAACAAAAAAGAGTGCAATTTACGTGACAGGTTATTAAATCAAAATTCGCGTTCATAACAATATGTATTATGGAAAAAAGATAGAAGAAGCTTGAGCTCCTTCTATCAGGGTTATTTATTTTAGACCAGCTGCATCACGTAACAGTGCTGCCTTGTCGGTCTTTTCCCAAGGGAAAATATCGCGTCCAAAGTGACCGTAAGTTGCGGTTTTAAGATAAATAGGTCGAATTAAATCAAGCATTTTGATCAAACCATAAGGACGCAGATCAAAGAATGCTTTAACTAAGGTAATAATTTGCGCTAATGGAATTTTTTCTGTGCCAAAAGTTTCAACCATAATTGATGTTGGTTCAGCGACGCCAATAGCATAGGAGATCTGTAACTCACAACGATCAGCAAGACCTGCTGCTACAATATTTTTAGCTACATAACGAGCAGCATAAGCCGCGGAACGGTCGACTTTCGAAGGATCCTTTCCAGAGAACGCTCCACCACCATGACGTGCAGCACCACCATAAGTATCAACAATAATTTTTCGGCCAGTAAGACCACAATCGCCCATTGGGCCACCAATTACAAAACGACCCGTTGGATTAATAAAGTACTTCGTTGTATTGGTTAACCATTCTGCTGGTAAGATTGGCTTAATGATCTCTTCCATTACCGCTTCATGTAAAGCATTTTCAGAAATATCTTCAGCATGCTGTGTGGATAATACTACAGCATCAATACTATGAATTATGCCATGCTCATATTTAAATGTTATTTGACTTTTTGCATCAGGACGTAGCCAAGGCAAGGTACCATTTTTACGTACTTCAGCTTGTCTTTCCATTAAGCGATGGGCATAAAGAATGGGTGCCGGCATTAACTCTGGCGTTTCATTGCTTGCGTAACCAAACATAATACCTTGATCCCCTGCACCTTGAGCTAATGGATCTGCTCGGTCCACGCCCTGATTAATATCAGGTGATTGTTTACCAATAGCATTTAATACGGCACATGAACGTGCATCAAATCCCATATCGGAATGCGTATACCCAATATCGGCAATAGTTTTTCGAGTGATTTCTTCTACATCAACCCAAGCAGAAGTAGTGATTTCTCCACCGACTAGTGCCATTCCAGTTTTAACGTAGGTTTCACACGCTACGCGAGCTTTAGGATCTTGCTCTAAAATGGCATCAAGCACTGCATCAGAAATTTGATCGGCTATTTTGTCTGGATGGCCTTCAGATACTGATTCTGAAGTAAAAAGATAGATCGTCATGATATTACCTTTATCAATCTAATTTTAAATTTAGCTATTTTAACATCTAGACGTCTATTTTAATTAATAATCAATAAGAATGCTAGTATTTATATAAACGATATAACTCTTTCAAGAAAACAACAATTTTTATACAATTTATTAATTTGATAAACTAGATAATTATTTCGTTTTCGTTTAAAAAGCATCTATAATTAATATTAATTATAGTTAATCGGATCTTAATCACATTAATACTAATATTGGTTGCGAAGTTGATTTCTTGATAAAAAAGATAAAATAACCAATGTTACAACCATACATATTTATTCAAACCTAATACAATGATAATTCATAAAACTGATCAAAAAACGACTATACTTATTTTGGATTCAGGTATAGGTGGACTAAGTGTATATAAAAAAATTCATCAATTACTACCTAATCTAAACTATATTTATGCATTTGATAATGCGGGTTTTCCCTATGGGGATAAACCAGATAGTATCGTTGTGCAACGTATAAAATCACTAATAGAGAAGATCATACAACAATATTCTATCGATATCGTTGTGATTGCTTGTAATACGGCAAGCACTATATGTTTACCTATATTACGCGAACAATTCCAATTCCCGATAGTAGGGGTTGTTCCAGCAATAAAGCCTGCAGCAGAAATGAGTAAAAATAAGCATATTGGTCTGCTTGCAACTAAAGCAACCGTTAATCGTGCTTACACGTTAGATTTAATAAAACAATTTGCATCCGATTGCCATGTAGAATTATTAGGTGTATCGGAATTAGCTATAATGGCTGAAAATAAATTACATGGCGAACCAGTTAATATTCCATTATTAAGGCAATTAATGACACCTTGGTTATCATTACCTACGCCGCCGGATACCATTGTATTAGGTTGTACTCATTATCCCTTTATAAAGGATGAACTTAATTTACTCTTTCCTGATGTTAATTTCGTTGATTCAGGAAATGCTGTTGCAAAGCGGGTGGCTTTTTTATTAAACAATAAATTAAATAATAATAGCGAAACATCATTAAATATTACTCATCAATTGATTAGTACTGCATTGGATAATAAAGCTGAAACAATAATTTTGTCTTTATTTGAGCATGAACTGTTTGAATATCAAACGATAACGTTGTAGTTTGTATAAACTTCATTCAAACGGTGGTGTTTTGTTATTTTTCACTTGATTAACTGCAAATAACACTTATAATGCATCTCCATTGAACGACAACGAGACGAAAGTTGAGAAGTTGGAAGTTAAAAAGTTGAGGAATTTGAAAAAAGTTCTTGACTAATGAAAAAGGAAAGCGTAACATACGCAGCCCTTGAGACAGCAAAGCTGTCAGCTCTTTAAAAAATAGAACAGACAATCTGTGTGGGCACTTGCAGGACGAAAGAATTAAAGTCTAAGGACTTAAAAGAATCAAGTCTTGATAAGTGACACTGAAGATTCATTTGAATATGTCAGAAACAGTTATTGAGCATCAAACTTTAAATTGAAGAGTTTGATCATGGCTCAGATTGAACGCTGGCGGCAGGCTTAACACATGCAAGTCGAACGGTAACATGAGTGCTTGCACTTGATGACGAGTGGCGGACGGGTGAGTAAAGTATGGGGATCTGCCGAATGGAAGGGGACAACAGTTGGAAACGACTGCTAATACCGTATAATGTCGCGAGACCAAAGCATGGGACTTTCGGGCCATGCGCCATTTGATGAACCCATATGGGATTAGCTAGTAGGTGGGGTAAAGGCTCACCTAGGCGACGATCTCTAGCTGGTCTGAGAGGATGGCCAGCCACACTGGAACTGAGACACGGTCCAGACTCCTACGGGAGGCAGCAGTGGGGAATATTGCACAATGGGGGGAACCCTGATGCAGCCATGCCGCGTGTATGAAGAAGGCCTTCGGGTTGTAAAGTACTTTCGGTGATGAGGAAGGTGATGTATCTAATAGGTACATCAATTGACGTTAATTACAGAAGAAGCACCGGCTAACTCCGTGCCAGCAGCCGCGGTAATACGGAGGGTGCGAGCGTTAATCGGAATGACTGGGCGTAAAGGGCATGTAGGCGGATGATTAAGTTAGGTGTGAAAGCCCCGGGCTCAACCTGGGAATTGCATTTAAAACTGGTCGTCTGGAGTATTGTAGAGGAAGGTAGAATTCCACGTGTAGCGGTGAAATGCGTAGAGATGTGGAGGAATACCGGTGGCGAAGGCGGCCTTCTGGACAGATACTGACGCTGAGATGCGAAAGCGTGGGGAGCAAACAGGATTAGATACCCTGGTAGTCCACGCTGTAAACGATGTCGATTTGGAATTTGCGGTCTTGAGCTGTGGGTTCCGGAGCTAACGCGTTAAATCGACCGCCTGGGGAGTACGGCCGCAAGGTTAAAACTCAAATGAATTGACGGGGGCCCGCACAAGCGGTGGAGCATGTGGTTTAATTCGATGCAACGCGAAGAACCTTACCTGGTCTTGACATCCACAGAATCTTGCAGAGATGCGAGAGTGCCTTCGGGAACTGTGAGACAGGTGCTGCATGGCTGTCGTCAGCTCGTGTTGTGAAATGTTGGGTTAAGTCCCGCAACGAGCGCAACCCTTATCCTTTGTTGCCAGCGGTCAGGCCGGGAACTCAAAGGAGACTGCCATTGATAAAGTGGAGGAAGGCAGGGACGACGTCAAGTCATCATGGCCCTTACGACCAGGGCTACACACGTGCTACAATGGCGTATACAAAGAGAAGCGAGCCAGCGATGGTGAGCGGACCTCATAAAGTACGTCTAAGTCCGGATTGGAGTCTGCAACTCGACTCCATGAAGTCGGAATCGCTAGTAATCGTAGATCAGAATGCTACGGTGAATACGTTCCCGGGCCTTGTACACACCGCCCGTCACACCATGGGAGTGGGTTGCACCAGAAGTAGATAGCTTAACCGCGAGGGGGGCGTTTACCACGGTGTGATTCATGACTGGGGTGAAGTCGTAACAAGGTAACCGTAGGGGAACCTGCGGTTGGATCACCTCCTTACGAAGAGCCTGCAAGTGTTCACACAGATTGTTTGTTTTAGCAGAGAGAAATCACTGAATTGGGTCTGTAGCTCAGGTGGTTAGAGCGCACCCCTGATAAGGGTGAGGTCGGTGGTTCAAGTCCACTCAGACCCACCAATTCGAGTTATTAAGAAGTGTGGCGAAAGCGACACGACTGATAAGGTGATGAAATGGGGCTATAGCTCAGCTGGGAGAGCGCCTGCCTTGCACGCAGGAGGCCAGCGGTTCGATCCCGCTTAGCTCCACCAATTTAACTCTCAAACGAAGATATTGATAAGCACATTGATAAAGTGTGCAGATGAATATAGCTCTTTAACAATTAGGAACAAGCTGAAAAGAAACGAGTTCTCGGATATTAAGGCATGTTATATGGCATAGCTAAGATATTTGAGGAAAGCGAAACCGAGACAACTAAGAGTTGTAAGGTTAAGAAATTAAGCGTACACGGTGGATGCCTAGGCAATCAGAGGCGATGAAGGACGTGTTAATCTGCGAAAAGCGACGGTAAGCTGATAAAAAGCGCAATAGCCGTTGATGTCCGAATGGGGAAACCCAGTACAATAATGTACTATCATTAACTGAATAAAATAGGTTAATGAGGCGAACCGGGAGAACTGAAACATCTAAGTACCCCGAGGAAAAGAAATCAACCGAGATTCCCAAAGTAGCGGCGAGCGAAATGGGAGGAGCCCAAAGCGGGTAGCATGATGAGCTAGTGGAACGGTCTGGAAAGTCCGGTGAAACAGGGTGATAGCCCCGTACACGAAAGCCATGATGTGGAAGCTTGAAGAGTAGGGCGGGACACGTGATATCCTGTCTGAAGAAGGGGGGACCATCCTCCAAGGCTAAATACTCCTGATTGACCGATAGTGAACCAGTACCGTGAGGGAAAGGCGAAAAGAACCCCGGCGAGGGGAGTGAAATAGAACCTGAAACCGTGTACGTACAAACAGTGGGAGCATGTACCGTTAGGTATGTGTGACTGCGTACCTTTTGTATAATGGGTCAGCGACTTATATTCTGTAGCGAGGTTAACCGAATAGGGGAGCCGAAGGGAAACCGAGTATTAACTGTGCGTTAAGTTGCAGGGTATAGACCCGAAACCCGGTGATCTAGCCATGGGCAGGTTGAAGGTTGGTTAACACTAACTGGAGGACCGAACCGACTAATGTTGAAAAATTAGCGGATGACCTGTGGCTGGGGGTGAAAGGCCAATCAAACCGGGAGATAGCTGGTTCTCCCCGAAAGCTATTTAGGTAGCGCCTCATGTATTGTCATTGGGGGTAGAGCACTGTTTCGGCTAGGGGGTCATCCCGACTTACCAACCCGATGCAAACTCCGAATACCGATGAACAGAGCATGGGAGACACACGGCGGGTGCTAACGTCCGTCGTGAAGAGGGAAACAACCCAGACCGCCAGCTAAGGTCCCAAAGTCATAGTTAAGTGGGAAACGAAGTGGGAAGGCTTAGACAGCTAGGATGTTGGCTTAGAAGCAGCCATCATTTAAAGAAAGCGTAATAGCTCACTAGTCGAGTCGGCCTGCGCGGAAGATGTAACGGGGCTAAAACTATGCACCGAAGCTGCGGCAATGCACGAAAGTGTATTGGGTAGGGGAGCGTTCTGTAAGCCTGCGAAGGTGAACTGAGAGGTTTGCTGGAGGTATCAGAAGTGCGAATGCTGACATAAGTAACGATAAAGCGGGTGAAAAGCCCGCTCGCCGGAAGACCAAGGGTTCCTGTCCAACGTTAATCGGGGCAGGGTGAGTCGACCCCTAAGGTGAGGCCGAAAGGCGTAGCTGATGGGAAACGGGTTAATATTCCCGTACTATATATGACTGCGATGGGGGGACGGAGAAGGCTAGGTTTACCACCTATTGGATGGTGGGTTAAGCATGTAGGCGTGTGATTAGGCAAATCCGGTCACTGAAACGCTGAGGTGTGATGACGATGCACTAAGGTGCAGAAGTAATTGATGCCCTGCTTCCAGGAAAAGCCTCTAAGCTTCAGGTCATATGTAATCGTACCCGAAACCGACACAGGTGGTCAGGTAGAGAATACTAAGGCGCTTGAGAGAACTCGGGTGAAGGAACTAGGCAAAATGGTGCCGTAACTTCGGGAGAAGGCACGCTGATGGTAATTGAAGTCCCGCGCGGATGGAGGTGAAATCAGTCGAAGATACCAGCTGGCTGCAACTGTTTAATAAAAACACAGCACTCTGCAAACACGAAAGTGGACGTATAGGGTGTGACGCCTGCCCGGTGCTGGAAGGTTAATTGATGGGGTTAGCAGAAATGCGAAGCTCTTGATCGAAGCCCCAGTAAACGGCGGCCGTAACTATAACGGTCCTAAGGTAGCGAAATTCCTTGTCGGGTAAGTTCCGACCTGCACGAATGGCGTAATGATGGCCAGGCTGTCTCCACCCGAGACTCAGTGAAATTGAATTCGCCGTGAAGATGCGGTGTACCCGTGGCAAGACGGAAAGACCCCGTGAACCTTTACTATAGCTTGACAGTGAACATTGAGCCTTAATGTGTAGGATAGGTGGGAGGCATAGAAGTGTGGACGCCAGTCTGCATGGAGCCGACCTTGAAATACCACCCTTTAATGTTTGATGTTCTAACGTAGGTCCCTGAACGGGATTGCGGACACTGTCTGGTGGGTAGTTTGACTGGGGCGGTCTCCTCCCAAAGAGTAACGGAGGAGCACGAAGGTTAGCTAATCCTGGTCGGACATCAGGAGGTTAGTGCAATGGCATAAGCTAGCTTGACTGCGAGAGCGACGGTTCGAGCAGGTACGAAAGTAGGTCATAGTGATCCGGTGGTTCTGAATGGAAGGGCCATCGCTCAACGGATAAAAGGTACTCCGGGGATAACAGGCTGATACCGCCCAAGAGTTCATATCGACGGCGGTGTTTGGCACCTCGATGTCGGCTCATCACATCCTGGGGCTGAAGTAGGTCCCAAGGGTACGGCTGTTCGCCGTTTAAAGTGGTACGCGAGCTGGGTTTAGAACGTCGTGAGACAGTTCGGTCCCTATCTGCCATGGGCGCAGGAGAATTGACGGGGTTTGCTTCTAGTACGAGAGGACCGAAGTGAACGCACCGCTGGTGTTCGGGTTGTGATGCCAATCGCATTGCCCGGTAGCTAAGTGCGGAATAGATAAGCGCTGAAAGCATCTAAGCGCGAAACTAGCCCGGAGATGAGTTCTCCCATGACGAGAGTCAGTAAGGTCCGTTCGAGACTAGGACGTAGATAGGTTGGATGTGTAAGTGCAGTGATGCATTGAGCTAACCAATACTAATGAGCCGAGGTCTTAACCTTACAACTCTGAGTTGTTTTGGAATCGCGAAAACAGTTTGTTCTTGATTGAAGAGAAACAGGATATGTCTGGCGGCATTAGCGCGGTGGTCCCACCTGACCCCATGCCGAACTCAGAAGTGAAACGCCGTAGCGCCGATGGTAGTGTGGGGACACCCCATGTGAGAGTAGGACAC
>NZ_AWGA01000122.1 GCF_000471645.3 Candidatus Schmidhempelia bombi str. Bimp | reverse complement strand
GTAGTAATTATTTCGATTTTCTAATTGATTGAGTTCTATTCTAACTATCATATATTCGCTCCTTAATTTTTTAATCATCAATACGACCCGTTGGGATATTAATTCCTTTCGATTTGGATAAAATACCACTACAGTGTCGACAAGCAGGGAATGCTTTACCTTGCTCATATTCGGTTAACCGAATAGTACTCACTTCAATTTTATCTAGATAAGCGTCAACATTTTTTCCTTTTGCCTCTAATTGTTGAAATACATTATTAGTGGATAATACTTCAGCATGAGTACCTGGCAAACCATCAAGTATACGAAATTGCTTTTTATTAGCAATAAACTCTCTAATTAATCTTTCAGTAGTTGGGTGCATTTCTGCAAATGCTGGAGTAATACCTTGAAACAAACCAAATGACTTTTCATAAGATTCTTTCAATAATTCCATATATTTCTCCACATCAATAATTCTATAATAATTTGTATCAATTGCTTCAATAATGCCTACCTCTTTTTTCTTCAAATTTTTATAACTCGGTATTTTTAAATTATAAAAATTTACTTCTGAAAAGACTCCTTCTACAGCACAACGTGTTTCGGCTAAGGCTACTTTACTTTTTATCTCAAGAGGATCAACTCCCTGACTTTTCCAAACCTTTAATATATCTTCTAACTCTTGCTGTCCCTTACTTTTCGTTGCATGATTAGTCGATACCTTGGTTTTACTTTCTGGTTCATTTGTGTTGCCTTTTCTTACACCTGAATCTAATTCGGTATTACCTGAGCCTTTTTCCTTTGTTAAATTGAATGATGAGGATTCTTTACCTTTAGCTAAATTATGACTTAACATCGCTTCAAGATAGTCACCGTGCACTGGCTTTAAATAATTGTCCATATGCAATAGTTGCCACTCTTGTGGCAAAATCGCTGAGAACAGTTTTTTTTCGCCATTGTCATCATTAAGTTTGACAGTAATTACTTTGCCATGCGGTATATCCGCTGACAATGACATTAAAGTTGGCATATTATTAGCCAAATTGCCAACCATTTTTGGCTTTTCTGACTGTGTATAATGCTGGGGCTCTACTCTATTAGGCTCGCGTGGTGGCTCTGTTTTTTGCGCAGGGAGTTCACTTCCGATATCCAGTGCTTCTTCAATGTTTATCTTTCTAAAAGATTTCTCACCTTTAATATATTGTTCTATATCTTTCATATCCATATTCATGGGTGTTGAATATGACTCATTCTTTAATGCGGTGAAATGTTTTTTACTTCCATGGATACTGACGGTAGTAAGCACCCCATCTATAATACCTCGCGAAATTAAGGCCGATACTTTAGACAGTTTAATATCGGCTGGGAGCGCTTGATTATTCATTACCGAATAAATCGCTTGAGCTAACTCTTCCGTTACGATAATACCTTGTAATGAATCGGCACTAATTTGTCCAATTAATGTGAGTTTAATCACTTGCTTTTGACTCAGATTAGTTAATGTTAACGCTTTGCTCGCCCATTTTGTGCCTGCGGCAAAGGTTCCAGCAGAAAAGGCATTGGCAACGATAGTTAAGGTATCAATTGAATCATCTACCCAGTCCCCAAATCCTTCACTATGCCTATCAGCAATATTAATTACCGCTGAAGTAGTCGACGCCGCAATCGATGACCAGATTAATGCAGATACCACTCTTGAGCCAGGTACGGGGGCGACTAATGTAATCACCCCTGCTACCACTGCTGTCACTAATGCAAGTGAGCTAAGAGCATTCGATAACGTATCTAAATTACTTTCGCCATCTGTTTCAAATTCAATCTTAATATCTATGACAATAATAGCTGGGAGTCGGATTTCATGTGCCAATTCGGTTTCTTTTTGGGTATCTGTTAACTCCGTTGCCATCGCTTCATTGATGGTCGTATCAGTATAGTTAGACTCAATCTTATGACTACCTTCCGTTTCTGTCCCTGATACCGATGTAAATCCTTTTATTATTCCTTCCGGATAACGGTTATCTTTATTCCAACAGGCTATCGCTTGATTTGCGGCATTTGCTAAGGTATCACCTTTGCCAACATAAACACCACAAAATATGCGGTCTATTGGGTTAGTCCAGTCAATAAGATAAACCTGATTAGTATTATGAAAACATCCCACCCTTAACGATATCGACTCACTTTCTTTATAGATACTCGAAATATGTTTAACCGCAACAGGTCGAAAGTTTTCACGGCAATCTAGGGGAATTTTATCCAGCAAAAACTTAAGTTTTTCCTTGAATAGTTCTAACGATTTCATTCGATTTTGATAAGCTTTTTCATCTTTCGCAGATAAGTGTTGTTGTTTTTCTTGCTCTCGTATCCAGGCAATTTGTTGGGTTAAATTTTCATAAAAGATAAATGGGTTTTCTGATTCTTCATCAGTATGTGATGAATACGCAATACTTTGCTTTATATTAATTACATTTTGAATATGTTCCGCATATTCCGTTTTGTTACCATATTTTATTTCGCAAACAACTTTGTGTTGCCCTTCGATATTCCATAGTGCTTCATTCCATTGGAGTGTATTTCGTGGTCCAAGAAATACCCTTCCCATAAAATGGGAATCAGCTCTCGATGAAAAATGGTTAAAACACATCCATGAAGTGCGAATATTTTTCAGTGCTGGCGCGTTAGGGTTGATTCTTTGTAAGGAAAAAGACATCAATTTTCCACAGATGACATTGGTTAAATTTGGCTTCGCCACGATTTGATAATTTTTCATGGGCATTCCTTATTTATTGCTATATGTATAATTGTTGGTTTTGATATCTGCTTTTGCAAAAAGATAATCGATTGCCATTTTATCTTTGTGATAAGGACCTAATGCTAAATAAATTCCCTTTACCATATCTTCGCCATAAATAGCTTTATATGCCTTAATAGTTAGATGGATAATCGTTTTTGAATAAGTTAAATACCCAATCATTTGTTCTGAATTTATCGTATTAATCGCTTTATGCATGCGTTGAGCATTCGCTTTCGCTAAAATGTCATCATCATCAGGAAATTGATAATAATAATCCATGTTGGCAGGAACTTTTTTTAATACTACTTTCCCTTCTCTGTCTAAACGTCCTTGCCTAAATTCACCATTAGCAAAACGTACTTGATATCGCGTCCAAGGTATAGGATAGCCGTCATCGCTTTCGAGATATAAAGTTATCCCTTCTCCCTTGTCTTTTTCGGTAAAAATATCTGGAATTTCACCAGATAATAGGGTCGACTGATAATTTAATGTC
>NZ_AWGA01000043.1 GCF_000471645.3 Candidatus Schmidhempelia bombi str. Bimp | reverse complement strand
TTCACCCGCAGTATTAGCCAAAATAAAACGACGGTATAATGTAAAAAAATAGTTATAACCTAAAATGGTTACCATATTAACAATAAATAACAGGAAAATAACCATGCCATCAAAATATCGACCACAACTCTTTGGCTGGATTGGCGATCTAGATAAAGGACCGCGATCTATTCCCCTCCATGATGATCGTTTAATCTATGCCAATGATAATTACTGTGCTTTTAGGCGTAAGACATTATCGGATCAAATTTTTTATTTATTTATTTCTTTCATTGCTTTGATTTTAGGATGTGCCGCTACTATAGTTGGTTTTTGGTTAATTATAGACTTTAATCCTGAAACACAAACAATAATGTTATTTACAGCTGTAATAGGCACCATTTTAAGTTGTGCTATTGTTTATATTATGATTCCAGAACTCTATCAAAACCTCTTTACCCGCCGCGGTAGCCCGATTATTTTTAATCGCAAAACCAATAAAGTCTATGTGAACGAAAGTTATTTTTTTAACTTTAAGTTTTGGCGTAATCCCCTCACCTTTTTACTTCCCGCTAAACGTCGCATCAAAGAGTATGATTGGGATGATTTACATGGTGTAGTGATTCATAACTATTCCCGCAATGCATTAACGACCACCATTCTGATGGTATGCAAACTCGGTACCCGTCAAACCATTGACCATATCTTATTAGATCCTGCTCACGCCGGCTCTGGTAGTACTTATGTATGGGGATGGATCAACAGTTTTATGGATTTTTATCCATCCGCAAAAATTAATGATGGTCAATATATATCAGATGAAGAAGCCCAATTTAAACGTAAAGTGATTGAGGGGCAACGCTGGCCAGAATGGATGATTGAGGCGTTTAATGCCACTTCACCCGCAGTATTAGCCAAAATCAAACGACGGTATAATGTAAAAAAATAGTTATAACCTAAAATGGTTACCATATTAACAATAAATAACAGGAAAATAACCATGCCATCAAAATATCAACCACAACTCTTCGGCTGGATTAAGGATCTGGATAAAGGACCATGCTCTACCCCTATCTATAGTAATCGTTTAATCTATGCCAATGATAATTACTGTGCTTTTAGGCGCAAAACAACATCCGATCAATTTTTTGATTTATTAATTTATTTTGTTGCTTCGATACTTGGAATTAAGTCTATCATAACTAGATTTTGCTTAATGATAGAAATTAATTCTAAAGAAGGAATAGTCATATCAGTTATAGATATCATTAGTTTTATTTTCTGCTGTGCCATTACTTATTTTTTAATACCAAAACTGTACCAAAACCTCTTTACTCGCCGCGGTAGCCCGATTATTTTTAATCGCAAAACCAATAAAGTCTATGTGAACGAAAGTTATTTTTTTAATTCTAAGTTTTGGCATCATCCCCAATCCTTTTTACATCCCGCTAAACGTCGTATCAAAGAGTATGATTGGGCTGATTTACATGGCGTAGCGATTAATAACTATTCCCGTAATAGATTAAATACCACCACGTTGATGGTGTGTAAACCCGGTACCTATCAAACTATTGACCATATCTTATTAGCTCCCGCTTGCTCAGGCACGGATAGAACTTATGTATGGGGATGGATCAATAATTTTATGGATTTTTATTCATCCGCAAGTCTTAATGATAGTCAATATACGTCAGATGAAGAAGCCCTGTTTAAATGTAAAGTGATTGAGGAGCAACATTGGCCGCAATGGATGATTGAGGCGTTTAATGCCACTTCACCCGCAGAATTAGCCGAAATCAAACAACGGCATAATGTCGTATAAAGCGTGATAGCTGGTTTGATTACTGGTTAAACTGTTGCTAGTCGCCATTATGATGTTCATTAGCGGTAAATTAGCTGATTTAATTAATGAACAAATCACCATGACGATTAATTATTAACAATTAATCGTCATGGTGACCCGTTTATTAATTAATAGGATAACGTGTGGTTAATGTTTTTTATCGGTAGAAATTTGTTGATTAAGTTGCCAATGCAATAATAAACTCCAACTTTGCCAACGAGCAAGCGTCTGTTGTTGCTCTTCGTTCATAGTCGTTACTGGTTTAACGAGTAGGCCAGTATCGTCCTGCCAAGGTTGAAAGGTGTTGTTGATTAATGCATAAGCGCCTTGCTGATTAATCGTGACATAAGGGTTATAGCCAACATTACACCATGGTGAGTCAAGCTTTAATGCAACTAGATTGCAACCAGTTTGATAGTAAGGCGTTGAGGATAATGCTAATTGATATAAGGTTGGCATGATATCTTTATGGCTGCCAATACGGGTTTTATCATACAGCGTTTGATATTGATAAGTCGTCGGTACGTACAAATAGAACGGTACCGCATGACTTAGCATTAATTCGGCTGGATCAGGGTAACCAATACCACGAATATTGTGGTCGCCAGTTGCAGCGATAAGAGTGTGCGAGCCTAGTGGCTGTGCTTTTACCCAACTGATAAAGCGTCCTAATTGATCGTTACTGTAGGAAAAGGTGTTAAACATCGTGCGAATTTCATCCTCATTACCCATATTTTTTAGTCGCGTTAACTCTTGTGGCGTAAACGAATAAGGGTGATAAGGGTGATTTGGCGGTAATTGATAAGGAGGATGATTGGTAATTGACATCATCATTATCATTATCGGTTCACCTTGTTTTTCGGCTTGGGCTAGACGCTGCTCAGCATATTTGAACATATATTCATCGGGAACGCCCCATGTGCTAATCGTGGCGTCAGGGAAAGCTTCTTTTAAGGTGTTTTGTTCGACAAATTCATCGACGCCTAAATGTGGTAAAAAACGGTTTAAATTACGCCATGCGCCATTACCCGCAGTGATATACACAATTTTATAACCTTTGGCTTTAAATGGCTTAAACATGTTACTGATAAAATCGGCATTTTGCGCCGATGATTGGCTAATTTTATCAATTGGGCTACGAACAAAAAAACGGTTAAGGCTGTCAATAGTGCCGTCGCCTTCAGAGACAAATCGATTAAATACCCAATCTTGTTGCCAATGTTGACGTAAACTTCCATAAAGATCACGCTGTGGATTATCAAAGCGGAAAAGATGACTGCCCATACTTTCCATTACGGCAAAAACCACGTGAGGCGGATGAGCGTCGGCAACAGGATTGGCTGCTGTCTGCTGCATAAAAATGGTTACGTCGTTAGGTTGGGTCTGTTGAAAAAAAGTCGCTAATGCTTGCTGACTCTCTTTAAGCGGAATGTCCATAAATTTGTTATTATTTTTATAAGCTTTATACGCCCAATCGAAAGCAATCACCCCATTGGGTACAAATTTATTTAATACAGCATAACTTGATATTTGGGCATCGCTTTCTCGCAGTGGAAACGTGCCTATACTTCCTCGGCATCCGATCACGATCAACGCCACAGCCACCAAACAAGCCGGTAATGCCAACCAATTAGGTGTTGTTTTAGTTATGCTTTTTATTACCCAATATTGCCAACTACGACAGAGTTTTGCCAATATATAGCCTAGTAGTGTTAATCCCAATACCGCCCATATGACCGGATAATCGGACCAAATTGTTTTAAGAATAGCGGTAGTATCATCGTCGAGTAATCCAAAGATAAACACATCGATATAACGATCATAAGTGATATAGTAGAAAATATTGATTAGCGTAAATAGCGCAATGACCATCAACAATATTGGATTGATAAGGGTAAGTAATTTTTGCCATTGTCGTGTAAATTTTGTTGAAAATAAAGTGAAGAAAGAGAAGAGCAATAAGCTGCCAAAGGTCAAGGTAGCGATCCGAATATCAAAACGTAAACCAGTTACCAATAATTGCCATACATCATGTTGATAATGAAGTCGATTTTCAGCATCAACATAAGAGAAAAGTAATATTAGCCGCCCTAAAAAGGGGAATATAACGGCGAATAACCATGGCATAACTAATAACGAAAAATCTTGCTTAAAGCGGGTAAACCACATCATTAATCCTTAAAATTAAACGATAACTGGATTATTTTCTACACAATGCTGTATTCTGTAAATTAAATCCGTTAAAATGTTCTGTTATTGTAATTAAAAATGAGTAAATTGCACCTATTCTCATAACAGGTCACCGATAGGCATAGGATACCGTGTTAGGTCACTTTATGCGATGAGCACAACCGATGAGATCATGATTAAAGGTTATATAGACAGTTATGTTTGAAATTAATCCAGTAAAAAACAAAATCGCCGAACTTACCGAACGCACTACCGTTATTCGGGGGTATCTTTGACTACGATGGTAAACGAGAGCGTCTAGAAGAAGTCAATGGTGAACTAGAACAACCTGATGTCTGGTCGCAACCAGATAAAGCCCAAGCATTAGGTAAAGAGCGGGTTACCCTTGAAGAAGTGATTGTCACGATTGATAAATTGTTGCAAGGATTAGATGATGTTGAAGGCTTACTTGAACTGGCTATTGAAGCGGAAGATCAAGAAACCTTTGACGAAGTCAATAATGAGTTGGTCGAGTTAGAAAGCCAACTCGCACAGTTGGAATTTCGCCGAATGTTTGCCGGCCCACATGATAGTGCGGATTGTTATCTTGATCTACAAGCTGGATCAGGTGGAACCGAAGCGCAAGATTGGGCGGAGATGTTATTACGTATGTATCTACGCTGGGCAGAATCAAAAGGGTTCACCACAGAAATTATCGAAGTGTCTGATGGCGACGTTGCGGGGATTAAATCTGCCACGGTTAAAATAAGTGGCGAGTATGCCTTTGGTTGGTTGCGTACCGAAACCGGTGTGCACCGTTTAGTACGTAAAAGCCCATTTGATTCAGGTAACCGTCGTCATACGTCGTTTAGCTCTGCTTTCGTCTATCCCGAAATTGATGATGATATCGACATTGAAATTAATCCTGCCGATTTAAGGATTGACGTGTACCGCGCCTCAGGTGCTGGGGGACAGCACGTTAATAAAACGGAATCAGCGGTGCGTATTACCCATATTCCAACGGGAATTGTGACGCAAAGTCAAAATAACCGCTCGCAGCATAGTAATAAAGATCAGGCGATGAAGCAGCTAAAAGCTAAGCTTTATGAACTTGAAATGCAAAAAAAGAGTGCGGATAAACAACAAATGGAAGAAAATAAGTCAGATATCGGCTGGGGTAGTCAAATTCGATCGTATGTTCTTGATGATTCTCGGATCAAAGACTTACGGACAGGTGTTGAAACCCGTAATACGCAAGCCGTCCTTGATGGCGATTTAGACCCCTTTATTGAACAGAGCTTAAAAGCCGGATTATAAACAGTTTATAAGGTAAAACCATGTCAACAGTAGAACAAGATCAATGTCAAAATAGTTTAGAAGAACTAAATAATGAACTTAAAGCCCGCCGCGAAAAATTGGCACAAATTCGTGAACAGGGCATTGCTTTCCCTAACGATTTCCGTCGTGATGCCATCGCGAGTGAATTACACCAGCAGTATGATCAAAAGAGTAATGATGATCTATTAGCAAATAAAATCTATGTGGCGGTTGCCGGTCGTATGATGATGCGTCGTATTATGGGGAAAGCGTCGTTTGTTTCCTTGCAAGATGTTGGCGGTACGATCCAACTTTATGTGACGCGCGATGATCTTCCAGAAGGTCTTTACAATGAGCAGTTTAAAAAATGGGATCTTGGGGATATTATTGCGGCTAAAGGGTATTTATTCAAAACCAAAACCGGCGAATTATCGATTCACTGTGAAGAGATCCGTTTATTAACCAAAGCATTACGTCCTTTACCTGATAAGTTTCATGGTTTATCAGATCAAGAAACCCGTTATCGCCAACGTTATTTGGACTTAATTACCAATCCAACATCACGTCATACTTTTGCTGCACGTTCTAAAATCGTCTCTGAGATACGTCAATTTATGACAGAGCAGCATTTTATGGAAGTAGAAACGCCAATGATGCAAGTGATTCCAGGTGGTGCTTCGGCGAAACCGTTTATCACTCATCATAATGCCCTTGATTTAGATATGTATTTGCGTATCGCTCCAGAACTTTATTTAAAACGGTTAGTTGTGGGCGGTTTTGAGCGAGTATTTGAGATCAATCGTAACTTCCGTAATGAAGGTATTTCACCGCGTCATAATCCAGAATTTACCATGATGGAAATGTATATGGCTTATGCGGATTATAAGGATTTGATTTTATTGACCGAATCGCTATTTAGACGTTTAGCAATTAATGTTACAGGTTCAGCGGTGGTACAGTATGGTGAGCATAGTTTCGACTTTGGTAAGCCATTTATCAAAATGACCATGAAAGAAGCGATCTGTCATTATCGACCTGAAACGAATATGGCCGATCTGGATGATTTCGATAAAGCTTGCGCGATCGCTAAAGCTGTTGGCATTGAAATTGAGAAAGGTTGGGGCTTAGGTCGTGTAGTGACGGAAATCTTCGAAGAAGTCGCGGAAGCAAATCTGATTCAGCCAACCTTTATTACTGAGTATCCAGCCGAAGTCTCACCACTCGCTCGTCGTAATGATGAAAATCCAAGCGTGACTGACCGGTTTGAGTTTTTTATCGGTGGACGTGAAATCGGTAATGGTTTCTCAGAATTGAATGATGCGGAAGATCAAGCTGAACGTTTTGCTGAACAAGTGCGTCAAAAAGATGCCGGCGATGATGAAGCAATGTTCTTTGATGAAGATTATGTCACAGCACTTGAACATGGCTTACCACCAACAGCAGGATTAGGTATTGGTATTGACCGTACCGTTATGCTATTTACTAATAGCCATACCATTCGTGATGTTATTCTATTCCCTGCATTACGTCCAACTGCAAAATAATCATATCGTTATATAAATCAACAAGTTATTGCTTGTTGATTTATAAACAAAATATGACATATCTACCCTATTTTTGATCCTCTAAGCCTTACTTTGATTAAATCTGGTTTTATCATTAGGAGCGGATAAATGTTATCAAAATTAACCAATTTAAAACCGGATATTTTTTATGTCCAACTTTATAAAAATAAATTTATTGTTAGAAATATGGTTACCGATAAAGAGATGAGTATGGCCCGCGAGGCGGCTGGTTTATCTCCGCGGATGATATTACCGAATGTCAATCTAGCTCACCAACAATTAACACCATTATTTGCCTTATTAGCTACCAGTTATCGTCCCGCTTATTGTTTATTTCACCCTCGGCAATTAATTGAGGGGGGAATAACCACAGTCGAACGTGATGCTTTTTCCGAACTTGGTCATCGGTTATTAGGCAAAAAAGGCCATATTATGCTTAGTGATAGTCCCACTGATTTAACCAAAGCGCAACTATTACTTGCTACGCTCTCTTTTGCCTAAATAGATTTAATAAAAAAGCGAAGGGTAGTACTTCGCTTTTGAGCAGTGATTATCCGCTCTTTTAATAACGAGTAATGACGGCTTGCGGTTGATAATCGTCAGCATTAATTGGCGAATGTTGTTCAATATACTGTTTAAGTACCTTCGCTTCCATAAAACCGGTATCCACAAAACTTGGCAAATGATTGATAGGTGGATAAGCATCACCGCCATACGCTAAAAAGCGTTGAGTAACCAGTCGATAAGTTTTCTGTTTATCAATCGGTTGGCCTTTTACGTTAATATCGGTAAGCTTGTCGCCCTTAAGCGTCATACTGACTTGGGCAAAGTGTGCATAGCCACCAGACCCCGTCGATTTAGTGGCGGCAGCGGTTAAATAGGCGATCAACTGTTCACCCGTTAAATCAGCATAAACCACCGAATTAGCAAAAGGTTGGACTTTTAGGATATCACGATAGCTGATGTTGCCCTCTATCAGTGAATCACGGATCATTCCACCACTAATCACGCCTACATCAGCCTGCGTTTTATCGATATGAGAGGCGAGGATCAGCTGAGCTAAGTTGGTTTGCTGATAACGTACTTGTTGGCGATCACCATCAAGACGTCCATTTAATTGCCCAATAACCGTAAGTAATTGCTGTTCCCCCTGTTTTTGATAAGGGGTAAGTAAGTCTAACATTTCCATATTATGAGGAATGGCTTCGGTATAATAGTTTAAGGTTTTTACACCATCGGCGAGTTCAACCTCTTGCTTTAGGTTAATGGGGATTAATTGATAATCAACTAAAGTTAATACGCCATTTAAAAAGGTAAAATCAGCTCGCCCAACATATTTTCCCCATTCGTGGGCTTGCATGATCCAAGTCCCGTTTTGGCGATCAGGTAGACATGCCGTACCTGGCACATAATTTATCTGTTTTTTATTTTGGGCAGCCATACAGACCGGATCTTGAGAATGCCCACCAATAATGATATCTAAATTCCCTTCAGGTAGGCTGCGTGCCAACGATACATCGCCTGGCGCATTACTGCCATGTTGTCCATTATCATAGTGCCCTAAATGGGTAACCGCAATGATAATATCAGGCTCTTGCGTCTGTTTTAACTCTTCAATCACCTTTTTGGCTTCGGCGGATACCGATTTAAAATCGAAATCGTTAGTCCGTTGCAGATCGCTGACTTTCGGCGTATCTTCTGTAGTTAAGCCGATAACGGCGATATTGAGCTGTTGTTGATGAAACATGGCATAAGGTGCAAATACCCGTTCGCCCGTTTTTTTATGGTAAATATTGGCGGATAAAAAGGGAAAATTAGCCCACTGTTGTTGCTGACGAATGACTGAGATATCATGATCAAATTCATGATTTCCCACTGCCATGGCATCATAGCCAATCAGATTCATACCTAAAAAATCGGGCTTGGCTTGTAATATATCGGATTCAGGGACGCCGGTATTGATATCGCCACCTGATAGTAATAATACCATGCCGTTATTATCGGTAACCTCCTGCCGAATCCTATCAACTAAGGTTTTTTGTGCGGCCAGCCCGATTTCACCTATATCATTTTGCCAAAAATGGCCATGGTGATCATTAGTATGCAAAATAGTTAGATGATAGGTTTTATCTTTTTCCCACGTTAATCCAGATAACGGGAACAATGTACTTATGGTGATTAGACTACCTAGGCACAGACGAGTAATGCTTTTCATTGTTATTCCTTTTTTATATATCATTAATTCATCTATCATCAGTAACTAGTTATTTGTATCTGTGTCATGATGATGATTATCGGTCAGTGGTTGCGATCCCTGTTTTTTAGCGGAGCTTGCCCAAATACGAGTACCATTTATGGCTATAAACGTTAAGATTGTATATTCAATCGCCATTGCATATACGCCTTGTAAGGTGAATATCGCTACCGAAATCACATTGATCACCACCCATAATAACCAATTTTCTACAAATTTACGGGTCATTAATAGCTGTGCCACAACTGAAAGTATCGTCATACAAGCGTCCCAGAAAGGATAAGCATCGGGCGCTAATACTGGCATAGTGATGTTGGCGCCAAAGAGATTGAGTAGATGAACCATAATTGACGTTAAGCCGCTGAATACCGGATCAATAAACACCGTTAATAAAAGAATGCCAATCACACTGATCACGGCCCATTTTATTTGATGATTTAAGGGCATCCAGCGTATTTTTAAGGCTGTTTCTTGCGTTTCTGGTTGCACCCGTGTCCACGCATACCAGCCATAAATATTGGCGATAAAAAAGAAGATTTGCAGTAGTAAACTGGAATAGAGATGTATTTGAAAAAAGATGATGGCAAATAAGCTAACATTTAGTAATCCAAATAAATAATTGATTGATTTTTCCAGACTAGCTAGATAAATGCACAATAATCCACAAAGGGTACCAATTGCTTCAATATATGACAGATCATACCCTCCTTCTCCAATTGGGATATGAACCAAAATATTGCTGGTGCTAAATAGTTCTAGCATGATAATTTCCTTTTAATAAAAATAATAAAAATAGCTTTTATTCTTAAATAGTTTAGGGTTAATTTCAACAACTAAAATAGTTTAAAAAAGATAATTTGATAGAAAACGACTATTGATGTCAATAGATTTCATTGTTATTTAACCATAATATTTTTATCAATCAGCCTTTAAAAAAAGAAGTAATAGTTTAAATGACGTCAACGGCGATTAATTTATCGCTGTTAGCCATTACGTCAACACGTTATAAAAAATTGAATGGAATTGATGAATAATAATCGATTATCTCTATAAATAAGTTGGCGTGGCGCAAAATAAATTATAATCCGCTAAACTGTAGCGGTAACAATCACACAATAAACGTTATCTTATTTAAATCGATCACATAAATATAGTCACTTGTTTATATTAAATTTTTATATTTATGCTAAACCAATTAAGTTAAGTAAGAGTACTAACCATTATCCTACTACCTTAGGAGTAACCCCAAAGAATAATTATATTCTGCTGTAGTTTCAATACAATGAGTTTTAATAAATAGAAAATGCATTGACTGAAAAATAGGGGAATTATGAATAAGATCAAACTGGTTATTATTGGTAACGGTATGGTTGGTCACCGCTTTGTGCAAGAATTAATAGATAAAGCAGGATCTGAACCATTTGCTATCACTATTTTCGGTGCTGAGCCTCATATGGCATATGACCGCGTTCATCTTTCATCCTATTTTTCGGGTCAAACTGCGGACGATTTGTCATTAGTTGCCCCTGATTTTTACGCCACGCACCATATTGCTATTCACCTAAATGAACGGATAGAACGTATCGATCGTGCCAATAAAAAAGTGTATTCACAAACGGGACAAGCGGTAAGCTATGATAAATTAATTTTAGCTACGGGCTCTTATCCATGGATCCCACCTATCACTGGGGCGGAGGGTGACGATTGTTATGTCTATCGTACCTTAGAGGATCTTGATGCCATTGCCGAATGTGCCAAACGTAGCCAACGCGGGGCTGTGGTTGGTGGCGGTTTACTTGGTTTAGAAGCAGCCGGTGCACTGAGAAACTTGGGCATTGAAACGCATGTAGTGGAATTTGCCCCTGTGTTAATGGCGGAACAGTTAGATGCGCTGGGCGGTGAACAATTAAGAAAAAAAATTGAAGAGATTGGCGTAGTCGTACATACCAGTAAAAATACGCAACAGATCATCCATCATCATCAAGGTAAAACCATGCAATTTGCTGATGGTAGTGCGTTAGATGTCGATTTTATCGTGTTTTCAACTGGAATACGGGCACAAGATCAATTAGCCCGTGATGGTCAATTGTCTATCGGCCCCCGTGGTGGGGTAGTGATTAATGATCACTGTCAGACAGATGATCCCGATATTTATGCCATCGGTGAATGTGCCTGTTGGCAAGACCGCATTTACGGATTAGTGGCACCCGGTTATAAAATGGCACAAGTGGCCGTTAGTCATTTATTAAATGAATCGAATACATTTACTGGTGCTGATATGAGTGCCAAACTAAAATTACTTGGCGTTGATGTAGGTAGTATTGGGGATGCACGCGGTCGTACATCAGGCGCACGTAGTTACCTCTATCTAGATGAAAATAAACAGATATATAAACGTTTAATTGTTAGTCAAGATAACCGTCGATTACTTGGCGCGGTGTTAGTCGGTGATACCAGCGACTATGGCAATCTATTACAGATGATGCTAAATGGCATGGATCTACCCGATAATCCTGACGCCTTAATTTTACCTGATCATGCAGGCAACAAACCCGTGTTAGGAATTGAATCTTTACCTGATAGTGCTCAAATCTGTTCTTGCTTTGATGTGAGCAAAGGACAAATTATTGAGGCTATTCACGCCGGTTGTCATACCGTTGCTCAAATAAAAGCAGCAACCAAAGCGGGCACGGGGTGTGGCGGCTGTTTGCCATTAGTCACGCAAGTTCTTAACGCTGAATTAAGTCAGCAAGGGATCGAAGTCAATAACCACTTATGTGAACACTTTGCCTTTTCGCGCCAAGAACTGTATCACTTAGTCCGCGTTGAAGGTATAACCTCATTTGAGGCACTGATTCGTCGACATGGCAAAGGCTATGGGTGCGAAATTTGTAAACCGACTGTTGGGTCGATTTTAGCCTCTTGCTGGAATGATTATGTGTTACAGCCAGCCCTAGCACCACTCCAAGATAGTAATGATGCTTATTTGGGTAATATTCAAAAAGATGGTACTTATTCAATTATTCCACGCTCTGCTGGTGGTGAAATTACACCTGAAGGGTTAGTGGCGGTTGGTCAGATTGCCAAAAAATATCAACTTTATACTAAGATTACCGGTTCACAACGTATTGGCTTGTTCGGTGCCCATAAAGATGACTTACCCGCTATTTGGCAAGAATTGATCGCAGCAGGCTTTGAAACGGGTCACGCCTATGCCAAAGCGTTGCGTATGGCAAAAACCTGTGTAGGAAGTACATGGTGCCGTTATGGCGTAGGGGATAGTGTTGGGTTTGGAATAGACATTGAGCACCGCTATAAGGGTATTCGTTCACCACATAAAATAAAAATTGGCGTATCGGGTTGTACGCGTGAATGTGCCGAAGCACAAGGGAAAGATATTGGCTTAATCGCCACAGAAAAAGGATGGAATCTCTATGTGGGGGGTAATGGCGGTATGAAACCACGCCATGCCGATCTGCTGGCGAGTGATCTTGATCGTGATACGGTGTTAAGTTATTTAGATCGCTTCTTAATGTTTTATATTCGTACCGCCGATAAATTGCAACGCACCTCACTTTGGTTAGAAAGCTTAGATGGTGGTATTGATTACCTACGCCAAGTGATTATTGATGACAAATTGGGGATTAACGCTGAATTAGAAGCAGAGATGACCCGTTTACGTAAATTAGTGATTTGCGAATGGAAAGCCACGGTCGAATCCCCTGAAACGTCAAAGCGGTTCTCGCACTTTATTAATAGTACTGAACGCAATCAGTATGTACAAATGGTGCCAGAACGTCAGCAACATCGCCCTGCTAAACCAGAAGAACGCCACCTGATTAACATCAAATAAGAGGAGTCACCACTAATGAGTCAATGGACAACGGTCTGTCATATCGATGATATTTTACCTCATTCTGGGGTTTGTGCATTGGTGGCCGATCACCATATTGCGATATTTAGACCCACTGAGGATAAACAGTTATTTGCCATTAGTAATATTGACCCATTCGCAGCAGCCAGTGTGTTATCGCGTGGCTTGATTGCCGAACACGAAGGGCAATTCTGGGTGGCAAGCCCACTAAAAAAACAGCGTTTTCGATTAACTGATGGCTATTGTTTAGACGATGCACAGTTTAGCGTACGGGCATACTCCGTGCAACTCGTTAACGATCAAGTACAAATTAGCATTAGATGAGTCTTGGTGTATTAATTTCTAGCTAAAATAAAAATCAATATGTTATCTATCCGTGATCGCTTTTATGAATCCATCATGATAAGAGCATAAAGTAGCGGATAGCTAATTTAGCCTTGTAACCCGTAAGTCCGTAAGTATGATCGTGACTAAAGTAAGTATGATTGTGACTAAAAATAGTTTTGGCGTAACGCCAACTTATCGATATCGATCGGTAGTGATATTTTAATTAATTGTCGATTATTGATGACCATATCAACAGGATATTTTTGTGGATTATTTACCTATTTTTTGCCAATTGCGTGGCAAAGCTTGCCTAATTGTGGGTGGCGGTGATGTCGCCGAACGTAAAACGCGTTTACTTATGCAAGCTGGCGCTTCTATTACCGTCAGTGCCAAATCATTTACCCAACCTTTTTATGACTGGCAACAGCAACAAATAACCTTAATCGAAGGTGAATTTTCAGCGCAATTATTAACCAATAAATGGTTGGTTATTGCTGCTACCGATGATCCTGTGTTAAATCAAACAATTAGCCAATTATGTGAACAGCAGCAACTGTTTTGCAATGTGGTTGACTCGCCTAAACAAGCGAGTTTTATTATGCCATCGATTATCGACCGCTCTCCTTTGATGGTCGCGGTATCGTCAGGTGGTCGTTCACCGGTATTAGCACGCTTACTACGTGAAAAATTAGAAGCACTATTGCCTCAGCATTTGGGCAAATTGGCTGAATATGCGGGATATTTACGTCGCCGAGTTAAACACTATTATCAAACGATTAATGAACGTCGCCGTTTTTGGGAAAAATTATTGGTGCATGATAGATTAGCGCAGGCCTTAGCCAACCACCAATCCCAGCAAGTTGAACAAATTACACAAGCACTATTTGACGCACCATTGGATGATCGCGGTGAGGTGATTTTGGTTGGTGCAGGTCCTGGCGATCCTGGTTTACTGACGTTAAAAGGATTACAACAAATTCAATTGGCGGATGTCATCGTCTATGATCGTTTAGTCTCACAGCCGATATTGGATCTGGTTCGCCGTGATGCCGAACTGATTTTTGTTGGTAAACAAGCTGGTTTTCATTGCGTACCACAGGCACAAATTAATCAAACGTTACTTGAACAAGCAAAGCGCGGTAAACGCGTGGTAAGATTAAAGGGGGGCGATCCCTTTATTTTTGGTCGAGGTGGCGAGGAGCTAGAAACCTTATTTCAGGCAAACATTCCTTTTACGGTGGTGCCTGGTATTACTGCCGCTTCAGGGTGTGCTGCTTATAGCGGTATACCTTTGACACATCGTGATTATGCGCAGAGTGTGCGATTAATTACTGGCCATGTTCAAAAAGGAAGTGACTTAGATTGGCAAAATTTAGCGGCAGAACGACAAACGTTAGTATTTTATATGGGACTCTCTCAAGCCCAACATATTGCCGATAATTTAATAAAAAACGGCATGGCTGCCACAACCGCTATTGCGATTGTCGAACAAGGCACCTTAGCTAAACAGAAAGTGATTACCGGACAGTTACACCAATTAGCCAATTTGGCCAACTACGCACATAGTCCAAGTTTAATTATCATCGGTGATGTGGTTAAGTTACGCACTCAATTACGTTGGTTTGCCGATAATGACGTTGCCATCCACTAATCAAGCTTCCTGAGAGGGTGATGGAGCATCTTATGCCATAAGCCATTTATACTTAGCATAAAATCAATAGGATTAAATTTTATTATCTTGATTTTATGCTAAATCATTGGGTTAAATTAACCTATTAACGTGAATTTAAATACCAGACAGCAATTTCCATTCTTGATTTAAAATTCAATTTTTTGAGAATATTTTTTACGTGGACTTTGACCGTGCTATCCACAATATTTAGTTGACGAGCAATTAATTTATTTGATAAACCTTGAACCAATAAATTAAATATTTCTAACTCTCTCGGCGTTAATAAGTTAACATCATGGGATTGTTCCAAAGCGTGTGGCTGACCTCGCATATGATTAAGGATAATTTGTGAAATATTATCATCCATCATAATTTTACCCGCTATAACCTGCTTTAATGATTCGATTAAGTTTTCTGGCTCCATATCTTTAAGCAAATAACCATCCGCACCATTTTTTAACGCAGTAATAATATCTTGCTTGTCATCCGATACGGTAAAAATCAAAATTCGACTTGAGACACCTTGTTCACGTAAATGTAGTAAGATATCTAAGCCGCTCATATCACGTAAATTAATATCGAGTAAGATAATATCCGGTTCTGATTGCTTAGCCAAAGCAATGCCGGTTATCCCATCTCCCGCTTCACCTATAACTTCAAAATCAGCAATAGAGGTAATCAGCTGTTTTACCCCACTACGCAACATTGGATGATCATCAATTAATAAGACTGAGCTGGTTAACTGTTCCATATTTTCTGTTCTTCTTCAGGTAATGTTTGATTCGATGGCGTAATGAGATGTAATTTATCTGCCGCGATTTTATAATTAACGGTAATTTTGGTCCCCCTTCCTAACTCACTACTAATATCAAAATAACCGCGGAGTAATTCGACCCTATCGCGCATGATAATCAATCCATAGTGTTCATTCTTTTTTCCCTTTTCTGAAAAGCCGCGACCATTATCTTGAATGGTTAAAAATAGGTTGCCTTGTTGCTTAACTTCTAAAGAAATCACCACTTGGGAGGCGTTAGCATGTTTATAAATATTATTTAGCGCTTCACGGATCACCTGCAATAAATGGATCGCTTGTGAGCTATCAACTAGTTGTAATGGCAATTGATAATCTAGCTGTATAGTAAACCCCAGTTTTTGATTAAACTCTTTGATCAAGTCATGCAAACTTGCATAAAAGCCTGTACTATTAACGCTTAATCTAAAGGTCGTAATTAACTCACGCAGCTGTGAATAAGCCGTATTTAGTTCGGTACGCATCGTTTTTAGTAACTGCTGACTTTCCTCATTCACGATATCTGATTGCATTTGCAAACAACTAATATGGATTTTTAAACAGGAAAGCGACTGCGCAATCGAATCGTGTAATTCACGCGCCATGGCGGAACGCTCTTTCATTAGCAGATAGGACTTCTGCTGTTCAGCTTTACGTTCAAGTTCAAGGGTGATGGTCATCTGTTCTAATAGCGTGATGACTAACTCCTCTTGTTCTTGTGTCAAAGGCATTTTAGGATTCTGATAAGCAGAAATCACGCCATACTTTTGGGTTTTATTTTGTAAATACCAATAACGCCGATCAGCAGACTGAATATTAAATTTTTCTGCAATAAAACAGATGTCACAATTGCGTTTTAAGCAGTAAGTTTGTGGTTTCTTACGCTCATTGCGATGTTCTTGTTCTGGGTCTTCGGTTTCATATAATCGAATAGAGAAATGCGATAATGGGATTAACGTCTCTAATTTCATTAAAATCATGGAAAACCGTTTACAAACTGGTAGCGTCGTATGCAACAATTTGCTGGCATTATATAAAAACATCACAATCTGATTTTTTTGTTGTAATTCTACGGTTTTTTCGGTCACCCGTTGTTCTAACAACTGATATTGGCACTCAATTTCATCTGACATACGATTAAACGCTGATCCCAATAAATCAAATTCGTCTTTAATATGTCGGTCACGGCTAAAACGGTAGCTAAAATCATGGCGTGTAATCGCTTCAGCCATCGTAATCAGCCGTTGCCATGGTTTGGAAAATGAGTAGCGTAAATAAAAAAATTGAGCAAATAAGAACAGCAAAATGAGAATAATAAAAAAAACTTCAATATAGGAATTAAATAAAATTTTTTGTTCGGTTTTTTGATCAATTGCAGAGATTAACGCATTAATCTCATTGACATAATATTGCACATAAACCAGCACATCAGCAGCCTGTTGAGCTTGTATCATTTTATGACTTACGTCATTATGCCAGCGAGCTTGCAAATAGTAAAAATTGTCTAATAAATGATAATTGGCTAATAATGCTTGCTGTTTATCTGTCAGTGAGATATCAGAAAAAATATCGGTCTCTACCGCATTAAGGGACAAGGGAATATGCGCCAATAGCTGATAACTCTTCATGCGTAATAAACCTAATTGATTTATCATATGAGCACTACCCGTCGTATCATGAATAATGGTGGTTGAAATAGACAGGGATAACAATCCAACAAACCCAAAACAAAACGTCCAGAAAATCAGACGTTGGGCAATTGAAACACGATAAGTCGCATTTTTTTTTATCATCATCGCTTTTATCATAACAACTTATGATCATAAATGATCATTTTTAACATAGAATGATCTATTATACTGACTATTTTGTAAGGAAAACCAATGATTATTTATCGATTTACTATTTATTTCCTTACATTCAATCTCATTGGATTAAGACATGGTTTAAATTATACTAACAACAAAGTCACAGACTGTACATCAATCATTGATTAACAATATTTATATTGCCTTTATTTAAATCCAATTTATACGAATAAATTTAGATCTTTTATGAATGACTGCTTGCAAGTCACTTGATTTTTGCGTAAAATTCGCACCCTATATGATTAATCTATGCAGACACAAAGATCTGCTATATTGCGGAGTTTAGGTATGTACGCAGTTTTCCAAAGTGGTGGTAAACAACACCGAGTTAGCGAAGGTCAAGTCGTTCGCTTGGAAAAACTAGAAGTCGAAACTGGTTCAGAAATCGTATTCGATAAAGTTTTAATGGTAGCAAATGGTGAAGACATCAAAGTTGGTGCTCCGTTTGTTGATGGTGCAACAATCAAAGCAGAAATTGTTGAGCACGGTCGTGGTGATAAAATTAAAATTGTTAAATTCCGTCGCCGTAAACATTACCGTAAACAACAAGGTCACCGTCAGTGGTTCACTGATGTGAAGATCACTGCAATCGCTTAATAGGAGTAACGTACAATGGCTCATAAGAAGGCTGGTGGTTCGTCACGCAATGGTCGTGATTCCCAGAGTAAACGCTTAGGTGTTAAACGTTTTGGCGGTCAACAAATCCTTGCCGGAAATATCTTAGTTCGTCAACGTGGAACTCAGTTCCATGCAGGTGAAAATGTAGGTTGTGGTCGTGACCATACTCTATTTGCCTTAATTGATGGTCAAGTTAAATTCGAAGTGAAAGGACCTAAAAATCGTCGTTATGTTAGTATCGTTGCTAACTAATCACTGATTTTAATAGTAAATCGTAACCCCATGTCTTATGTCGTGGGGTTTTTTACGTTTATAGTACGAAAAAATAGTCACTGTCATAAATGCCCTTAAGTCTTGATCACGATGAATCTATATACCGGGAGCGAATTCAGCACTAAGCAAAAATTCTAGCTTTTATTGCTATTTTTATTTTTCTAGTATCGTGAGATAAAAACAGTAGATATGTAAGATAATTATCAAATAATCAATAAGATAATTGGTCTCAATAACGAATTGATATAGAGTATTACCCGCATTTGGAATCGATTTAATTCATAATCTAGCCAAAAATCATGGAAAAAGACCCAGTATATAAAAAAGTGATGGTCTCAATAACGTAGCCTTTGCCAGATAAGTTAGTTATTGAGTTCGTTGATATTAGATCGTTTTAAGGTAATTGATAGCGAAAAAGATATAAATTCTTGATGAATTTATTTAATAAGCTGGAAATGATAGCTCCCTATTAGCATAATTATGAAGAGGTTATACGGGCATTCGGTATTAGGGTTACCATTTTCAATATTGTTGGCATACTTTAGCATCACCAACTCCAATGATGATTCTAGACCGTATACAGTTGATAAGAGGCGAAGAGACTGGCTGACAACGATATAAGTTTGCAGTTACACGCGACTAATTGTCATCATCCTATCCAACATCGCTTTTTAGATGACTATTTTCTGATATACTGGCTTTAATTTAGCTAAAAAATTTAACCTGATGTCTTTAGCTCTAGTAGATTAAATAGGTACGTTTGCCACTATCGTCAATGCCATGCCTACTATCGACCACCACCTGTGGTCACCTAGAAAAGACACGCTTAACAACCAGAGAGATAAACATAAGCAATGAAATTTGTTGATGAAGCTTCGATTCATGTTGAAGCAGGAGATGGCGGCAACGGCTGTATGAGCTTTCGCCGTGAAAAATATATTCCTAAAGGTGGACCCGATGGCGGTGATGGCGGTGATGGTGGTGATGTCTACTTTATCGCCGATGAAAATTTAAATACGCTTATCGACTTCCGTTTTGAAAAATTATATCGTGCTGAACGCGGACAAAATGGTCAGGGTTCAGATTGTACCGGTAAACGCGGCAAAGACATTACTGTTAAAGTCCCTGTTGGAACGCGCATTACCGATAAATATACGGGTGAAGTGGTCGGTGACTTAACCCAACATGGGCAGAAGATTTTAGTTGCCAAAGGTGGATTCCATGGCTTAGGTAATGTTCGTTTTAAATCTTCAGTAAACCGTGCACCGCGGCAAAAAACTAATGGTACTCCAGGTGAAAAACGCGAACTACTATTAGAACTGATGCTACTTGCCGATGTCGGTATGCTTGGTTTACCAAATGCCGGTAAATCAACCTTTATCCGCGCGGTTTCTGCCGCCAAACCAAAAGTAGCGGATTATCCATTTACCACGTTAGTACCAAGCTTAGGTGTCGTGCGTATGGACAATGAACAGAGTTTTGTTGTCGCTGATATTCCAGGCTTAATTGAAGGCGCCTCAGAAGGTGCTGGACTTGGGCACCGTTTCTTAAAACATTTAGAGCGTTGTCGAGTATTAGTTCATCTGATCGATATTGCCCCTATTGATGAATCGGATCCCGTAGAAAATGCGCGAGTGATTCTACAGGAATTAGCCCAATACAGTGAAAAATTGGCCAACAAACCGCGCTGGTTAGTCTTTAATAAATCAGACGTGTTGGGTCAAGAAGCGTCAGAACAGCGTGCGAAAGAGATTGTCGAGGCCTTAGGTTGGCATGATAAGTACTATGTCATTTCAGCAGCTAACCGCGAAGGTATTAAGCCTCTGTGTTGGGATTTAATGCATTTTATCAATGCCCATCCTCGCGAAGAGGAAGCAGTACAAGACAAACCAGAGAAAGTTGAGTTTATGTGGGATGATTATCATCAACAAACACTTAACCATGCTGAAGTCGATGATGACGATGATGATTTTGATGACTGGGATGAAGCCGATGATGAAGGTATTGAGTTTATTTATAAAAAATAAGCTTAATCAGTGTTAAGAATTATCAGCAAAGCTATATTATTATCGACAAAAATCCGGCTGAATTGGTCGGATTTTTAAATACATTAACGTCGTTGCTGATGATATTATCATTTAGATAACCATCTTTTAGTCTAGATCAAGGACAATATTGGTTAACTCACATTATCCTTATTACGACTAAATGCCAATTACGTTGGTATTGACGTTTATCCGATATAGAGTTAAATATCGATCACTTGCTAACTATGACCATCTTCTCGATATTTAGCGATACAGAGTTAGTTATATCTAGCTTAACTAATATCGCATTATCAACCTTAACATTAATAATGATATTCAATCAGAATAAAGATCATCATGTTAATTATAGTAAGTTCAATTTCTACCATCGAAATTTATGGTTAGCTATTATTAGCGATAATCCTAATCAAAATGGCTTATCAGTGCGTATTTAAGTATGAAAGGGGGTTGATACTAGGATCAGCGGCGCAATTGATGATTGTGTAATACTTCGCTTTTCCTTTTTTGCCTGATTGTTAACCAATAAAAACAATAATAATTATTTTTACTGGTTAACTATGTCACATCAAAACGCGATAATAAATAAGATTTACCACTTATCATCGCTTATAATAAACGTTACGATCTAATAACTATTGATCACAATCATTGACGATAAGTAATCGTACGTGTCATCTCTGAACCATTCTCTTTTTCTGTCAATTTAACCCAATCACCACGTTGATTAAACTCTGCCTCGCCAAATGTGTAAGTTCGAGTTTCAGGTTTAACATAACCATTATCCTGAGTGCCAGAGTCTGCCTTTGATGTCGCTTCTGTTGAGTAAAATTCACTACTACTAAAGCTAACTAACTGCCCCTTATCATTATATTGATAATTGGCATCAGCTTGTGCTTCTAATTCGGTTAACACGGCGCGTTCATCAGTAATTAAACCATTTTGGTTATATTTATAATGGCTATTACACAGAATTTTATTAAAGACATAGATCATATCGGTAAGCGCATTATCCTGATTATAGATGAACGCTTGTTTAAACGTTTTCTCATCAATTTCATAGCTATTATCACTCACTTTCACGTCAATAATTTGCTGGTTATCATTAATAATGTAATCAAAGGTCATAATTTCATCATTGGTTAGATAATTGACTTCCTCATGCCAACCTTTATCGGTATATTTTATTGTGCCAGTTAGATACGGATTATCTTTATTTGAATAAGTATAACTATAGGCTTTTATCATGCCATTTTCATCATAACTTATTGTTTTTACAAAACTATCCTCCCCGTCTTTCTTTCTGATGACTTGTTCAAGAATGGGATTAGTACTATAGATCTCCACCATATGGGTTAAAATTAGGTGGTTATTTTGTTTAATAATAGGTTGATATTGTTTAGTGGTTGCCTGAGTCACTGCCTTAGGTTCAGTGGTTATCTCAGATGTGCTCTTCTTATCCTTATTGTCACAACCAGTAACAAGTAGTGATCCAATCGAAAGAGCAATATAAATATATTTTTTCATTTAACCATCCTTATTTAAGAAACATAGAACAAAGTATCAATATCGTCTCTTATATTAAAACGATAATAAATTAACTTAATGGTATAGCATTTTTCCAGCAAAATAAAACCCCATTTTATATGCCAGCACGTCAATAATAAGATTCACCCTATTTTTTAAATTGTAAAATGATAAAAAATAAAGCTTGCCAATATAAATAATAATCATTATCATTTAAAAATGTCTTATGAAGCACCTTGGTGTTTGACAAAGACATGACATTGCTCACATTGCTTCCAATGTTTTGCCAGTCTGATCGATAGACTGGCTTTTTTATACAACTAAAAAATCACTTTCATATTTAACCAATATTGCGATAACGCGTCGTTGCTTAGCTAGTGAGTAAATCCGATCACATCCTTAAATAAACTCATTTTAGAAAAACCGCCATAATCTTTGCTAAAAAATAAATCACCATGATTACTATTATTAGTATCTTTATTAATTAATAATCTCAAAAAAGGGGATAAATTTTTGTGCTTTTAATAGGAGCATTTACACTCTTTTTTAAACAAAATCAGTTAATGCATAAAGATTCAATAAAACCATAACCTACTCCATATTAAATTTACATTGTATTTATTACTAAGAATAGAAAAAGAAGTTTTAAATCATATGTTACAGGCTGGTATATCATTAGCAACCGCAACTAAATTATCTAAAGGAGCGGGGTTAAAAAAAGGAGCAGCATCTAAATTTGTCTCAGAAAATAAAGCAAAAATTTCAGAAATTACTTGGGAACAACAAATAAATTTATTTGAACTAGTTTATCCAGAATATTTAAATGACACTATAAGGCTTTATAATAAATGGAAAAACACAATTAACAGTAACATTGATTGGGATAATTTACATGTAGCAATGAGAGAAGTACTGGTTGATTTAAGATATCAAGGACGTTTAAAACAGGAAATAATACACATTGTTATACATAATAATAGTGAAAAATTAATTTTCTACATCAGGAATTCGCCAATAATTATGAGCTATGAAAAAGGCAGAAAAAGAATACCTTATTTAGAAAAACATAAAGGGAACTATTAATGATGAAATTAATACAATTTTCGGTTTTGCTGCTAGTTTCATCCTTTTCATTTGCAAATATTTATATTTATCAAGGCATATTTGATAATCAAAAGAATAAATTTGTAAACTTACCATTAGAAGAACCTAATATTATTTTTAACCCAAAAAATCAGACCGCAACGAGTCAAAAAGATTGTGTCGAATATCTAGAGTCAGATATTGGACGTAAAATAACGACAATAAAGAAAGTCTATCATTATCAGAATAAACAATTTATTTACTCACCAACCGAAGATTCATGTTTGATATATTTCGAATATGATCATCAATCTGATTCTAGTTTTAATTGTGATGCAGAAAGTTATTCTAAATGTATATTTGAATAATTAAATATTGCATAAAACAGGATTTAAGAAAGTAGGATAATGAAAATTTAATTTCCTATATCAAAAAGCCTCTCGTAATTATGACCGATAAAAAAGCGCGAAAAGAAGTTAGTTCAATCAAGTTTATTTAAATAATAGCCAAATCCCTTCAATTTAATTAAAAATAACGAACAATAGTACCGTTGAAGCTGAACAACTTGAAATATTTAGATTATCTAAATAAGATAAACCATCCTATAACCTTTACATCTTAACTCATTGATAACAAGCTTAATGTTAATTGTTATAGTGCTTTAGGGGTAAAAATGGCATAACGGGTATGAGGTTACACGATCATAATTTAATATCAGATTTGAAATGGAGAATAATCTTTTGAAAGAAAAGCGCTGTTGCACCCTGAAGCAGTTAAGAACTAAAAAATGTAGTTTAGATTTAGCGATCAGTAACGTTAAGTTTTTGCTTGATAAATTTTAGACGAATAAAAAAATGATAAAGCTATCTTTTTTAAAAAGGGGGGTTGTAATGAAAAAAATTTTAATATTAATTACGTTATTTATAAGTTTTATGGTCTGCGCTAATAACGATAGAACTAGTAGTAATGATATATCCGACGTTTTAACTAATGGTATCGATGCTAGTTACGATACACTAAAAATATTACATCAAATTTTGACTAAAAACAGTATTGATATATTTTACTCAGATTGGGAAAACGTAGTAGAAAAGAAATGTAGCTGGGTCGGCAATCATAGTAACATTGAGTTATATGGTCAAGAAGATCTATTTAGTCGTCCATCATGCATTTTAATAGAGCAAAATTCTTTTATTAATGAATTAATTTTACTGTTACCACATCTAAATATTTCTGTCGATTTAGCGTTACAACAATATAAAACCAATTTATCAGAGCAAAAACAGCATAATATTTATTTGAATTTATTAACAGAAAAATACGCTAATAAATTTTGTCATGCTTTTTATTCTGACAATAAAATTAATGATTGTATAAATCGATTTCTCTCAACACAATATATTCCCGCAGATTATGGCTTTAAGATCGCAACTGATCAATCTTATTTATTTAATACCCCTCATCATCAAGATAAAACAGCCATGTATTTAATTAAGGGACAGGACGTTGACGTCTTAGATTATGAAAATGGATACTATCAAATTAACTATGTCACACAAAAAAATAAAATCGTTCAAAAATGGTTACACTGCTCAGCAATTGCTGCCTGCATGTAGTAGCTAATAGGATAAATTGCCCTATCTTGATTAGTTAACCATTTAAAAGGTATCGATAGCAGGATGATCAGCAAAAAATACCATTTACGGATTAAACGCAAATTATGATAGGGTTGATGATCCCCCGTTATTTGGCTACAAGCATGGTCGTACGCCTATTGCCACTATTAAACATACCACCACGTCGTTTAACGCTTACCGCTAAATGACGCGAATGTTGTAAGGTTTAACAGATAACGAGTCCATCGTTAGTCGATTCAGACACAATACATATATAAAATTACGTTACCTGAAAGCGTCGATTAACTATTTAGAATAACCTTAGCCTTATTTAATAAACATGTTTAATGAGTAAGTCACTCAATTGACCCGTTTACGGATTTCATCACTTATCTTCACTTTTTTATTTTTTTACTGTTTACCAAAATGCTGTTGTATGAAACAATCTAGTCTAAGAAAATTTTTAGCTTTTTTGAGGTAGTCAGTGATTGACAATGATGGCTACCGTCCAAATGTAGGAATCATTATTTGTAATAGGTACGGTCAAGTGCTTTGGGCTCGTCGTTATGGGCAAAATTCTTGGCAATTTCCTCAGGGCGGAATAAAACAAAATGAGACGCCTGAACAGGCTATGTTTCGTGAATTAAATGAAGAAGTAGGATTAACATCAAAACAGGTAAAAATTTTAGCTGCGACCAATGGCTGGTTACGTTATAAATTACCTAAACGTATGGTGCGTTGGGAAAATATGCCCGTGTGTATTGGACAAAAGCAAAAATGGTTCTTATTAGAATTGCTCAGTCCAGAAACGGCAATTAATCTAAATAACAGTGTTGCTCCCGAATTTGACGATTGGCAGTGGGTCAGTTATTGGTACCCTATTCGACAAGTGATTGCTTTTAAACGTGATGTTTATCGTAAAGCAATGAAAGAGTTTGCTCAAGCGGTATTTTCCCTTGAACAGGAACATATGTTAAAAGTAGTATCAGACAAGATGATGAGTCATTTATCATTGACCACTGATTTTACAAAGAACGCAGGTAAAAAAGCCAAAAACAGCAGGAATAAAGCGCGTCGCCATAGTTATCTAAATCGTAAAAGGACGAATAAACGGCGTTAAGGTTTTATTTATCTTTATATTGAGACTTTATATTTTTATATTGAGACTTTATGACACATTATTTATCTTTTCCAAACATTGATCCCATTGCGTTTAGTATTGGACCAATTTCGTTACATTGGTATGGTGCTATGTATCTATTTGGGGTGTTATTTGCTTTATGGCTCGCTAATCGTCGTGCAAAACAACCCAATAGTGGCTGGACAGCGACTCAAGTAGAAAATCTACTCTTTTGGGGATTTATCGGTATTTTTGTTGGCGGACGCTTAGGGTATACCTTCTTTTATAATTACATCAATTTTTTGCATGATCCACTAACGGTATTTCGTGTGTGGGAAGGCGGTATGTCGTTCCATGGTGGTTTGATTGGCGCATTAGTGGTTATTTTTTTATTTGCAAGACATGCCCATAAAACGTTCTTGCAAGTTAGCGACTTTGTCGCTCCACTTATCCCTTTTGGATTAGGGGCGGGGCGCTTAGGTAACTTTATTAATGGTGAACTTTGGGGACGGGTAACCGATGCACCCATTGGTATGCTATTTCCGCATGCGAAAGTGGCTGATTTCGCTTTTGTTCAGCACCATCCGCAATGGTTAAATTTATACTACCAATGTGGTGAGTTATTACCTCGCCACCCTTCTCAGTTGTATGAGTTATTGCTTGAAGGTGTTGTTTTATTTATCATTCTTAATTTATTTGTGCGTAAATCCAGACCTATCGGTAGTGTTTCAGGATTATTTTTACTGTTATACGGCCTATTCCGTTTCATTATTGAATTTTTTAGACAACCCGATGAACAACTTGGTTTATTCGGTGAAATCATCAGTATGGGACAAATTCTTTCACTACCAATGATTATCTTAGGTTTACTCATCCTTATGTGGTCCTATAAACGGACGACACGTTAATATTAAAGGAACGTTAACATGCAACAATATCTGGCTTTAATGCAAAAAATTCTTGATGACGGTGTGGCGAAATCAGATCGCACTGGGGTTGGCACTTTATCCATTTTTGGTCATCAAATGCGCTTTAATTTGCAGCAAGGCTTTCCGCTCGTCACCACAAAAAAATGTCATCTACGTTCTATTATTCATGAATTACTTTGGTTTTTAAAAGGCGAAACCAATATTGCTTATCTACATGACAATAATGTCACTATCTGGGATGAGTGGGCCGATAAAAACGGTGATCTAGGACCCGTTTATGGTAAACAATGGCGTGCTTGGCAAGCAGCGGATGGTAAGCAACGCGATCAAATTAGTGAGGTGATTGAACAAATCAAAACTAATCCCGATTCACGTCGTTTAATCGTATCAGCTTGGAATGTCGGAGAGCTCGAGCAGATGGCTTTGGCGCCATGCCACGCTTTCTTCCAGTTTTATGTGGCGGACGGCAAACTGTCTTGCCAGCTTTATCAGCGTTCATGCGATGTGTTTTTAGGCCTACCTTTTAATATTGCTAGCTACGCTTTGTTAGTACATATGATAGCGCAGCAATGTGATTTGGCGGTAGGCGATTTTGTTTGGACTGGTGGTGATACCCATCTTTATGCCAACCATATGGAACAAACACATTTACAATTGAGTCGTACGCCACGCGCACTCCCTAAGTTAGTGATTAAGCGCAAACCAAATTCGATTTTTGATTACTGTTTTGAAGACTTTGAGATCGAGGACTATGATCCGTATCCTGCCATTAAGGCACCGGTAGCGATTTAAATCGACCCGCGATAGATAATCAACAATAAAAAAACGCATTGTATTTTTCAATACGATGCGTTTTTTATTTTAGCTAATCATGAGTTAGGCTTTAGGAAAAGTAAATAACGATTGCCCATATTCCATTGGCGTTAAATCAAAATAAGCAGCAACCGTCTGCCCAATATCAGCAAAGGTATCACGTTGTTTTAAATCAGTGACCGGTAGCTGTGGACTATACACCAATACCGGAATAAATTCACGGGTATGATCTGAGCCAGCCCACGATGGGTCGCAGCCATGATCTGCTGTTAAAATCAAGATATCTTCTGGTTGCATCATCGAAAGTAATTCTGGCAAGCGACGATCAAATAGCTCAAGCGCTTGTGCATAACCTGCAATATCACGACGATGACCATAATCAGAATCAAAATTCACAAAGTTAGTAAAGACAATGGTATTGTCCTTAGCTTTTTTCACTTCGTTAAGGGTCGCATCAAATAAAGCATCAATACCTGTCGCTTTTACTTTATCAGTGATTCCTACATGGGCATAAATATCCGCAATTTTACCAATAGAAACAACCGTACCTTGCTTCTCTTCTACCAATTTTTGTAACACAGTAGCTGACGGTGGCTCAACGGCATAATCATGGCGATTACCTGTACGCTCAAATGAGCCTGGTTTATCACCAATAAATGGACGAGCAATAACGCGCCCAATATTATAGTCGCCGTCATTGAGCTCTTGTCTGACTAATTCACATAATGCGTACAAGCGGTCTAAACCAAATGTTTGTTCATGTGCGGCAATCTGAAACACCGAATCCGCCGAGGTATAAAAAATTGGTTTACCACTATGCATATGCTCTACGCCTAGCTCATCTAACACCACTGTACCTGATGAGTGGCAATTACCTAAATACCCCGATAAGCCAGCTTTGCGAACAATGTTATCTAAGAGTGGTTGCGGAAAACTATTTTGCTTATCACTAAAGTAGCCCCAATCAAATAAAACCGGTACTCCAGCAATTTCCCAATGACCTGATGGGGTATCTTTACCGGATGAAATTTCTGCCGCATAACCATAAGAGCCGATCAATTTTGCATCGGCGTTTAAACCAATGGGGAAGGATCCACTTGCCGCATACGCTGCTTTCGCTAAACCTAAAGCACTTAAATTAGGTAACGTCAACGGCCACGGTGAACCATCGGCCTTTTTACGGTGTGTAGCGCACCAATCAGCAATATGGCCTAATGTATTGGCGCCAGTATCGCCAAATTTATCAGCATCTGGTGCAGCACCAATACCAAAGGAATCCAACACCAACATAAATACGCGTTTCATTTATTCACACCTCTTGCTTTAATTATGACTAAATTAAGCCAGTCATCGCTTATTCATTCTGTTCACGTTAACCTATAGTTAGTTAACTGGGATAACCATCATCGTCTCAATGAAAGGTTATAGTTTACTACCGTTATATATTATGTTAGCACAGTGATATGATTTTTTTGACAATAACTATGATAGTTATCTGGCACATTGTCAGAAATCATTAGATCAAAATCAGCTAGGCTACCAATATAAGCAGCTTGCTGTGCATCAAATTTACTGTGATCGACAACCAAAATATTTTGATAAGAACGTGCCATGGCCCTATTTTTCCAATTCACTTCTTGCAAATTAAAGCAGGTGACCCCTTTTATTGAAATCCCCGCTGCCGAAATAAAGGCTTTACTTGGACAAAGAACATCTAAGGGTGAATTGGGGGTAATTGAGGTAAATATGGCATTGGTTTCCATAAATTGCCCGCCACATAAGATCACTTTACAATATTTCTTTTTCTGTAAAGCTAAGCATACATTTAAAGAATAACAGATTGCTGTAAAGCTAAGATAATCATCGATATGGTCAATAATATGCGGTGTCGTGGTGCCGCAATCAAAGAAAACCGTATCGTTTTCTTCAATTAAGCTCGCAGCAAGTTTGCCAATATGCTGTTTTGCTTCAACATGATGTTGCTGTTGATCAGAAATAAAATAGTGCATACCTTGTTTTTGTTCGGTCGCTAACATTAAATAACCACCTAATAAATTGACTGGAAATGCACCACTATCATTCACATCACGACGAAGAGTCATTTCTGAGACCGCTAATAATCTTGCCGCTTCCTTTAAGTGTAGGGTTTCTGCACTTTTTAGTAATTCAACTAGTTTTTGTATTCGATCCCGTCGTTTTCTCATTCGTCAATCCAACTTATTAAGATTAATAACCTTGACTTTCGGTTTTTTGGTTAGCGACAATCGCAATGCCAGAGCTGCTTCCTAACCGTGTCGCGCCAGCCTCAATCATCGCGTTAGCCGTCACTTGATCACGTACGCCGCCTGAGGCCTTAACGCCAATATCTGGACCAACTGTTGCCCGCATTAAGGCCACATCCTCTACCGTTGCACCGCCTGAACTAAAACCAGTAGATGTTTTTACATAATCAACACCGATCTCTTTACAGATTTCACAAACTTGTTTGATTTCTTGCTTAGTGAGTAAGCAGGTTTCTAAAATGACTTTTAATAACACCTCACCCGTTGCTTCATTAACTTGGCGAATATCATCAGCAACGGCGTCAAGATGACCACTCTTAAGCCAACCCACATTGATCACCATATCGATCTCTTGTGCACCGGCTTCAATCGCGGCTTTGGTTTCAAATACTTTGGCTGAAGTAAGCGCTGCACCTAATGGAAAACCAATAACGCAACAGGTTTTTACCTCAGAACCGGCTAAGGTTTTTGCGACTAATGGCACATACCCAGAATTAACACACACTGAAAAGAAATGATGTTGGCGTGCCTCTTCACACAATTTTATGATATCCTGCTCAGTTGCATCCATTTTTAATAAGGTGTGATCAATATACTTTGCATAGTCAATAGATTGGTTACTCATGTTATTCTCCTTTTATTATGCTAACCGTTAAGCAGTTAACATAATAACATAAAATGGGGTAGCAACAACATTTTGCCATTTAAATGTGATTTAAATATCATTTAATCCGGCAAAATAGATAATATTTGTGATAAAATTTACTTAATACAGTAACGAAAATAACACGCTAAAGAGGTTTTTATGCACTATCTTATTGGCTTGATCAGTATTGCAGCCATTATTTTCCTTTCCTGGCTTTTTTGTTTTGACCGTAAAGCAATCCGGTTCAGGCATGTTGGCATTATGATCTTAATACAATTTTTCTTAGCTTTTCTCCTCCTTAACACCTCCATCGGTAATATCATCATTGGTTCTATTAGCAAAGGTTTCGAAATATTATTAAGTTATGCTAATGAAGGCGTAAATTTTGTCTTTGGCAATGTCGTTAATGTTGGTCAATTTAATTTCTTTATTAATGTTTTACTGCCTATCGTTTTCATCTCAGCGTTGATCGGTATTTTGCAATATCTAAAAATATTGTCCTTTATTATTAAAGGAATTGGTTATTTATTAAGTAAGGTTAATGGCATGGGGCGCCTTGAATCCTATAACGCTATCGCGGCGCTGATTTTAGGTCAACAAGAGGTGTTTATCTCAATTAAGAAAGAGCTTCCTTATTTACCTGAACGCCGTTTATATACGCTATGTACCTCTGCCATGTCGACCGTATCGATGGCGATTGTTGGGGCTTATATGAATATTTTAAAACCAGAATATGTGGTGATTGCCATTATTCTTAATCTATTTGGTGGTTTTATTATTGCTTCACTAATTAATCCTTATCAATTAGATGCGCAAGCTCAACAACTTGATGAGATGCCAGAAGAAGGTAAACAGAGCTTTTTCCAAATGTTGGGAGAGTATATTCTTGATGGCTTTAAAGTCGCGGTTGTGGTCGGTGCAATGTTGATCGGTTTTATCGCCTTAATCGGCATGATTAACAGTATTTTTGCGGCTATCTTTGGTATCTCATTTATACAAATTTTAGGTTATGTATTTTCGCCGCTTGCTTATTTAATGGGTATTTCTGGTTCTGAATGCGTGAAGGCAGGTGAAGTGATGGCAACTAAATTAATGTCTAACGAGTTTGTGGCTATGGATTTATTCAATCAGCACCTTGATAATTTTAGTGCACGCTCACAAGCGATTTTATCCGTATTTTTGGTCTCCTTTGCTAACTTTTCCTCTATTGGTATTATTTCTGGCGCATTAAGAGCCTTAGATGAAAAACAAGGACAAGCAATCGCTAAACACGGGTTAAGATTACTTTACGGCGCCTCGTTAGTCAGTTTATTAAGTGCTACGATAGTAGGCTTAGTTTTCGATTTCCATTTTTAATTAACAACATAAGTGACAGATAATAATGAAATATAATATGTTCGCCTTGATAATGGGGTTATTAATTAGCCCTGTGTACGCGTCAACGGTTGATTTGCGCATTTTAGAAACATCGGATATACACGCCAATATGGTCGATTACGATTTTTATAAAGATGCGCATACTGAGCGTTTTGGTTTTACTCGCACCGCCTCTTTAATCAGACAAGCCCAAGCCGAATTTAAAAATAGTGTTCTTGTCGATAATGGTGATTTGATCCAAGGAAGTCCAATGGCAGATTGGGCATTTAGCCAACAACAATGGGATAACGATCGTCATCCTGCCATGAAAGCGCTTAATACCATGAACTATACTGTGGGTAGCTTGGGTAATCATGAATTTAACTATGGCTTAGATTTTCTAAAGAAAGTACTAAGTGGTGCACAATTTCCTTATATTAACGCCAATATCTATGATGCCAAAACTCACCATCCTTACTTTACCCCTTATGTCATTATCAACACCCCTGTTGTTGATCGCGATGGGCAAAAACAGATATTAAAAATTGGTTATATTGGCTTTGTTCCCCCACAGATTATGCAATGGGATAAGAATAATTTAGATGGCAAGGTATACGTTAATGATATTACTGAGACCGCTAAAAAATTTGTACCAGAAATGAAAGCCGATGGGGCTGATATCATTATTGCTATTGCCCATTCTGGCTTATCGACTGATCCCTATAAACTCATGGCGGAAAATTCGGTATTTTATTTAAGTACGGTACCTGATATTAATGCCATTATGTTTGGTCATACTCATAGCGTTTTTCCTGGCAAAAGTTTTGATAATTTAGCGGGCATTGATAGTCAAAAAGGGCTAGTGAATGGCGTTCCGGCAGTGATGCCAGGGCAATGGGGTGATCACTTAGGTATTATTGATTTAACCTTGCAAAAAAATGGCGATCATTGGCAAGTGATCGAGACTCGCTCAGAAGCTCGCCCTGTATTTGATACCGTTAAAAATCAAGCTTTAGTACGCGCGGATCAAACTGTCACTGACGTACTGGCAAATGATTTTCAACATACACGTCAGTACATGAATAAAGTAATTGGAAAAACCAACCATGATCTCTTTAGTGATTTAGTGTTAGTACAGGATAATGAAACCATCCAATTAATCAACGATGCGCAGATTGATTATGTTAAACAGATGATCCAAGGTGATCCTGATTTAGCTGATCTACCTGTGATCTCTGCGGTAGCCCCTTTTAAAGCCGGATCCCGTAAAAACGATCCTACGGCTTATATTGAGATCCCTAAAGGGGAGTTAACCGTGAAAAGTGTTAATGATCTTTATGTTTATGCGAATACATTGGCGGTGGTTAAAATTAAAGGATCCGATCTTAAACAGTGGTTAGAGTGTAGCGCCGGTATGTTTAACCAAATCGATACCACCAACCCAAAACCACAGTATTTAATTAATTGGGATGGATTCCGTCTTTATAATTTTGACATTATTGATGGTGGGATTAGTTATCAAATCGATGTGACTAAACCTGCACGTTATGATGGTAACTGTCAGTTAATAAATGCGCAGTCAGAACGTATCAATCACCTTGAGTATCAACATAAACCGATTGATCCTGATCAAACTTTCTTACTCGCGGCGAATAATTATCGTGCTTTTTCGGGTATTTTTCCAAGCACTGGCGTTGAGCATACCGTCATCAATTCACCTGATCCAGTGAAGGAAATATTAACCCGCTATATTATGAAACAAACTGAACAATATGGCCAAGTGAGTGTCAAAGTAGATAACAATTGGCAAATCAGTCCCGTTCATACGACTACGCCATTAGATATTCGTTTAGAGACCTCTCCAACCGAGGCAGCAAAAACATTTATACAACATCATGCCCGTCATCCAATGACGTTTATTGAGCATGATAGCATTGGTTATGCGGTTTATCGCATCAATTTACAAAATAATGAGTAATCATAGAGGTACATACCATGAGAATGGTGGATATTATTGCAAAAAAACGTGATGGTCACGAATTAACAACCGCAGAAATTGAGTTTTTTGTTAAACAATATACAGATGGACATATTCCTGACTATCAAGCCAGTGCTTTTTTAATGGCCATTTATTTTCAGAATATGACCGAACGCGAACGCGCAGATTTAACGATGGCGATGGTTAATTCTGGTGAGACGGTTGATCTATCAGCGATTGAGGGAATTAAAGTCGATAAACATTCAACAGGTGGCGTGGGCGATACGACAACCTTAGTGCTTGCACCATTAGTCGCTGCGTTGGATGTCCCCGTAGCAAAAATGAGTGGGCGTGGTTTAGGTCATACGGGTGGTACGATTGATAAATTTGAAACCATTCCTGGGTTTAAAGTTGAAATCGATATTGAGGATTTTATCCAACAAGTTAACCGCGATAAAGTGGCAATTATTGGTCAAAGTGGTAATTTAGCGCCAGCGGATAAAAAACTTTATGCACTACGTGATGTCACGGCGACGGTAAACTCTATTCCATTAATTGCCAGTTCAATTATGAGTAAAAAAATTGCTGCTGGCGCGGATGCGATTGTGCTAGACGTGAAAACCGGTGCCGGTGCGTTTATGAAAACACAAGCGGAAGCGGAAGAGTTAGCCCATGCGATGGTAAAAATTGGTCATAATGTCGGCCGTCGTACCATGGCGATTATCTCTGATATGTCACAACCTTTAGGTTATGCTGTGGGTAACGCGTTAGAAGTGAAAGAAGCAATTGATACCTTAAAAGGTCATGGACCACGAGATTTACATGAATTGGTATTAACCTTAGGTAGCCAAATGGTGGTATTAGCGGGTAAAGCCGCGACCCTTGAGCAGGCACGAGAAAAGTTACTTGAAGTGATGCATAATGGTAAAGCGATTGAGAAATTCAAAGAACTCGTCGCCAAACAAGGCGGTGATAGTCGCGTCATTGATGAGCCTGAGCGTTTGCCACAAGCAACCTATCAAATTGCGTTACCAGCGAAACGTAGTGGTTTTGTTACGTCGATGATTGCCGATGAAATTGGTATTGCAGCGATGCAGTTAGGTGCAGGTCGTGCAACCAAAGATGATGTCGTTGATTTCGCAGTAGGCATTGTGCTTCACAAAAAAGTGGGGGATGCGATTGCTGAAGGTGAATCATTACTTACTATTCATAGTAATCGTGCGGATGTTGATGCCATCAAACAAAAATTGTATGACAGTATTGTGATCGCTGAGCAAGGCGCAGCACAACAATTAATTCATAAGGTGATTACTGAGTAGTTAACGTTGACGCCTAAGCTTCTTGTCGATTAGCTTAGGCGTATTTTTTTCGATAAAGGGTGTTGAACCTACACCATCTTACTATTTATATCAGCGATAACAATATAACTACGTATTATGCTGTTTGTTGTTTGTTTTTCGTTTGATTAAATACCATCATAAGAACAAACGCCACTACAGTTAAAAAGATGATATACGCGCCATATGTCGCCAACATATCGACTAGCGAACGACCTCGCATAGCAAAATCACGATAGAAACGATATTGCCATACTAGCGGAAAAGCGTGGCTAAGATAAAAAGCCCATGTGGGTAAAAATCCGACTGCCATGGTTGATCCCCCTAAGATAAATCCAGGTGGTACTAATAGAATCATCTTACTGGCGCCTTCGCCAGGATTAGTGGTTTTCCACGCCAGTAGCATTGCCATCCAACCAAACGCAAGCCCCGTCATAAACACGCTAGGTAAATAGGCAAAATAGTTACCATCAAAACGTAATTGCCCAAAAAGTATAAATATCGCTGAGATTAAGGTTAAAGCAGTCGTATAAAACAAGGTGTACGGTAACACTCTACACATTAACGCTAGGGGTCCGCGCGCTAAGGTTGCTTGCCATAACCCCGTTACTTTTAATCGTCCAATAATCATTAACGATGTTAATCCGTAAGTGATAGAGGAGAAAAAGTAAACAAAGTAAATAATCGGTGAAAGCGTCGCAGCACTTGTTGGATTAAATAAAGAACGTGACTTAAGTTGCATTGGCGATAGTATCGCTTCAGTCGCTTCCCGTCCTTGGGCAAGTGCTGAAACACGCCCGACACTGAATTCCGCTCCTAATTCTGGAATAATTTCATTCAAGTTCTGCGATATTTTGGCATTTTGCGCATCATTGGTATCATCGACAAAATAACCTAATCGCACACTTTTATCCCCTTTCTTTATGCTTTTTTCTAGTCCTTTCGGAATATATAGCACCCCTAAGTTGCGATCATGGGAAACTAACACAATTGGATTGATCGGTGAACGTACGACCTCTGTCACTTGAATAAATGGCGAGGTGTTGATTTGAGTGATTAACTCTGTCGAATAGTGAGAACCATCTAGATCGATAACCGCAATCTTCCCCTCAAACACCACACCATGGCTAAGCAGGATAGAGAACACCAAAGCCACCATCGCCGCCATGCCCATTGCCACTTTATAATAAGGAATAAAGTGGCCAGAAAACATGGCTTCTAGCTCTTCAACCATAGATTTAACGATGTTTTGCATCATTGACCTCAATTGTCATACCGGTTAATAATTTCGGTATATCTTGCATATAAACTCGAACTTGATAGGAGGTTAAATCGGCTTGACCTCGTTCACGTGTCATCCTTAAATCCGCAAACGAAGGGGCGGCGGTGGCAAAGCGTACCGTTCCTTTGACCTGCGTATCTAAAGCAGGCACTTGTGCGGTTAGGATTGTGCCAGGTTGGTAATCGTTGACCATCATTTCATTGACATAAATATCAACATATTTGCGATCGGTCTCTAATAATACCGCAGGGGCACCAGCCGGAACTAATTCCCCTTCTTCATAAAATAGTTTTAATATTTTTCCTGATTCGGGCGCGACTAAGGTAAGTCGTTGATAATTAATTTGTTGCTGTTTGAGCTGAGCTTGTGATTGCGCTAATTGAGCCGTCAATTGGGCAAGTTGATTCGTACGATTTTCTAATTTAGCCCGCGCATTTACAATACTTTGTAATCTCATCCCTTCCGCTTTTTTAGTCTGATTAAATTGATTCATCTGGGCTGGTGTCGCACCGATGGTCAGTGTCGCTAACTGGCTTTCTAATTTAATGACATTCATCTGGGCGGATTTTAAGGTATTTCTTATATTATCTAGTGCCGATTTAGATACATTGTCGGTTTTACCCAATTTAGCATAACGATCAAACTCAATACTTGCTAAGGCCTTGCTAGCTTGAGCCGCTTCTAAATTGGCTTGCATCTCTTCAATCTTTCGCCACGTAGATATCTCTTGTAAATCAATATCCGCTTTTTCAATGTCTATTGCGGTTGTCTCTTGTTGTACTAACGCCTGTTGACCCGCTACTTGTGCTTTTAGGCGATCAATAGCCAATGCGGTATCAGTATCATCTAATACCATTAAAATATCGCCTTTTTTAACCTGTTGGGACTCTTGCACTTGCCGTTTCATCACTTTACCGCCAACATTTTGGAACGCAATATTGATTTCATCCGCCGTCAATACACCTGATTTCAAGCTTTTAGCCACCGTTACGGCATCATTTCGAGAACCAAAATAGATCAGCGTTGACCCAACAAGGAGCAACGATAAGAAAATAAGTGGGATTTTAATGTTTTTATTCATAATTAAGGTTACATTTTAATTAGCTGACTAACTATATAAACAAAGAAAATAATGACGGTGAATGTCACCCTAATGTCGGGACTATTTTTCTTTTCTTAATAGTTTACGCAGCATGAAAATTAACGATTCACGTTCTTGTGGATTAAGGACTTCCGCGAAAGAACGAATGTCGGTCAGATGATCGGGTAACACCGTTTGTAAAAGCGTGACCCCCGTTGGCGTTAGCTCAATTAAACGTGATCGACCATCTTGGTGATTTCTAGTCACTGAAATTAAAGGATCAGGTGCGGCTAACATGCGTTTTATCATAATTGAAACGGTCGCAGGTGTGACACCAATACGTAAAGCTAACTCACTACTGCACGTTTCGCCTTCAGTATAGAGTGACATCAGTAAAGTAAATTTACCTTCGGAGATATCATAATCATTAGCCAACCGTGTATAAATATTAGAACGAATCAAATCCACCGTAGTAATTAGGCTTAGTACCAAATCAACACCAGAGACATCAACTAAATGATTATCCTGTTTTTGTGCACGCGCAAGAATTTCTCGTGTAGGTAGTTTTCTCGTTCGATATTCCATGATGGGATCCTTATAATTAGCCGGCTAATTATATCAGTATTGTTCATGATTGCAACACTTTTACTATTTACAACTAAGTTGCTTAACTCAATTGGCTATGACTCATCAATTTTAGTGATTTGACTGATAATCTTGCCTTCTCTCAGCTGAGTAATTAACGATTGACCTATTTTTACCTGTTTATTACTGGTGATCACGGTCCGCTGGTCATTGGTCGTAATCGAATAACCGCGAGATAAGGTTTGTAATGGACTAAAGTGATGTAACTTTTCCGCCAATAACGAAAAACGGTATTGTTGCTGATTTATATAGTTTTGAGATAAATAATTAAAGCGCGCTTGTAACGCCTTAAATCGTAATTGTTGACGATTAAGTTGTTTTGCTGGTGAATAATGAATAAGGCGCGTAGTTTGACGCCGTAACTGTTGTTCACCCGCATTTAAGCGTTGCTGAATGACCTCAGTCAAACGATTTAAGCTGCTTTCTAAATGATTCTGTTGTCGTGTTAAACGTAACTGCGGATGTTGCTGCGATAAACGGTGTGCCAACTTTGTATAAACATCTCGCTGTTGTAAAATAAAATAGTCCATCGCCATAAACAGATGTTGTTGCATTCTGGTTAAACGATTTAACTGTTCTTGTTTATCTTTACTCACTAATTCAGCAGCAGCAGAAGGGGTGGCCGCCCGCAAGTCAGCGACAAAATCGGCAATAGTCACATCTATTTCATGTCCTACTGCGCTAATAATTGGAATATGACTAGCAAAAATGGCGCGGGCAACGATTTCTTCATTAAACGGCCATAAATCCTCTAGGCTACCGCCACCTCGACCAACAATTAAGACATCACATTCATTACGTTGATTGGCGATGGCGATCTTTCGACTAATTTGTGCCGCGGCTTCATTGCCTTGGACTAAAGTCGGATAGAGAATAAGCCGCAGGCTAGGATCGCGCCTTTTGAGAATTTGGCAAATATCATGCAGCGCGGCTCCGGTTGAGGAAGTAATAATACCGACGGTACGAATAAATTCGGGTAATGGCTGTTTAAACTGTTGTTCAAATAGCCCTTCTTGTTGTAACTGCTGTTTTAGCTGCTCAAACCGTTGTTGTAATAAACCCGTACCTGCTGCTTGCATTTTATCAACCACTAACTGGTATTCACCGCGCGCCTCATATAATGTTACCGTAGCACGGATTAAAACTTGTTGACCATTTTGTGGTAAAAATCCAGTACGAAAATGGTGATGACGGAACATCGCACAGCGAACTTGGGCCCGATCATCTTTTAACGTAAAGTACCAATGTCCCGAGGCGGGTTTAGCAAAATTAGATATTTCGCCAATTAGCCAAACTTGCCCAATAGCATCAGTGAGTAAATCTTTTACCATCTGATTCAGATCATTGACTGACATTACATGATTGGGGATTGATGACATCATAGCGAGGTAAACTCCGCCCAGATTGGTGCATGATCAGACGGTTTCTCCATGGCTCTTAATTCATAATCGATACCCGCATTAAGGGTATAGGTCGCTAATTTTTGACTGGCTAAAATTAGGTCGATACGTAACCCAGTATTGGTATCAAAACCACGAGAACGATAATCAAACCATGAAAATTGGTCATTAACCTGCGGATATAGACTACGAAAGGTATCTATATAACCAAGATCCAAGAGTTGGTTTATCCACTGGCGCTCTTCTGGTAAAAAGGAGGTCTTCCCTGTACGTAACCATCGCTTTTGACTCTCAGGCGGAAGACCAATATCGTGATCGGTAGGCGCGATATTCATGTCGCCCATAATTAAAATTAACTCATTTTGGCTATCTCGCTGTGCAAGTAACGCATGTAGATCATGATAAAACTTACGCTTCATAGGGTATTTAACGGGATGATCTTGACATTCACCTTGCGGAAAATAACCATTAATAACAGTAATATTGCCCTGCGCACTGGGTAGCTCAACGCTCACTAAGCGACATTGCGCCTCATCATCGTCATCAATAAATCCTTTTTGTTGTGATAATGGCTGGGCTTTGGTTAATAACGCGACGCCATAATGCGCTTTTTGACCATGATAGGTAATATGATAACCAAAACGCTCTAACGCCGCTAATGGGAATTGCTCATCATGCACTTTTGTTTCTTGTAAACCAATGACATCGGGTTGGTGCTTGTCGATGATAGCGGCTAATTGCTCAATTCTGGCACGAAGACCGTTAATGTTAAATGAGATAAATTTCATAGGATAATATAGTTAAGTCGTTTTAGTTATCCTATCAGAGATAATTACACTTGTTAAGTGCCGCCTAATTTGCGTATGATAAGTGTTCTTGTATATGCTTATATACGATTAATGAGGAAAAGGCGATATCCTATGCAACATAATCTTGGATTTGTGACGCTTTGCCAAACAGCAGCAAAGCAAGTAAAAGAGATCAGTATAGCACAAGTAAAAACCTTAATGGATAACAGTAAATTACCTTTATTTATTGATGTAAGAGAAGATAACGAGTGGCAAGTGGATCATCTACCGTTTGCGATTCACGTAGGGCGAGGCATTCTTGAACGGGATATTGAAACCTTAGTTCCCAATAAACAAACACCCATAATTTTATATTGTGGAGGGGGTTACCGTTCTATACTGGCTACCGAAAGTTTACAAAAGATGGGATATAGTCAAGTCATATCTATGCGTGGCGGTTATCGTGGCTGGAAAGAAGCAGGGTATCCACTAATTACTGAATAACATTCCACCATAAACATAACATATTGATTTTTATATAAAAATAAACAAAAATTTAGCATATAAAATAATAATTATTTGCTATTGAATTATGCTATTATGACGACGCGTTTATTAACATTTAGGTTTATAGTAAGCAATGGATATTCAGTTATATCTAAAGTTTTTCTTTGGGTTATGTGCATTAGTTAATCCTATTGGTATTTTACCGGTTTATATCGGCATGACAGATGATCAGGATCCTGCTCAGCGTCAGCGCACTAATTTTATTGCCAATGTTTCGGTGGCAATTATTTTAATTGTGTCATTGCTGATGGGAAATACTATCCTGCATTTTTTAGATATCTCTATTCATTCGTTTAAAATTGCGGGCGGGGGATTAGTGATTTTTATTGCGATGGGGATGATTAATGGTAAATTAGGTGAGCATAAACAGACCAAACAAGAATTAACCGAATCAATCGTTAGACAAAATATTGCTGTGGTGCCATTAGCATTGCCACTATTAGCCGGTCCAGGTGCGATTAGTTCCATGATTGTATGGGGAACACGATACCAAGATAGATGGTCCGTTCTTGGCTTTATTATTGCCATTGTTATTTTTTGTAGTTGTTGTTGGTTATTATTTAAATCCGCCCCATTGATTATCAAATTATTACGACAAACGGGTATTAATGTCGTCACACGTATTATGGGATTACTATTAATGGCGATGGGCGTTGAGATGGTGATTAGTGGGTTACGAGCAGTATTTCCAGCGTGGGTTTAAGCCAATTATCACTCAATAAAAATAACTAAAAGAGGTAATTTTTTATGACATCAGAGTTAGATAACTGTCGCCAACAAATTGATCAGCTTGATCGGTCATTATTAGTCTTACTTCAACAACGTTTAGATTTAGTTAATCAGGTTACTGAAATTAAATCGCAATTAGGTTTACCCCTTTACGCGCCAGAACGTGAAACGGCGATGATAAAACATTGCCGCGATGAGGCCAAGCAGCTTGGTTTATCCCCCGATCTAGTCGAAGATATTTTACGACGTATTTTTCGTGAGGCCTATAACAGTGAATCGACAGGACGTTTTAATAAAACCTTTGTTGGCAAAGGCAATATCGTTATTGTTGGTGGTAATGGCTTAATGGGACAGCTATTTAGTCGCTTATTTACCCAAACAGGCTATCACGTCCAAACGCTAGGCGCTCAAAGTTGGGATCAAGCACCAGCGCTAATCGCCAATGCTGATGTGGTGATTATTTCCGTTCCCATCAATAAAACCGTTGAAATTATTCAACAATTACCCCCTTTACCCGAAAATTGCTTATTAACAGATTTAACGTCAATTAAACAAAAACCACTTGAGGCGATGTTACAACAGCATCATGGTCCCGTTGTTGGACTCCATCCCATGTTTGGTCCCGATGTGCCAAATTTAACTAAACAAGTGGTGGTCGCTTGTGAAGGTCGTTATCCAGAAAAATATCAATGGCTATTGCAACAACTGCAAATTTGGGGGGCACATATTTATCCTATTGCGGCGTGTGATCACGACCGCAGTATGTCATTTATCCAAGCCCTACGACATTTCTCCTCTTTCTCCTATGGCGTCAATTTACAACAAGAACACGCTAATCTTGATCAACTGATTGCTTTATCCTCACCCATTTATCGCTTAGAATTGATGATGATTGGTCGCCTTTTTGCCCAAGACCCACAGCTCTATGCGGATATTATTATGTCCTCAACGGATAATATCGAACTGATTAAACGTTATTACAATCGGTTAGGTCAACTTATCCAGCTAGTGGAAACGGGTAATAAAACTGCGTTTATTCAAAATTTTAATGAGGTCTCCACTTGGTTTGGTGACTATGCACAACGCTTTATGGATGAAAGTCGTACCTTGTTAAAATTAGCTAATGATAATCGGGTTTAGTGGTTGGTTTTGAGATGAGGATGAAAAAAGGGATATTGGGTATTTTTTAATCCGTACTGAGCAACGGATCATATTCTTGTCATTTTTTGCATAAAACAACAAGCAATACCCTTTTTAAAACAGACGATATCTCGCCCTTTGCCCCGCAGGCAAAGCAATATATTCATCGCTGTTTATACCGTTAGTTGACGGCTTATCCAATAAAAATAGTTTAGCCATAAACGCCATCTTATAATGTGTGCATTATATCCATAAGACGTTGATAACTATCTACATCATGATATTTAACGTGGCTGGTCGACAGTTGGTTAAAAAGCTTTTTAGCACAAGCGATCTTTGCTTGTTCAACGGGTCTTAAGTTTAAACTATCCATAGTGCCTTTGGTTTCAGCAATAAAAAAGAGATGTTTTACCATACCATCATGAAAAGCAATGGCCCAATCAGGCGTGTAATTACCAACAGGAGTAGGAATATGAAAACCTTTCGGTAATTTTGCATACACGCACACTTCGCAAGCGGCATCGAGTTCTTCAACAAATTTGCGTTCAATACTGTTGTCGGATAAACCATCAGTAAAAACATAATCCTGAATCGCTTTTTTGGCTAAAAACGCCTTATCATATTTTTGTGAACTCTTTTCTTGGGTAAAGATCGTACTGTCGTAGCGACCCGAAGCTTGGTTATAAGTAATATGTTCTACAATCATCGTGGCTTTTTGCTCTTTAATCAGCTTAATTATTTTGGTGATAAATTCCTCAGGATTATACTTGAACATCGCTAATTTTTTTGGGCTTAACCCCTTTAATATTTTAACAACGGTTTTTCGAGTCAATGCCGTCTCTTGCGCAAGTTTTCCAATCAGATCATACTTTATCTGTCCGAAATGGGCATAATGTAACTTAGCTGTCTCTATTTTTTGCGTTTTAAATGCCTGATGTTGTTCAATCGCTTGTATTGTCATCTGCTCTTTTAGTTGTCCTACCGTGATCAGATATTGCAGTTGTGAAACAGATAATTTATCGTTGATATGATCAATCGCTTTATGGATTAATTCATCACTATCAAAATTGACCGTATAAGCATATTTATGATTTATCTTCTGCCATAACGCTTGAAATTCAGCTTTAGCAAAATTTTCATTCAGCGGATTTGCTTTAATCTTGGTTTCATGACCATCACTAAACATGGTATTTAAAATACCTTCATCATAAATCGCTTGAATTAATTGGTGGATCTCATCACTCATGGTGCTAAGTTCATCAGGGAGTTGAGCAACTGAATGCATTGCCATTTCATGACGATATTTATCAGTTATTTTCCGGTCGATATCCACATAACCATGACGGATCAAATAAAATTCAATTTTATCGGCCATCGCTTTATCAATAAGGATGGATCTACCATGATTATTTATATACTTACCGTTAAAATAATCACTGGTGGCGGCCATAGGTTTATCATAGAGTAAGGTTTTAATATCAGCCTGAAGCTCACTAACAAAACTTCGATAACTCTCACTAGCGATAACGGTTAGCATATTAATATCGTGCACTTGCTCACCGCAGCACTCAATATCCATACGGTTACCATCTTGATTAACACATAGACGAAGTCCTCGACCTACTTCTTGGCGTTTGGCAGTTTGATTATCGGAATGTTTTAAGGTACAAATTTGAAAAATATTCGGATTATCCCAACCTTCACGCAGAGCGGAGTGGGAAAAAATAAATCGTGTGGGTTCATCAAAATTTAATAGCCTTTCTTTATTTTTCAGGATCAGATCATAGGCGGAAATATCATCAGACGATTCTGTTCCACGTTTTAACTGGCTATCAATAATTTTTCCTGTTTTTTTATCGATACTAAAGTAGCCTTTATGGACTTTACTTACATCATAACACTGTGTCTTTAAATATGTTTGATAGGGGGTGTTGCTTGACTGGTCTCGATATTGTTGCAAAATCATTAGGTATTCTTGTTCAAAGATTTGCCCATATTCACCCAATATTTCGTTACTGTTATCATCGTATTGACGGTATTTTGCGACTTCATCAATAAAAAAGAGCGATAGCGATTTAATGCCCTGATTGAACAATTTTTCTTCTTTTTCAAAGTGCGATAAGATCGTTTCTCTAATTTGAATACGACGCATATTTTTTTCCGATATATCACCTATCACTTCGCCCGTTTTGATTAAAACACCATTCGTAAAAGTGACCATTCCCATTAATGGATCGATATCTGAAACAGTATAGCCTTTGTATTGTTCCATCTGTTTGGAGATAAAATACAGGTTATCGCCTTCATTAAAGCAACGAATTTCACGTTTAATACCATTATGGTGATTTATTTCCAGCTCAATTTTTGCTTGTGGGGGATGTTTGCTCGATAAGCGGATTTGTTCTAAATACAAATAGCTATCGGTACCGCTTAGATTTTTAACTTCAAAACCTTTTACCTCAATTTTTTTTACTAATCGTTTATTGTATGCATCGAGGGCATCAAGGACATAGATAAGATTATTCTGTTTTTTATGGGTGGCAGAGTAATGTAATGAAAATAAAGGATTGAAGTTTTTTAACGCTTTTTGTGTCACTTCGCCCCCCATCTTTTGCGGTTCATCCAAAATAATAATCGGGCGATTAGCCGCGACCACATCAATGGGACGACGCGATGCAAACTCATCGCGTTTTGTGTAAATGATCCGCGCTTCTTTATTTTTCCCATCTTCTTTTAATGACGTGGCAAAGGCTTGGGTATTAATAATCATAACATTAATCCCCGCATTGGCAGCAAAGCTGTCTAACAGGGTTAAATTTTTACTGTCATAGACAAAAAATCGGGCTTTTTGACCATAATATTCCATAAAATGATCCGTGGTGATTTCAAAGGTTTTCTTTACTCCTTCACGAATAGCAATCGATGGCACAACCACTATGAATTTGCTCCAACCATACTGCTTATTGAGTTCAAACATGGTCTTTAGGTAGACATAGGTTTTACCGGTCCCTGTTTCCATTTCAATATCAAGACTACAGTGGCCTAAATTTTTGATTAACTCAGCAGACTGTTTGATACTGTTTTGATTCTGTATTTTTTTGATGTTAGTGAGTAAATCGTTATCGGATAATGAAATAATTTCATTTTTAAAACCGATATCGCTGGGGTTGTCCTCTGTACTTGTATCAGTGTCATAAGTCATCTCTGCCTGAGGCGATCTTTCCCCTAAATCACGCACATAACGCAGGTGATGTTGATAACCTTGCCCATTAAATACTTGAACCACGGCATTTACTGCATCGGTCTGATATGGCTGAATTTTAAAATTAAATTTCATTACAACACCTTCTTTTTAGTTTCAGGGCTATAGGTGTTAAAAATTTGTTCAAAATTGGTGGCAACACTATCATTTGCTATAGAGCTATCACGCATAACAAAATAGTAAGGCTTTTGTTTAGCGATAGCTGTGATGGTTTCTTCATCAATATCTTTATCAAAGCAAGCTATCAAGAAATTATCCGAAACGTTAAAGATGTTTTTACCCGCAATAGTAGTTTGTACGATTTTACTAGACAGCATCACCCCTAAATCCAACATCACTTGAAATAATAAATCTTCGGATGTTCTATCTGCCTTAATATTATCAATCAGTGAATCAAAAAGATCAGCATTGTAGTCAGCTGGATAGTAATAAACTGCTTTCATATTACTGCTATCACATTTTAATACACGAAAACCGTTGTCGAAGTGAGCGTGTGGATTTTCTTGAGCAATTTTATTGCCTGCACGACGAATACGTTCTTTGCCAATTTCGCAGATATTTTTATAACCCGCTTTGTACGCTTCGCTTTTCTCATCGGTTTGCTCAGGAAGTTGTACCATAATAAATTTGCGCTTACCGCCATCTTCTGCATTGCGTTGCATAACCGCATGGGCAACAGTCGCCGATCCGGAAAATAGGTCGAGGATAATGGCATCATCAGAAGTAAAACACAGCATTCGTTGAATAACTTGGGTTAACTTAGCGGTATCAAAAACAGCAGTATCAAATAACTTAGCAATTTCTGTTGAGCTTCCTACCAGTAAGTCAACCCAAGAACTATTTAGTACTGTTTCATTAGTTGGTGCAATATAATGCTCAGGTTTCCCCGTTTTTGATATTCTTAATAAATCAATAGAAGTATCATTTTGTTTGGCATACCAAGCATCAATTTGTTCATCGGTAATGGTATCTGCGGTTGATTTAACCTCAGACAGCATTCTTTCATAATTAGATATAGCGACTTCACTTCGCTCTTTTCCCCAGCGCCATTGACCTTTTTGTGGTGTCACGCCAAGCAGAGGATAACGCATAGTCGGTCGATCGGTACCTCGCCAATGATTATTCCAAGATCCTGATTTGACTTTTTCTAATAGTTTCATTTGACGTGGAAAACGATAGGCGGAATTTTTACTGTATAACAATATATATTCTAACGCTTGTCCAAGTTTATCCCACGTTTCAAATTGTGCTTGAATCGATTTTGTTCCTCGGCGAATAACAATTTGATTTCTAAAATTGGATTCGCCAAATATCTCATTACATACCTTTCGCAAATTATCGACTTCTTCGTCGCCAATAGATATAAAAATTAGCCCATCATCATCAAGTAAATCCTTCATTAGTTTTAGTCTTGGATAGATCATATTCAGCCAATCGGTATGAAAGCGCCCATTGGTTTCCATGTTTTTAACTAAGCGGTTGCCTTGTTCATCATATTGGCCACTATTACCTTTATACTTATCGATACGTTGGGTAAAATTATCCTCATAGACAAAATCATTACCGGTATTATAAGGAGGATCGATATAGATCATTTTAACCTTACCAAGGTAAGTTTCTTGTAGTAGTTTCAGTACTTCCAGATTATCCCCTTCAATATATAAATTTTCGGTATCATCAAAATTAACACTTTGTTCACGACAAGGTCTTAACGTCTTAATGATAGGTGTATTAGCTAATAGAATTGATTTCTTTTTATCTGGCCAAGTAAATTGATAACGTTCTTCTCTACCTTCAACTATCACGGAAGAGAGTTCCTGTTTGAGCATATCAAAATCAATCGCATATTCCACTTTACCATGTCGGTTTTTACGTTCTATTATGCAGTTAGGAAATTGTTCACCAATTTTTTTAATGTTATCATCCACTTTATTTAGTGAACGCATTTTTAATTTTTCCATTTAAGAATCCTTTAATTCTTTCCTCAATTTAAGAACGCATTTTTATTCAGTATTTAAGCTGTATGTGTTTTTAATCTATTCAACAGTGATGTAATTGTTTTTGATTGTTCTAGATTGCCAATTTATTTTGTTACGTTTTTCGCAACAGCGATGTTACTGTTTAGTAATAGATCATTTCCACACGAAATAATTAAATGCGGTTTAGCTATTGTTATAAAAGGTTTCACCTAGGTAATGAATAAGAGATAAGCCATTACTTGCTGTCGTGACGATTGATCTACTTACTCATTACTAACTTGATACTTTCAAAAGTCTTTACTTGCATTAACTAATTCATTTACATGTTACACTTAAATGATAATCTATCAAGATTATCAAACTCGATCAAAAGTTATTTTTTTAATAGTCTATTACTAGAAGAAATAACAAAACTGTTTTCATCTTATTTATTCGCTTGCTTTACTAAATTGAACCTCATCACCCTTTAGCGACTGCATTTAATTAGCCGTTTTAGTAGAAAAAACAGATTTTAACAATTCGTCAATATTATCTATTTTTACTACTTACTTATTTTTCTAACCGTTATACTATTAACTATCTTATTTAATCAGGAGTAGTAACAATGCTTAAAAACATTAATCCAACTCATACCGATGCATGGAAAGACTTACAGTCGCATTTTGCACAAATTAAGGATTTAACAATCAAATCGCTATTTGCTGATGATCCCCAACGAGCTGAAACATTTTCTATCACTTTTGATGATCAGATTTTTATTGATTACTCAAAAAATCGTATTACTACGCAAACCATGACAAAATTACAGGCTTTAGCGAAAGAATGTGATTTAACAGGGGCGATTAAGGCAATGTTTAGTGGCGAGAAAATTAATCGTACTGAAGATCGTGCCGTTTTGCATGTAGCATTACGTAATCAATCCAATACCCCTATTTATGTGGATGGTAAAAATGTGATGGAGGATGTTAATGCAGTTTTAGAAAAAATGAAGCTGTTTAGCCAGCGTATTATTAATGGTGAATGGCGAGGATTTAGTGGCAAAGCCATTACCGATGTCGTCAATATTGGTATTGGTGGTTCTGATTTAGGTCCTTATATGATTACAGAGGCATTACGTCCTTATAAAAATCATCTAAATATGCATTTTGTCTCCAATATCGATGGTACGCAACTATCTGAAACCTTACGTCAGCTTAATCCAGAAACGACGTTATTTTTAGTCGCCTCAAAAACGTTTACGACACAAGAAACGATGACCAATGCAGAAAGTGCACGTGATTGGTTATTGAAGGACGCCAAAGAAAGCAGTGCTATTGCTAAACATTTTGTTGCCTTATCGACAAATGAGCCAGCCGTAGTTAAATTTGGTATTGATCCGGCCAATATGTTTGAATTTTGGGATTGGGTTGGTGGTCGTTATTCATGCTGGTCTGCTATCGGTTTATCGATTGTATTATCTATTGGTTATGAAAATTTTGAGCAGTTATTAGCCGGTGCTCATGCTATGGATAAACATTTTAGTGAGACTGAACTGGATAAGAATATTCCCGTCATTTTGGCCTTAATTGGACTTTGGTATAACAATTTCTTTGGCGCTGAAACTGAAGCTATTTTACCTTATGACCAATACTTGCATCGTTTTCCCGCTTACTTTCAACAAGGCAATATGGAATCAAATGGTAAATATATTGACCGTAATGGTAAAAAAGTGGATTATCAAACTGGACCAATTATTTGGGGTGAACCAGGCACCAATGGGCAACATGCTTTCTATCAATTGATTCATCAAGGAACGAAATTGATCCCTTGTGATTTTATTGCCCCTGCTATTAGTCATAATCCATTAGGGGATCACCATTCTAAATTATTATCTAACTTTTTTGCACAAACGGAAGCCTTAGCGTTTGGCAAAACTCGACAAGAGGTTGAGCAAGAATTTATCAACGCAGGTAAATCATTAGCGGATGTTGAAACTGTTGTGCCATTTAAAGTATTTGAAGGTAATAGACCAACCAATTCGTTTTTATTACGTGAAATTACACCGTTTAGTTTAGGCGCGTTAATTGCCATGTATGAGCATAAAATATTTACCCAAGGCGTTATATTAAATATTTTTAGCTTTGATCAGTGGGGTGTTGAGTTAGGTAAACAGTTAGCCGGTCGTATTCTACCAGAACTAGATGGTGATAAGACGGTTGATAGCCACGATTCATCAACCAATAATCTGATTAATCGATATAAAGCTTGGCGTTAAAGATAAATAATAAAAAAGCGATGTCAAACCGCTTTTTTACGCTTTATTTAATTATATTCCAACTCACTCATCAATACGATTAAGTAGAATAAAAAAGGCGAGGAAATCTCGCCTTTTTCATTTATCAATAAGCAGATATTCGCTTATTTTTTGACGCGCATAATGACTGTTTTGCCTTCTTCGCAAAGACCTGACATTTTAGTGAGATCAGTAATGGCATCCATATTAGATATAACCACTGGCGTTAATATAGATTTAGCTCGTCCTTCTAAGAAGGGAAGATCTAATTCGATAATTGTATCGCCAGCTTGTACATGTTGTCCTTCTTTAGCAATACGCGTGAAGCCTTCACCTTTCAACTCCACTGTATCAATACCAAAATGGACAAAAAGCTCAATGCCGCTATCCGATTCAATCGCAAAAGCGTGATTAGTTTCAAAGATTTTGCCAATTTTGCCACTGATTGGGGCAACAATTTTATTTCCTGTTGGTTTGATAGCCGCGCCATCACCAACAATTTTTTCAGCAAAAACGACATCTGGCACGTCTTCGATTCTAACAATTTCACCACTTAAAGGAGCGACAATCTCTATGCCGTCAGAATCATCTGAAACAAATTGCTTTATTTTATCGAATAAACCTTTCATTGTTACTCTCCTGTCAAATTTAGCTTAATTAACAAATTGACTTGTCAACGCTAAATTTTTCAATTAAATCCGCAATTTCTTGCGCTGTTGCTTTTTGTAAAGCAACATCAGCTAACTGTTTTGCTTCGCTGAAATTGGTATTACGTACAATTTTCTTAATTTTAGGAATAGAGATAGCGCTCATGCTAAATTCATCTAACCCCATACCAAGTAGTAAAACGGTTGCTCGTTCATCACCCGCTAACTCACCACACATACCCGTCCATTTTCCTTCTTTATGTGAAGCATCAATGACTTTCTTAATTAAGGTCAGCACCGATGGGGTTAACGGGTTATAGAGATGAGAAATCAATTCATTACCACGATCAACGGCTAAAGTGTATTGAGTTAAATCGTTAGTACCAATGCTAAAGAAATCCACTTCTTTTGCTAAATGCTCAGCAATCACCGCAGCAGCTGGCGTTTCAATCATCACACCAATTTCGATTTTTTCATCAAATGCATGGTTTTCTGCTTTTAATTGCGCTTTTAGTTTATCTATTTCTTGTTTTAACTCGCGAATTTCTTCTACCGAAATAATCATTGGGAACATGATACGCAATTTACCAAAGGCAGAAGCACGTAAAATCGCACGTAATTGAGCATGTAAGATTTCTTTACGTGATAAACTAATACGAATAGCGCGCCAACCTAAGAATGGGTTTTCTTCTTTCGGTAGATTCATATAAGGGACATTTTTGTCACCACCGATATCCATAGTACGAACAATCACGCCACGAGATCCAGCTGCCTCAGCCACTTCTTTATAAGCTTTAAATTGTTCTTCTTCATTTGGATAAGCATCGCGATCCATAAACAGGAATTCCGTTCGGTACAAGCCAACCCCTTCATAACCGTTGCGTTCTGCACCGCTAATATCACGTACCGTCCCGATATTAGCGCACACTTCAACATTATGTCCATCAAGGGTGGTTGCTGGTAGATCTTTTAATTTTGCTAACTCATTTTTATCAGCCGTGTACTGGTCGAGTACTCTTTTTAAGGTTTGGATAGTTTCATCGTTAGGATTGATATAGATTTTATTATTTACACCATCTAAGATTAAGAAATCACCTTGCTGAATATGGGTTGTTGCATCGCTGGTACCAACAATAGCAGGTAACTCTAATGAGCGTGCCATAATGGAGGTATGTGAAGTACGTCCACCAATATCCGTGATAAAACCTTTTACTTTATCTAAATTAAGTTGTGCGGTTTCTGATGGCGTTAAGTCATAAGCCACTAAAATACAAGGTTCGCTAATCGCACTTAAATCAATAATTTCCAGACCTAAGATATTTTTTAGCAGACGTTTACCAATATCACGGATATCGGCTGCACGCTCTTTTAAATATTCATCATCTAAACCTTCAAGCTCTTTTGCTTGTGATTCAAATACGGTATGTGCCGCCATATCTGCCGATTCGTGTTTGGTTTTAATGCGATTTATAATATCAGACTCTAGATCTTCATCTTCTAGCAGCATAATATGTCCTTCAAAAATCGCTGCTTTTTCTTCACCTAACGTCTCTTGCGCTTTTTTCATAATCGCATTTAACTGTTCGCTTGCTTTCGCACGCGCCGCTTTAAAACGTTCAATTTCTGCCCCAACTTTACTCTCAGGAATTGAACGGGTATTAAGTATTATTGGCTCTTCTTTTAATAATAGTGCTTTAGCAAAAGCAATACCTGGTGACACTAAAATACCTGAAACCATATATCCTTCCTTATATAATCTGTAATTTAAATGATAATTATAGGAGAACTTATTCAAGTTCTGGGATTAACTTAACCAGACGTTTAACAGCTTGTTGCTCATCATCGCCTTCAGCAGATATAGTAATAACGGTACCTTGAGTTAATCCTAAACTTTGTAATTTAAATAAACTCTTCGCACTCGCTCTCTTTCCATCGGAAGTTACAGTTATTTCAGAATGAAATGTTTTTGCTTCTTTGACAAATTGCGCTGCGGGTCGAGTATGTAAACCATTTGGCGCAGTAATAGTAACGTCTTGTGTAAACATTATCGATAACTCCTCACCTCTATTTTTCTAATTATGATTACTATAAATAAAAAAACACATATTGACTAGTTATAGATTTTGCTTATTGGCGAGCACTGTGCGACGAGCAATGATAAATAACTAAAAGTGTAGCTAACTATTATGGCGATGAATAGGTTTAGTTACAAGCTTTTGTTCATATTTGCCTTTTACTCTGTAGGGAGTAAAGGATAGAAATTTCAGCCAATGCAACTTATTGCATGATTGGATACGCAAAAAATCAGCATAATACGGATAATTCAAAAATAGAACGTGTTGATTTATCCGTCCCCTCTTCTTTTACTTAAAATCCGTGAAAATAGTGACTAGCAATCCAAATTGCTGATAATATAAACAAAAAATCTTTTTTTTATAAAATTTACTAGACAGACAGCAAATTAATGCGTAATATCTTGCCCACTTCGGTAACGATTTTATGATGGTGGCTATAGCTCAGTTGGTAGAGCCCCGGATTGTGATTCCGGTTGTCGTGGGTTCAAGTCCCATTAGCCACCCCATCCATCTTGAAACCGTTAAAACGGCGAGTAGCGCAGCTTGGTAGCGCAACTGGTTTGGGACCAGTGGGTCGGAGGTTCGAATCCTCTCTCGCCGACCACTCTTATTATGTATCAATCCTATCTTATTATCTAAAAGATACCTATAATTCTTATCTAGGCTAGAATAATAATCAGTAAACAGGGAATGTCGTTTAGCTTTATTTCAGTACATAAATGGTAATAGCACGCAATAATAAAGATAAAGCGATTAGCAACCAAACATTATGTGTATAGTTGTAATATAAATAACCCGTCAATGCTTATAATGATAGATCTATAACGCTATTTAGTTTAATAGACTATTGTTTTATAAAAATTTATTGTTAATTATTAAAATCAACGTTATTGATCATTTAATCGACTTATTAATGGGTGCACTTTTTATTCGCCTCTTTTTTTGATAGCGTGATGGCCAAATAACTTCTGGAGATACGCCCAAAACGTCAGCAATCACTTGTTCTCCCTTTGTCCAAGGACGGGATAAGGCATTCGCCAATGAGTTAGATGCATAGCCAGCTTTACGTGATTCCGCCGACAGTGAAGTTCCCTTTTTTCGTAATGCAGCAATAATATCTGCTTTATGCCAATCTTGATTAATCATAACAATAACCTCATACCATAATTATCTATACTACGATAAACGTAGTATCTAAATCAATAAAAATTCACGAATATCGTAGTTAATCTTATACACACTTAGTAAAAATAGTATGCCAGTCATTAAATACCAAGATATATTTTGTACACGCTTGAAACAAGCCCGAAAACGTAAAGAGTTATCGCAAAAGCAATTGGGTATTGCCGCAGGAATAGATGAATTTGTTGCGAGTACTCGAATTAATCGTTATGAAAAAGGTATTCATGAAGCCAGCATTGAAATTGCCGGTAGAATTGCTGAAGCGCTAAATGTTCCACTGGCTTATTTCTATGCCGATACGGATGAGCTAGCCGATATTATCTTGCAGTACTATCAAAAGCATCATAATTGAGTCTACTTTTTATATTTATCATTATTTCGCTTTTTAAATGATCATCGCAAAGCGAATTACAGTAAATTTACTAGGACGGTCGCTCATTCCATAGGATACATTGCCAACGGTCGCCGGAATATTCAAAGATAGCAATACTCCCTGTTTTGACCTTTAATGACTGTGATTGAATAAATTGTTGATAGTCAACTGGATCTAACAAATGAGGGGCAAAACGAATAATGCCATTGGATGAGACTAACAACACGGTTTCATGATCATTGATACGATGAGCAAAATTTTGCCAGTTAGCAATGATACTTTTTACATCAACCTGCCAACCATGTGGCACTTGTGCCGATTGATTCCAGCGCTCAATAACGGCTTTCCCTGCGGTAATAATTTGCTCAGCGGTCGGTAGCGTATTGCCTTCTAATGCCAATTGGTATCGACCTAAGCGCTCAATAACGCGATCTTCGGGTTGATTTTCATCTACCCCATAATCAATTTCTAAAAAATCATGGTTAGGTATAATGGGTAAGGATTGGGGTAACTGGTCGATAATCAATTGCGCCGTTCCCATTGTTCTTTGCAATGGTGCCGCATAGACTTTAGATAGATGAATCTGCTGCTGTGCTAAATATCGTCCAATATTTCGACCTAAAGTCTGTTCAACTAAAGGCAAATCTGTATGACACCCGACTCTGGTTGGTGTTTGGTCGGCGGTAAAGGTGTTACCGTGTCTGGCGATAATTAAACGTTTCATATTTTGTTGTCCTATTGATTCAAAATCAGCTCACCAAATTCGGCAATAATTTGTTCAACACGTGAGATATCTTCTGGCGAATCGACGCCACTGGTAGTTTTTCTTCCTCGATAATCCACCTCGACCATTTTAACCTTTAATCCATTTTCTAAAAAACGCATCTGCTCTAACCCTTCAATATAGCTTTTTTCCCCCAGTGATTCGGGTAAAATGAAATAGTCTTGTAAAGCATCAAAAGTATAACCGTAAAGACCTATATGGCGTTTTACTGGACTTTTTGCCATCTGTTTTTTCGCTTGTGCCAAATCGCGAATAGCGGGTAAGACATTTTTAGAAAAAGCTAATGCAAATCCCATTTTATTGACTAACACACTCGTACCCGAAAAAGGAGTCATTTGTTTGTTTTCAATAAATTGGTTAAATTCGTCCCAACTGAGTTGAATATATGGCGTAAATATATCGGCCTGTTCATGGCGCCAAGTGTCAATTAAAGCTTGGATAACATGGGGAGGACAAAGTGGATTATCGCCTTGTAAATTAATAATAAATTTTGGTTTTTGCTCTAGATTAGCCACGATATCCCAACAACGTTCAGTGCCACTCTGACAAGATGTCGACGTCGTTTTAACTGGAATCTGGTGTTGTTGACAAAAATCAACAATACGCTGATCATCGGTGGCAACCAGATAACGACAATCATGATTACTATCACAGACATAACGCGCAATATCAGCCACCCGTTTAATCATCTCAATACCAGCTATTTTCACTAATGGTTTGCCAGGAAATCGTGAGGAGCAGTATCTGGCAGGAATAACAATAAGGATATCTTGCATAATCTATTCTCTTTAATTGATCGGCTATGATTATTGATCATAAACATTAATAGCGTTCAATAGCTCAACTATTTATTCAATTCTTATGGGTTAATTTAGTTAACATCCAACGATAAAGGGATAGTATAGCGTGAAATGCCGTCCAATTGCAGCAGTTGATTAAACCTTGATGGTAACCGATCTAAGCAATTTAATAGTTATCCTTATCCTAAACAGCTTATTACTTATCAGTTTATTGCGCTTACCTGTCGCTGACTATAGATAAATGACCTGATAGGACAACACAAAGGCTAGGAAGATGATAAAAAAAATGCTTATCTATTGGGCTGCCACTTAAGTTAAAACGTTGACATCGTGATTGGCTATAATGCTAGTTTATAGCCATTCTATTTAAATTACTAATGGGATAAATATAACACAACAAAATGGTAACCATTTGTTACGTCTAAACAGCCGTTATGGGGCTAAACCATTCATTTAGTTTATTTTTTAGTTGCTCTATTCCCTGTTTTTTTAATGAGGAAAACGTCGCTACTGTAATGTCTCCCTGAAAAGGCAAAATCGCTTCACGTACCATATCAAGCTGACGTTTTTGAGCACCGCTTGCTAATTTGTCCGCTTTAGTCAACAATAACAGAACAGGAATATCCACCGAAACCGCCCAATCAATCATCTGTTGATCAAGATCTTTTAGCGGATGGCGGATATCCATTAAAACAACCAAACCTTTTAAACTTTCACGCTTTTGTAAATATTCACCCAGTGACTTTTGCCATTTACGCTTAATCGCTTCAGGAACTTGAGCGAAACCATAACCAGGCAAATCAACTAGCCGGCAATCTGGTTCAACTTCAAATAAATTAATTAATTGCGTGCGTCCAGGTGTTTTACTGGTACGTGCCAGATTTTTTTGTTGAGTAAGCGTATTTAAGGCACTAGATTTACCTGCATTAGACCGACCAGCAAAGGCGATTTCCACGCCACTGTCGATCGGTAAATGAGTAATATCTGGGGCACTTGTCACAAAATGCGTTTTTGCATAATTTAAACTACGAACTAACGCCACAAGTAGGGCTCCTATTCTTTTATGTCAGTAAGCTTATAGCGATTGTTATCTTACCTTGCATCGATCGAGCTAATCGCTAGGATAACGTTGCTACCAAGACAACTTATCGCCCACTTACTTAAACAAATTGGGGTTATCTCTATTTTTCATGACCTTATCAATCAGCGTATCCAATAGTCATGAATGGGTTTAAGCAGTAATGTAGCATAGTTAACCTAATATCGCCATTAAGGCGATTAAACTGATAGTTAAAATTTACTATGCTTGATTATCGACTAGCGTCAACAATGATTGTTTAACGTTTAACGAAGTGACTTACCGCTTGCATTAAACGTAACATACCTTGTTCGATTTCATTTTCGCCAATAATCAAAGAGGGTGCAAAACGTAATACATTATGCCCAGCATTTAAAATTAATACACCAAATTCAGCCGCAAGCTGGACAAAATCGGCAGCCTGTCCCTGGTAAGCGGGTGCTAATTCAGCGCCAAGTAGTAACCCTTTACCACGATAAGTAGTAAATACCCCATATTGTTGGTTTATTTTTTCTAATTGTTGAAGAAATCGTGTCGATCGATCGGCTACCCCAGATAACACTTCAGGCGTATTAATGATATCAAAAGCCGCATTTGCCACTGCACAGGCAAGTGGATTACCGCCATAGGTGGTACCATGACATCCAGCAGACATAACTTTAGCAATTTTATGCGTGGTTAACATAGCGCTGATGGGAAATCCGCCACCCAAGGCTTTCGCCGACGTTAATATATCAGGTGTCACATTATAGTCCATATAAGAAAACAGCGAGCCTGTGCGCCCCATTCCACATTGCACTTCATCAAAAATTAATAATGCATTACATTGATCACATAGCTGACGTAAGCCACTTAAAAAAGGCTTAGTTGCCGCAGTCAATCCACCTTCGCCTTGAATCGGCTCGAGAACTACGGCACAAGTATGATCATCAATAACGGCCTTAACGGCATTAAGATCATTAAACGGGACATGCACAATATCGGCAGGTTTTGGGCCAAAACCATCTGAGTATTTGGCTTGTCCACCAACCGATACCGTAAATAATGTGCGCCCATGAAATCCTTGGTAAAAAGCGATAATTTTAGTTTTATAAGGGCTAAAGGTTTTAACTGCATAATGCCTAGCTAATTTAAAAGCTGCTTCATTGGCTTCCGCACCAGAGTTAGCAAAAAAGACCCGTTCAGCAAAAGTATTGTTAACCAAACGTGAGGCCAAGCTTAATGCGGGTTCATTGGTAAATCCATTGCTGGTATGCCAAAGTTGAGTACTTTGTGCTTGTAAGGCTGCCACTAATTTAGGATGACAGTGCCCTAAAGCATTTACTGCAATACCACCAGCAAAATCGATATATTCTTTTCCTTGCTGATCCCAAACACGACTGCCTTCACCTTTAACGGGAATGAATTGTGCTGGTGCATAGACTGGAAGAATAATTTCATCAAATAACGTTCTAGACATAACTTGCTGCTTAGGAGGCATGATCTCACCTTATGATAAACAACTTATTTAATGGTAGGTATATCATATCCTATCTCAGGATTAAGTAAATAATTATTCATTATTATTGAATTAATATTCATTAATTTGGTTTTTAATCTGTGATTTATTAATAAATTGGTCTTTAACCATCCTTGGCGCTCAGTGACGTTATTCTAACTATATAATCGTCTATTTCCTTCAGAAAAAATATGGCTAATTATGACGTTTTGGCCGCCCATTGTTACTAGTAATTAGCAGGTTCTACGATAATTGCATTCAATTACATAAGCTTTAAATATACTGCTTCAAAGGACTAGCCCAATGATAACCACCACCTAGTTTTGTTATATAAAAGCAAAATATGTACGTAAAAAGTAACGATCTAATCTTTTATTAAGCTAGTTAACAACAAATTAGTACTAGATTCGAATCAAAGAATCGCTACAATATCACTTTTATTACTTTTAACTTACGGAAAACCGCATGGCGCAATATGTTTTTACCATGAACCGGGTGGGAAAGATTGTTCCACCTAAACGCTATATTTTAAAAGATATTTCATTAAGTTTTTTTCCTGGTGCTAAAATTGGTGTACTAGGATTAAATGGTGCGGGTAAATCAACCTTGCTCAGAATTATGGCGGGCATTGATACTGAAATTGAA
>NZ_AWGA01000121.1 GCF_000471645.3 Candidatus Schmidhempelia bombi str. Bimp | reverse complement strand
ATTGAGGTTTAACTTATTTAATACTAAATATCTAGTCATATGCTGATAGGTATATCTTGTATTAGTATTCTAGTATATAAATCAATAATGATATTAAACTGAAATATAATAGCTGTTTTGTTGTTTAAAAATGTGTTGTCATTCCAACAGAGAGCATTAACCATGTAAGGTCTGTCTGCGTCTACTCCCTTAGTAGTAATTACTTAGAATAATGCTATTTTTACTCATTTCCGTTAAAATAACCTGAATTATTGTAAGGTTTTTCCAGATAAAATTTTATAGTGTCTAATTAGACGCGACTAATCTATTTTCAAAGGAAAGTAGCCAATTTCAAGGAGTGTTAAATGCGTACCAATAAATCAACGAACCAAAACGTGATTCAAGATTGGCGACCTGAGGATCCCGTTTTTTGGCAACAAGCAGGGAACGCCATTGCTAACCGAAACCTATGGATTTCTATCCCTTGTCTAATGCTGGGTTTTTGTGTCTGGATGCTATTTAGTATCGTTGCCGTGTACCTTAATCGTATTGGATTTAATTTCACTACTAATCAGTTATTTCTGTTAACCGCGATTCCATCTGTATCTGGTGCGTTATTTCGTGTCCCATATTCGTTTGTGATTCCTATTTTTGGCGGAAGGCGTTGGACAACGTTTAGTACTCTGATTCTTGTTATTCCTTGTTTATGGTTAGCCTTTGCTATCCAAAATCCACACACATCTTATGCTACGTTTTTAATTATTGCCTTATTGTGTGGTCTGGGTGGCGCTAATTTTGCCTCAAGTATGGCTAACATTAGTTTCTTTTTTCCTAAGGCTAAGCAAGGCAGTGCTTTGGGGTTAAATGGTGGTTTAGGCAATATGGGGGTTAGTGTGATACAACTTATTGCCTCTTTTATTATTTTTATCCCATTATGGTCTAGCGAACATGGGCAAATCGATGGCGATCACCCTATTTGGTTACAAAATGCGGCCCTTATCTGGATCCCGCTGTTGATAATAAGTTCACTGTTTGCCTATTTGGGCATGAATGATCTTAATAGTAGCAAAGCCTCATTTAAAGATCAGTCGGTAGTGCTTAAAGATAAACAGATGTGGATATTGAGTATTCTTTATTTAGCGACATTCGGCTCGTTTATCGGTTTTTCTGCGGCATTTGCTATGCTAAGCAAAACCCAATTTCCCCATATCAATATTCTGTTTTATGCTTTCACTGGACCACTTATCGGTGCAATCGGACGCCCATTAGGCGGTTTTGTTTCTGATCGCGTAGGCGGAATTAAAGCAACATTTATTAATTATCTATTGATGATTTTATTTGTGATGTTACTTTTTGCTACCTTACCTAATCAACATTATTCAGGCTCGTTTATTGGCTTTTATCTCTGTTTTCTTTGTCTATTTTTTACCGCGGGATTTGGTAGTGGTTCAACATTTCAAGTGATCGCGATTATTTTTAGGCAAATAACGTTAGATAAATTAACTAAAGCAGGTATGGCGCTTAGTCGCGCACAACACCAAGCGGCGACTGAAACTGCCGCCGCATTAGGTTTTATTTCGGCGATTGGCGCCATCGGTGGCTTTTTTATTCCTCAAATATTCAGTTTATCCATGACTTATCTTGGTGCTGTTGATTATGCGTTCTTTTTATTTTTACTATTTTATATTCTGTGTGCAGTTATTACTCAGTTAGGTTATGCACGTAAATTCAAATCATAATCATCACTTTAAATACGATTATGTGAGCAATTATTGCAGGAGCAATATCAATGAGTAAATTTCTCGATCGGTTTCGTTATTTTAAACCAATCAAAACCACCTTTGCCGATGGGCATGGGGAAACGGTTACCGTTGACCGTGACTGGGAAAATAGTTATCGCCAACGTTGGCAACATGACAAAATTGTCCGTTCTACCCATGGGGTTAATTGTACTGGCTCATGTAGCTGGAAAATTTATGTTAAAAACGGATTAGTCACGTGGGAAACACAACAAACAGATTATCCTCGTACTCGCCCTGATTTACCGAATCATGAGCCACGGGGGTGTCCTCGTGGGGCCAGCTACTCTTGGTATCTGTATAGCGCCAATCGGGTTAAATATCCATTAATTCGTAAACAGTTATTAAGATTATGGCGTGAGGCTAAAACGAAATATTCAGATCCCGTAGAAGCGTGGGGGTCAATTGTGGCTGATGCCGAACAAACACAGCAATATAAACAACAGCGGGGGCGCGGCGGGCGGCGGTTTTG
>NZ_AWGA01000042.1 GCF_000471645.3 Candidatus Schmidhempelia bombi str. Bimp | reverse complement strand
GGAAGCCCGCCCGCAACCTGGATTAAAAATTGGCTATTTACCTCAAGAACCTAAACTAGATCCGAATCAGACGGTACGTGAAGCGGTAGAAGAAGCTATGGCTGAAGCGAAACACGCATTAGCTCGATTAGACGAAGTTTATGCGGCTTATGCCGATCCTGATGCTGATTTTGATAAATTAGCCCAAGAACAAGCCAAATTGGAAGCGATTATTCAAACGCATGATGCACATAATCTAAATAGTCAATTAGAACGTGCAGCCGATGCGTTACGCTTACCTGATTGGGAAGCTAAAATTGAACACTTATCAGGGGGGGAACGCCGCCGAGTCGCGCTATGTCGTCTGCTATTAGAAAAACCTGACATGTTATTATTAGATGAACCAACGAACCACTTAGATGCCGAATCGGTCGCTTGGTTAGAACGCTTCCTACATGACTATGAGGGGACAGTGGTGGCCGTCACCCATGACCGCTATTTCCTCGATAATGTGGCAGGCTGGATCTTAGAACTGGATCGTGGTGAAGGGATTCCTTGGGAAGGCAACTATTCATCTTGGTTAGCGCAGAAAGATCAGCGATTAGCTCAAGAAGCCTCGACCGAAGCGGCGCGCCGTAAATCGATTGAAAAAGAGCTCGAATGGGTAAGACAAAATCCAAAAGGTCGACAAGCAAAAAGTAAAGCGAGACTTGCTCGTTTTGATGAGCTAAACAGCACTGATTACCAAAAACGTAATGAAACCAATGAATTATTTATTCCACCTGGGACACGTTTAGGAGAGAAAGTCATCGACGTTGCGCATTTGAGTAAAGCTTATGGCGATCGTCTATTAATCGATGATCTCTCTTTTAGTATTCCTAAAGGTGCTATTGTTGGTATCATCGGTCCTAATGGTGCGGGTAAATCGACACTATTCCGTTTATTATCAGGGAAAGAACAACCTGACTCAGGTAGCATTACCCTTGGTGAAACGGTCCAGCTTGCTTCGGTAGATCAATTCCGCGATAGTATGGATGATAAAAAGAGTGTCTGGGAAGAAATTTCTAACGGTCAAGATATTATGCGTATCGGTAACTTTGAAATCCCAAGCCGTGCTTACGTTGGTCGTTTTAATTTTAAAGGGGTAGATCAACAAAAACGGGTCGGTGAATTATCGGGGGGTGAACGCGGACGTGTGCATTTAGCTAAATTATTGCAAGTGGGCGGAAATGTATTACTGCTTGATGAACCCACCAATGATTTGGACGTTGAAACGTTACGCGCCTTAGAAAATGCCTTACTTGAATTCCCAGGTTGTGCATTAGTTATCTCGCATGATCGTTGGTTCTTAGATCGTATCGCAACACACATTATAGACTATCAAGATGAAGGTCATATCGAATTCTTTGAAGGCAACTTTACTGAATACGAAGAGTGGAAAAAACGTACGCTTGGTGCCGATGCCTTAGAGCCGAAACGCGCAAAATATAAACGTATTACCAAATAATCAATGACGGTTATATCCGTTTAAATAACGGATATAACCGATGTCGCGTTGACGCAACTACTTGTCGCCTAGCCTACTGATTCTATCTAGCTAGGCGAATTTAATAATGACCATACCTAAAATAAGCGTAAGAATTCCCAGCCAACCGCGCCAATTTAATTGTTGTCCAAAAAAAACTAATCCAGCTAAAGCGGTCGCAACGACACCAAATCCGCCCCACAACGCATAAGCAACAGATAAATCAAACCCTTTAACAGCTTGGGAAAAACAGGTAAACGCCGCTAAAACAAAGGTTAACGATAATGCGCCCAACCAAATGCGTTTAAAACCATCAGAAAGTTTCAAAAAGATATTTGCTACAATTTCTAGCAATGTAGCAATAATTAGATAAATAACATGATAATATTCAACATTCTGCATAATGGTTTCCTTAGCCTTGTAGCTTTTGATCCGACTTAGTTTTAGCTTTAATACTCGTTCCTGATTTTACTAATGATAAACCGATCAATAACATTAACAATCCGAACGCTTTTACCCAATTCATAGGCTCATTAAACAGCATAATACTAAAAATGGTAATAAAAAAAGTGCCAATCCCTTCCCACAATGCATAGGCCACCCCCAATGCAATACGCTTAATAGCTATAGCTAAACAGATATAGGAACAGGTGATCATCACATACATCACTAAGTAACCGAAATGTTCACCCGTCATACTGGCATGTTTCATTGAAAGGGTCGAGACGATCTCAGTGGCGATGGCGATAACTAGGTAAACCCAGTACAACATAAAAACTCCAAAATATTTTAAAATTATTGTAATTTGAATTAATTAACGTAAAAAATAGGTAATGGCAAATTGACTAAAACCGTTAGCAATAAAAGCTAACATGTTAAGCGTCAAGAATCATCATCAGTAATAATAGAAGTGGTAATAAAACCAAAAGAAAAAGGTTATTGTAATAACATTAAAAAATTATTTATATTTATAATAAAAACAGTAACATATCCTTTTTTATCCATAATTATACTAGCATAATTATGGATAAAACCCAATCTGTTAACCTGAAAATAGTCACTTAATCATCGCGCTTCTCAAATTAATGTACTAAGAAATTGCTACCTAATAAGAGCAATGATGGCTAGCAACATGATGATCTTCATTAACTATTTTCGCTTATCTGTTTATAAAAATGACCTTTACTTATCTAATACAATGAGCCAGATAACATTATAAATCATCTGGATAACGTCTACCACAGTACAATTACCATTGATTTAGTCCATTTTTTTACCGTTTATTGAAAATATGCTATACAGTACTTATATAAACTACAATATTATCTTAATCAAATAATGGTATAACCTGATGAAACGTTTACTAATACTATTCTTACTTATATATCTCTATCTTGAAGTTAACCTGTTTGTGACCATTGCCAATCAACTGGGGGTACTGTTTACCCTTATTGCTTTTTTTACTACATCATGTATTGGAATGTCGTTATTAAAAAGACAACGTTTGACATCTATTTTATCAATGCAACAAACACATTATTTTGACGGAAACGATCTACAGCCATCGAAAAAAAGTATGGCAACACTGTTAGCGAGTTTATTACTGGTGATTCCTGGCTTTTTAACCGATATCCTTGGCGCATTTTTACTGATTCCTAGCGTACAAAACCTATTTAGCAATTATGTTATCGCCAAAATAAAGCGTCATCCTTACTTCAATTTTGTATTCACTTCTAGAAACGCTTATACAAATCAGAACGATGATATTATTGAGGGAAGTTTTTCACATAAATATGACGATAAAATAGGCAAATAAAAAATTTTTAGTGAGATAGACTTGAAGATTAAAAGCAAAATCCCCATATTGTCAGGTAATAATAGGAAGTTCTCATTGATGAACTTATTTTCTACCTTTAAATAAAATCATTTAATATAAAATTCAGTTATAGGAGAGACTAATGAACATTCGTCCATTGCATGATCGAGTTATCATCAAACGTAAAGAAGTAGAATCTAAATCTGCTGGAGGTATCGTTTTAACTGGCTCTGCAGCTGGCAAATCAACCCGTGGTGAGGTAATTGCTGTCGGTAACGGTCGTATTTTAGAAAATGGTCAAGTTCAACCTTTAGATGTGAAAGTAGGTAATATCGTTATTTTCAATGAAGGTTATGGTGTTAAAACTGAGAAAATCGATAATGAAGAAGTTTTAATTCTATCAGAAAACGATATTTTAGCCATCGTTCAAGAATAATTGAATTAAATATTAACGAATACAAATTTTAGGAGAAGTGACAAAATGGCAGCTAAAGACGTAAAATTTGGCAATGATGCGCGCGTAAAAATGTTACAAGGTGTTAATATCCTCGCTGATGCAGTAAAAGTTACCCTAGGACCAAAAGGACGTAATGTGGTTTTAGATAAATCTTTTGGTGCGCCAACGATTACTAAAGACGGTGTTTCTGTTGCTCGTGAAATCGAATTAGAAGATAAATTTGAGAACATGGGCGCACAAATGGTTAAAGAAGTAGCGTCTAAAGCCAATGATGCAGCAGGTGATGGTACAACTACCGCAACCGTTCTTGCACAAGCAATTGTGAACGAAGGGTTAAAAGCTGTTGCAGCTGGCATGAATCCAATGGATTTAAAACGTGGTATCGATAAAGCGGTAACCGCGGCAGTAGAAGAGTTAAAAAAATTATCTCGTCCATGTTCAAACTCAACTGAAATTGCTCAAGTGGGTACGATTTCCGCTAACTCTGATGCAACAGTTGGTAAACTTATTGCTGAAGCGATGGAAAAAGTAGGCAAAGAAGGGGTTATCACCGTTGAAGATGGTACAGGTCTTGAAGATGAATTAGATGTCGTTGAAGGTATGCAATTCGACCGCGGTTATTTATCTCCTTATTTCATCAATAAACCTGAGACCGCAACCGTTGAATTAGAAAGTCCATTCATTTTATTAGTTGATAAAAAAATCTCTAATATCCGTGAGTTATTACCAGTACTCGAAGCGGTAGCAAAAGCAGGTAAATCACTGTTAATCATTGCCGAAGATGTAGAAGGTGAAGCTTTAGCAACCTTAGTTGTGAATACCATGCGTGGTATCGTTAAAGTAGCTGCGGTAAAAGCACCTGGTTTTGGTGATCGTCGTAAAGCCATGTTACAAGATATTGCTATCTTAACGTCTGGTACTGTTATTTCTGAAGAGATCGGTCTAGAGCTTGAAAAAACAACTTTAGAAGATTTAGGTCAAGCGAAACGTGTGGTTATCAATAAAGAAAATACCACGATTATTGATGGTATTGGTGACCAAGCACTGATTGAAGCACGTGTAAACCAAATTCGTCAGCAAATTGAAGAAGCGACCTCTGAATATGACAAAGAGAAGTTACAAGAACGCGTTGCAAAACTAGCTGGTGGTGTTGCAGTAATTAAAGTTGGTGCAGCAACAGAAGTTGAAATGAAAGAGAAGAAAGCGCGTGTTGAAGATGCATTACATGCAACACGTGCAGCCGTTGAAGAAGGTATTGTTGCTGGTGGTGGTGTAGCGCTAGTACGTGCAGCAAGTTCGATCACTGCGCTTAAAGGTGATAACGAAGATCAAAACGTCGGTATTAAAGTAGCTTTACGTGCAATGGAAGCACCACTACGTCAAATCGTGACTAACTGTGGTGAAGAGGCATCCGTTGTTGCTAACTCAGTCAAAGCAGGTCAAGGTAACTATGGTTATAATGCATCGACCGAAGAGTACGGCGATATGATTGCAATGGGTATCTTAGATCCAACTAAAGTAACCCGTAGCGCATTGCAATACGCAGCGTCTGTTGCTGGTCTTATGATTACGACTGAATGTATGGTAACTGATTTACCTAAAGATGATAAAGCTGATTTAGGTGCTGCTGGTGGTATGGGCGGCATGGGTGGTATGGGTGGAATGATGTAATTCATTTTCCCTCATTGATTCCAAGTTACAAAAAAAGCGCTGTTAACAGCGCTTTTTTATTTAATGCATAAAATCAATATTACTACACCTTTTTATAGTAAATTAGTCAGAAGCTAGTTTAGCCAACCAATGATGAAATCATCAACCGCTTATCGCATTATGAATGGGTAAAAAAAGTAAAAAAACCAATTAATATCAATACGATACCGCCTAATATCTCTGCACGCTTACCGATAAGCATACCAAGATTTTTACCTAATAAAATACCAATAGTCACCATTATACAGGTGGCAAGACCAATACATAATGCTGCCAGACCAATATTAACACTGGCAAAGGCTAAGCTAATTCCTACCGCAAAAGCATCAATACTGGTTGATATAGCGGTTAAAATTAACATAAAAAGCGACTCGGTTTTAGCCTGACGCTCTTCACACGCGTCTCCGCTTTGTTCGCGCCCATTCACAATCATACGGCTTCCGAGAAATAGCATCAGTGCCAAGATAACCCAATGATCCCACTGAGCGATATATTGCACAGCGACATACCCCAATAACCAACCTAAAATCGGGGTAATGGCTTCAATAAAACCAAATAAAACCCCCACTTTTATGGCATCGCTCAATCGAGGCGTTTTCATCGCTACACCTTTACAAATTGCCACAGCAAAGGCGTCAGTCGACATCGCCAATGCAATTAACATTAGAGGAAAAAAATTCATTGCTCACACTACCTATTATTTTTTTATTAAATTAATTATCGCTATAATTAACGATTGATTGAATTGCTACTTCCACGCTATTTCATATATAAAATAGACAATGACGTCTCTTGATAAATAACGTTTTACTTTTGTGGTGAAAGCGATAACAGTAAAGCTAACTGTTGCTCAGCTTCTTGATGTCGCTCTTGTAATCTTAAGCAGTGAGCGTAATGTTCTATCGCTTCAATCTGCCATTGAAAATCATTTCGCTTGATGGCGTGATCAAAATAATACTTAGCATCTTGATATCGTCCACTATGACATAAAAAACGCCCGTACTGGATGAAAAAAGCGCCGGATTTAGATCGTAGCCGTACTAACTGTTGATAGTAATAGTCTGCTTGTTCAGGTTGCCCAATTTGTTGATAAAAACGAGCCATAACCAATAAAACAGCCTCACTATTCGGTGAATATTGCTTAGCTAATAATAAATTTTGATAAGCAAGCTGCTGATAATAACGATTTTCGGGCTGACTATCAAGATAAGCGATGGCTAATTTTAATCTTGCCTCTGTCGCACGCTCCTGATCAAAATCAGTCAACGAGGGAGAATGACACCCAGACAGATAAAATACGAACAATATAATCAATATCCATTTTATCTGTCTCATATCAACACCTTTATATTAGGTTACTGGGATAACTACCTCAAAATACCTGCTGAATATTAATCCCCTTGTCAGGTCTGCTATTTATCTGTGTGCGCTTGGTTCTATCAATAACATCACCTGCTAACTGACCACAAGCGGCATCAATATCATCACCGCGAGTTTTACGAATAATGACGGTATAACCATACTCCATTAGCGTTTTCATAAACCGATCAATACGTGTATTAGAGCTGCGATCATAAGGTGCACCTGGGAAGGGGTTCCAAGGAATCAAATTAATCTTACATGGCGTATTTTTTAATCTTTCTGCTAACTGCTTAGCATGTTCAACGCCATCATTAATCTGATTTAATAATACGTATTCAATCGTCACTTTACCATGATTAGCGTTCGATACCGCCAAATAACGGTTAACCGAATCAAGCAACATCGTCATATTATATTTTTCATTAATTGGCATAATCTGATTACGAATCGTATCATTAGGCGCATGTAAGGAAATAGCTAGCGCCACATCAATCATTCCTGCCAATTTATCTAAAGCCGGCACCACTCCCGATGTAGACAAGGTCACACGACGCTTAGATAAACCATAGCCAAAATCATCAAGCATAATTTCCATTGCCGGTACGACATTGGTCACATTAAGTAAAGGTTCCCCCATTCCCATCATCACAACATTAGTAATAGGTCGTTGCCCAGTTACCCCAGTATTGCCGATAACTTTTGAGGCGCGCCATACTTGACCAATAATTTCTGACACGCGTAAATTGCGATTAAAACCTTGCTGTGCGGTCGAACAAAAACGACAAGCTAACGCACATCCAACTTGCGACGATACACACAACGTCGCCCGATCACGCTCAGGAATATATACCGTTTCGATTTGTTGATTACCACCAACCGACAACGCCCATTTAATCGTACCATCTTTAGACCGCTGTTCCACCGCAATCTCAGGTGCTGAAATTTCAGCAATGGCTTTTAAACGTTCACGTAATTTTTTATTAATATCGGTCATTTGATCGAAATCATCACACCCAAAGTGATAGATCCACTTCATCACTTGATCGGCACGAAAAGGTTTCTCGCCTAATTCAGCAAAAAACTCACGCATAGCTGGACGAGTTAAGTTTAATAAATTAATTTTTTCAGATGATGAAAAAGCTACTTGATCATGATCAATAGCAGGATTATTGTGTAACATGGAGGCCTCGTTTTTACACATTACGGCAAAGAGCACTATAAAGAGCGGTGATTATACTGATTTTCATTGAACTCGCCAATGTAAATTGGCCGATAAATAAATGATTTTTCGACCTTGTTAGCAAATAATTTGCCTATTTTCTGTGTTAATATCACTCTATTATTTAATAACTTGGTATGATGATGAAGATCTTTATCTCGCTTTTAGTGACAATCCTATTTATGACGACACATTCAACATTTGCAGCAACCGTTCCCTTAAACGAACTAATTGGGCAATTCAATGAAAAAACCCATCCCAATTACATTAATTTAGACCATACTATTTTGCCCGTGAATAAACCAAATATGTATTTACAAAAACCGGTCGCTGAAAAATTAATCGAAGCGTATCAAGCCTTTAAAGCTGAACACCCAACCTTGCCGTTTATCATCATCAGTGCCACCCGTAACTATGCTTATCAAAACGGGATTTGGCAACGTAAATGGAAGACACTCTATACAAAATATAAAAATAGCCATAAAACGGCAGATGCCATCTTACAATACTCTTCAATGCCAGGAACATCACGTCATCACTGGGGAACAGACGTTGATATTACCAGCCTTGAATCAAGTTATTTCCTACAAGATCAACAAGGTAAAATCCTATACGACTGGTTAATAAAAAATATGCCTAAATATGGTTTTTGTCAGTCGTTTACCCAAGGTCGTAAGGTCGGTTACCAACCTGAAGAGTGGCATTGGTCATATCAACCAATTGCGAAACACTATATAGCCCAATACCGTTACTATATGGATAAACATCCTGAACAGATCATCAATAAACTTAATTTTGCTGGGCATAACAACCTTAACCTGAAAAAATTAATTAATGATTATGTATTCTCCATTAATCATCAATGTTATTAATTCGATTATTGCTATTCACAATACTTAATTAATGATCTGACATCCGCTACCCCTTTTGGGCGACTATCTCGGTACGCTTGATATTAACTGATTAATTAATATGCCATGAACGGTCACGCAAACCGCTCATGGTTTACTGCCATTAACACCACCGATACACGTTTAGATTACCTTAATTCAATATAGGTGAGTTTCGATCCTAATAATAATCCCTTTAACAATGATTTATGACGCAATACCATCGCCTTTTAGTACAGTTTAAAAAATAATCTAATTCGATTAAACTAATAAATTAATTCTATTGATAATAAAAATATCTCAGACACAATAAGGGGGAAGAGTATGATAGAATCTGACTTACTGACGCCTATGTCATCTTCAACAACATCAAACGCTTATATATTAAAAATAACCAATAAACATCTACCTTTCTCGATCTTATCCATTAATGGCACAGCGTCACTTAATCAGCCTTGGCGCTATGAAATTGTTGTTACCTCAAGTGATGCGCAAATTCAGGTAGATGCTATCCTTGCTCAACATGCTACCTTAACTTTTCAGCCGCCATCCCGTCCTATTTTGTTAAATACACTCAGTTCATTAACCCCACCAACTTTACCTCGTACGTTATATGGTGTAATAACCGAATTTAGTCAAATTGCCGTGAATCGACAGGAAGCACGCTATAAATTGGTACTCGAGCCACGTTTGGCTCTACTAAAATTACATCATTATAGTGCGATTTACCAAAATCAGAGTGTAATTGCCGTGGTGGAGCAGGTATTACGTAAACATGGCTTTACAGGAATAGATTATCGATTGGATTTGCGTGACACCTACCCGATGCGTGAATTTATCACCCAATGGCAGGAGAGTGATTTAGCCTTTATTCAACGTATTTTAGCGGATATTGGCGTCTGGTTACGGTTTGAAACGGATAATGAGCATAACTGCGAAGTCGTCATTATTAGTGACAACCAACAGGGCTTTGCAGAAGGTGGCGTTATCACCTATCAACCACCGAGTGGAACCGATGATAGCGGCACGCACAGTGTCTGGGATTTACAACTACAAAGTAAAATGGTACCCCAATCCGTTCAAGTGCAAAATTATAACTATCGTCAAGCAAATAGCGATCATCTAGCGCAGGTTAATAGCCAACCTGACGATAACACCACCGAAGGGAATCACTACTTATATGGTGAACATTATCAGAAGAAGGGCGATATCGACACCCCTGAATCAGGCACATGGTATGCCACTCTTCGTCATCAGCAATATATCAGCCAACAGCGAATTATCACAGGCAAGAGCAACCAATATAATTTAACGCCAGGACAGCGGATTATCATTAACCATGCCCCTTTAGCGCAGGATATCAGTCAGGGATTAATTATTCTCAGTACCCATGGCACTGGTAACCGTAGCGATAGCTACCAATTAACCTTTACCGCCATCCCATTTAACCAATTAAAACCCTATCGTCCGCCAGTATTACCTATGCCAAGAATCAACGGGACTCTACCTGCAAGGGTGACCAGTCCTGATAATGATACATATGGTTATATAGATACACAGGGTCGATATCGGGTTAAATTTAATTTTGATTTAAATGAGTGGCAACGCGGTCAGGAGAGCTTATGGCTACGCCTAGCTAAACCGTACGCTGGCGAGACCTATGGTTTTCACTTTCCACTAATTGATGGGACCGAAGTCGCTATCGCTTTTACTCAGGGTAATCCCAATCGTCCGTATATTGCGTACGCCTTACATAATAGTGTGCACCCTGACCCAATCAGTACCAAAAACAAACATCGTAATGTTATTCGCACGCCAGCCAATAACAAATTGCGCATGGATGATAAACGCGGTCAAGAACATATAAAATTGGCTACCGAATACGGCAAAACCCAGCTCAATCTTGGGCATATTGTTGACCAGCAAAAAAACCCGCGTGGAGAAGGATTTGAACTGCGTACCGATAAATGGGGGACGATCTCAGCCAATAGCGGCTTATATCTGACCACAACCACGGCACCTAAAGCTAAAGATAAACAACTGGACATGCAGCAAGTCATAACCCAACTAGAAAATGCGTTATCCATTGCCAAATCTTTACAACAAACAGCCGATAACGCTAATGCTTATCCTGCCGATATCGAAAGTCAACGGCAATTAACACAAAGCCTAACTAACCTTAGTCAAAATGGGTTATTGGCTTATGCTGAACAGGGAATAGGATTAACCAGCCCAGAAAATATTCAATTATCATCAGGCAACACCACGACGCTCACAGCGCAAGCCAACACCGATATTAGCAGCTTAAAGAAAATCACCCTAGCAGCCGGTGAAGCATTAAGCTTTTTTGCTCACAAAATGGGGATAAAACTGTTTGCTTCCAAAGGCAAAGTAGAGATACAAGCACAAAATGATGCTTTAGCATTAATGGCGAAAGATAACCTAACCATAGACAGCGTTAACGGAGAAACCACACTCACTGCCGAGAAAGGGATCACGCTACTTAGTGGTGGCAGCTATATCAAAATTAGCCAACAAGGGATTGAATTAGGGACTGAAAATCCGATCCGATTAAAATGTTCCTTAATTCAAAAAATGGGGCAAAAATCACAAAGGTATGAACCGCGTTACTTACCGGCTTTCTGTGATAGAAATTACAGTTTATCCCTTGATTTTCGTGATAGTGACTTATCACCAATGGCAAATGTACCTTATAAAATTAAATTCATCGGCGGTAAAGTGATTGAAGGCGTATTAGATGAGAACGGCTATGCTTATCATGAATCGGTACCGTTAGAAAAGGGCACCGTCACCTATCACTTACCCGACCCATTGCCAGAGACAGCGTGGGGGGATTATCAACCATTATTAACAGAATTACAAAAAATAAATGAATAAGGATAATCAACATGGAATTTTCAGAAGCGTTTAAGAGTGCTTTAGCCTTCTTTAAAGCCTTTCCTAATCATATTAAAGACAAGTTAGTCGCCTCTGCCGCATGGGTATGGGAGGTACTTCAGGGGGATTTTAATGAAGAGCAAACTACCGCCCAAATGGCCACGGGCACGGTCATCTCCATGATCCCATTCGTCGATCAAATTTGTGATATTCGTGATATTATCGCCAATGCTAAAAAAATTAATCAGGATACCGGTGACACCATGGCATGGGTGGCGCTGGTCTTGACTTTAATTGGACTCTTTCCCGTATTAGGCTCGCTGGTTAAAGGCTGTTTAAAAATTTTATTTGCACCGATAAGACGTCTATATTTACATGCTGGTAATAAAGTTAAACAACACTTGCTAACCCTAGCGGTTGAAAAAGGAATAAAGCAGTTACATATTTATTTAGATACCCCTGCGGTACAAAAAACATTAAAAGCCTTAAATATTCATCAACCACTTAAATATCTCGCTAAACATTTAGAAAGTTTACAAAATAATCTAAGTAGTAAACAACTGTGCGCAGTTCTGGATGAGATGCTCGAAGTAATAAATAAAATTTTTAACCAAATTAATCCTCTAT
>NZ_AWGA01000120.1 GCF_000471645.3 Candidatus Schmidhempelia bombi str. Bimp | reverse complement strand
AAGATATGGCATAGTAAACCATTGAGCAATAAAAATCACACAATGTAGTAACAAAAAATCGTTATAAATGCTTTTTTATTAAAATAGAAAAATCGGTATCTAAGCCGTAACAGAAGTGAAGGGGTATGAATGAAACGTCCAGATTATAGAGCCTTACAAGCATTAGATGCAGTAGTAAAAGAACGGGGTTTTGAACGTGCAGCAGATAAACTATGTATTACCCAACCAGCTGTTTCACAACGAATCAAACAACTTGAAAGTTTTTTTGGACAGCAACTACTGGTAAGAACCATTCCTCCTAAAGCGACTAAGCAAGGTGAGCATTTACTTGGTTTATTGCATCAAGTTGAACTGCTTGAGCACCAGTGGCTAGGTAATACTGATCATACCAATACCCCACTTTCATTGTCGATTGCCGTTAATGCGGATTCGTTAGCAACGTGGTTATTACCCGCACTAAAACCAATATTAGATAAAAACACGTTACGTTTCGAAATTGTGGTCAAAGATGAAGAACGGACATTAGATATGTTACGTTTAGGAACCGTCGTTGGGGCAATTAGTATTCAATCACAACCCTTGCCAGGATGTTTATCCAGTCGATTAGGCGCTTTAGATTATATCTTTGTTGCGTCGCCTGAATTTGCAGAAAAATATTTTCCTAATGGTGTCACCCGTTCTTCGCTATTGCGAGCACCAGCAGTGGCCTTTGATCATCTTGATGATATGCACCAAGCTTTCCTACAAGAGAACTTCAATTTAGCACCAGGCAGTGTGACCTGCCACATTATTAACTCCTCTGAAGCATTTGTTGGGTTAGCCAAACAGGGTTCTGCATGTTGTATGATCCCGCGTTTACAAGTTGAAAAAGAGTTAGAGACGGGACAATTAATTGATTTAACCGCAGGGCTATACCAAAGACGCATGTTATACTGGCATCGTTTTGGGCCTGAAAGTACTATGATGATATCCATTTCTAACGCCTTAACCGATTATACTCGTCATGTACTTTCACATCCTTAATTAACTGGACGGAGCTAGAACATTAAACGCTAATATCGGGGAATGGCTTGCCAGTAACCCGAATAATTAGTAATAATAAGCGTTACAAAAAAGCAAATTACCTCAATATCGACCAAACAAAAATAGATAATCAATACAGAATGAAAATTTAATATTGCGTATTCCTAGTAAGTTATATACATATTAAGGGAAGGAAGATGAACTTTATTTATCGATTAATTTGGCGTGTTGTACATCAATCATGGTCTGCTGTTGGTGGGTTTACTCAATCTCATAAAAAAGCAACCACAACTATCGGCTTAATAGTAAGCAGCCTATTGTTAGGCAAGTGAAGCTTTAGCCGAAACACGACATATCCCCTCCCTAGCGACAGCAGCGAGTATCAATTGGAACAAGCTAAGGGATTAGATGGCATTCATGGAGATTGACAGTGCAAAAAATGGGGTAATGGTAATATTGCAATTCAAGGCGATCGTTTAAAATAGTTAACGGGGTGGAATTAGCCGTGGGAATGGTGGTAATGGTTCATTGAACAGTAATGATGGTGCTAGGTGTTGATTATGCCATAGCCAATACCTCTAATGTAGCGATTAGTAAAGATGGAACATTAAATCTAGGTGGGCATAGCCAACGGCTTAGGGAAATTAATAATAAAGGAACAATCCTAATTAATAGTTACGGTAAAGCACTATTAACCAATGTGGCAATTATCGTTAGACGGTAATATGCATCAAAGTGGCAAATTAATTTTAAATAACTGTACTAACTGCGCGGGATAAACCTATAGACAAAATGGTAACTGGGTAGATAATGGTGGCATCCAAATTCACCAATACCCAATGAACCTAACATACCCAATTCATCAAAAGAGATACGGATTATTCGTCCAGAATCGGAGAGTTATGCGAACAATATATCACGTCCTATCTTTT
>NZ_AWGA01000041.1 GCF_000471645.3 Candidatus Schmidhempelia bombi str. Bimp | reverse complement strand
TAAAGGTGTAGACACCATTAGTTTCGTTAACAAACTTAACTTGACCTACTTGTCCATCTTTACCCACCACCTCTAAGCGATCACCTAAGCCCGCTAATGGTACGTCTGAATTTGGATAGTAGAGTTCAACAGTGATAGTTGACGTATCTGCGCCATCTGCCACGATTTGACTTGGATTTGCCTTAATCGTTGACTTCGCTTCATCAAAGGCATCACCCGCTATATAGTCTACCGCCGCTGACTGTTGGCTGGTTGACTTGCTGGTTTTGAAGATAAACTCATCTTTACCTAAGCTTGTTGAGCTCACGCTAAAGGTGTAGACACCATTAGTTTCGTTAACAAACTTAACTTGACCTACTTGTCCATCTTTACCCACCACCTCTAAGCGATCACCTAAGCCCGCTAATGGTACGTCTGAATTTGGATAGTAGAGTTCAACAGTGATAGTTGACGTATCTGCGCCATCTGCCACGATTTGACTTGGATTTGCCTTAATCGTTGACTTCGCTTCATCAAAGGCATCACCCGCTATATAGTCTACCGCCGCTGACTGTTGGCTGGTTGACTTGCTGGTTTTGAAGATAAACTCATCTTTACCTAAGCTTGTTGAGCTCACGCTAAAGGTGTAGACACCATTAGTTTCGTTAACAAACTTAACTTGACCTACTTGTCCATCTTTACCCACCACCTCTAAGCGATCACCTAAGCCCGCTAATGGCTGTGTTGGATTGGACTCATAGAATAACTTAACAGTTATTGTTGAAGTCTGTAACCCATCTGCCACTATCTGTGCTGGCTCCGCTTCAATACTTGACGCCGTTTGGTCAAACTTATCACTAATTAGATATTCAACCTCAACATTATTTTGACCAGATAACCAACTATCATTTTCATTAAATTGGTAAGAGAAAATATCTTTACCTGGTTTTGTAGAGGTGACAGTAAATTTGAATATGCCATCATTATTTGGCGTAATGGCTACTGGTGTTTCACCTATCTTATCACCACTAACGTCCAATTTAACTTGCGTATTTGGTGTAGTGATTAAATTGTTATGACTATCACGTAGCGTAACAGTAATAGTAGCTTTATCTAAATTATCAGAAATAATAGCCGGTGGTTCAACTTCAATTGATGACTTAGTGACGTCAATAGCACCAGGTTTGTAGGTTACTGATACATTGCCATCTCCATTTAACCAACCTTGGCCTTCAAAATAACGATATTCAAAATTGTCTGTACCCGTTACTGTTGAGTTAACTGTAAATTGATAAATGCCATTACCTGTATTAGTCATTGGCGTAAACTCACCAACTCCATCACCTTTCAAAATTAGCATAACCTCATTTGAAGAGCCAGGAATTAAATGATTGTATTGATCACGTAAACTTACCGTGACAATTGCTTGTTCTACACCATCTGCTTTAATACTGGTTTTATCTATCTCTATCGTTGATTTAGATGGATCAACCGCACCAGCAATATATTCAATAGTTACCTTTTGGGAACTATTGTGCACTTTATTAGTTGACGTTTCAGTTAATCGATATGAGATAGTATCTGATCCAACATTAGTTGAAGTTACGGTTGTTTGATAGACACCATTACCAATATAAGTAACGTTCTTAACATCTTTTGGTTCAATACCAGTAACAATTCCTAGTATTTCAATTACACCGATATTCTTAGCTTGATGATTACCATCTTTATCTTTTAACTCAATAGTAATTGTCGATTGAGCTTTACCATCAGCAAGAATTTTCTTAGGTGAAATATCGATAGTAGAGACGTCTATATCTACCGGACCTGGGTGGTAATTAATGGATACGTTTGTTTCTGGACCGTTAGCCGTTTCTCCGTCAAGATTAAAGCCTATATTATCTGTACCACTTAAATTTGAGATAATTGATCCAGTATATTTACCTTCTCCTTGATATTGAAGCTTAATGCTGCCCGCATTGCCTTTTATTTTACCGATAACAAGACCTTCTAGCATTACCTCACCAGCTTTTATTCCTATGTCATTGCCATAGCTATCTTTTAGCTGAACAGTAATTAATGATTCATCCTTATTATTGGCTAAAATATCGGTAGGATCAGCCGTAATAACCGATTTAGTTAGATCAACTTCACCAGCCGTATAGGTTACGGTCGTTGTATTATTACTTTGTTGATTATCTAATTGGAAACCAATAGTATCTTTATTTGCACGAGTAGAGGTAATTTTTCCTTCATAACGCCCTTCTCCAACATAGGTCATATCTTGTGCGATCTTACCATAATTAAGACCTATTAAGCTTATTTTCCCTTGATCAGTATCAAGGTTATTGCCTTTAGCATCTTTAAGCTGAATAGTAATGGTTGATGTCGCTTGACCATTAGCTACAATGGTATTCGGTTCAGAAATGATCACTGATTCCGTCATACTTACCGGACCAGGTTTGAAGGTGACATTTGCTTTGTTAGTTCCATCACCAATATTAGAGATAGTATAACCAATTAAATGTTTACCTGTTTTTGAGGAAACTATCTTACCTTCATAACGTCCATTACCGCGATAAGTCATTGGTAAATCAATTGATACACCATCACCCAGCCCAAACAGACTAACTGTACCTAGATTAGTCGTTAAGTTATTACCATTCTGGTCTTTTAATTGCACCACAATTGTTGATGAATCAGTGCCGTTAGCAATAACTTCATCTGGGGTTGCAGTAATTTCAGAGGTAGTTAAACTCACTGGACCTGGTATATAAGTAATTAATGCACTATTCGTACCAGTGTTAGTGCCAATCTTATATTTTAGTGTATCTGTACCTACTTGTTTTGAGTATACCGTTGTTTTATAAACATTATCTCCAGCATAACTCATAGTAAGACTATCACTTAAACCAATAACTAAGCTATTACTGTCAAGACTTACTGTCTCGTTGATAGGCGAATCTAAATCGTTATCAAATTTATCTTTAAGATAAACAGTAACCGTTGCTTTAGTCATGCCATTATCAGCAATAATTTCACTTGGTGTTACGGTAATAGTAGAACGATTAAGGCTTGGTTCACCTGGTCGATAAGTGACGGCGACGTTATTTGCGCTTTCAACATTATCAACTTTAAAACCAATTGTGTCTAAACCAACCTTAGTTGATTTAATCGTTGCCTTAAACTTACCTTTTTGATCAGATACTGGTCCAAAAGTAACTAATTTACCTTTTTCAATTCCAACTAAAACAACATTTTCATTGTTATAAGTATCATTACCATACTGATCTTTTAACTGAATAATAATCTCAGAGGTTTGCGTATCATCAGCGATAATTGTATCTGGCGTTGCAGTAATTGTTGAACGACTTAGACTCACGCCTCCTGACTTATATACGACTGTCGTTGACTGGTTAATCGCAGCCGAACCGTTAAGTTCGAAACTAATGGTATCACTACCATCTTTTGTAGATGTTAAATAACCAGAATAGCTACCTGATTGTTGACCATCATAGTTTAGTGTTATGTTGCCAGCTTCAGCGATCAATACATTGGTTAATTTAACTAAACCAGCATCTGTGTCCAGATTGTTGTTAAATTTATCCTTTAATTGAACCGTGATCTTAGTTTGTTCAACGCCATCAGCAACTATCGTAGATGGTATCGCCGTAATCGTTGAATGTGCTAAATCAGCATTACCTGGGATATAAGTCACATCCGTAGTGTTACCACTTTTAACACCTAGCACATAGAATCCAAATAGATCAACGCCCGTACGTTTTGACTTAACCGTGATTGAATAAGTTCCATCATTATTATCGTTCACTTGGCTAATGGTAGTGCCATTTACTGGAGAATTACCTACAATACCAATAGAAACCGCATTACCAATACTATTGGTCAGATTATTACCATTTGCATCACGTAACTGTACAGTAACCGTTGAGACACTATTATCATCAGCCACTATAATTGCTGGTGTAGCGCTAATTAATGATTGTGCTGCATCGGCACTACCTGCGATATAAGTTACAGATGTTGGTTTACCTGAAGCGACGCCATTAATACTAAAATCAATGAGATCCTTACCAGTTTTACTCGATTTAACTAAGGCAGAATAAGTACCATTGTTATAATTGGTAAAATCCGTTAATGATCCAATTGCACCATTAGTATTAGCAATGAAGATTTTTATCTCGTCATTCGGTGCAGTGATTAATTTGTTGCCAAATTTATCTCTTAACTGTACATGTATTTTAGCGGTTGTGACATTATTAGCGACAATAACATCTGGTTGAGCTTCAATTGTTGAGGTCGCTAAATCTGCTTCGCCTGGGTGATAAACTACGCGAGCGATGCCTGTTGTACCTTGACCTCCTCTATGTCCATCAAGCGTGAAACCGATATCATCAGCATCTGCAACTTTAGAATAAATTTCGGCTTGATAAGCACCATTTCCAATTGATTTAAGTGCGGTTTTTATTTCACCATGGTTAAGATCAACTAATGAAACCACACCTTCGACTTCACCGTCTAAGTTATTACCATAAGAGTCTTTGAATTGTATAGTAATAACCGATACATCGCTATAATCGGCAATAATTTCTGGTTTTGAGGCGACAATAGTCGATTTGGCTAAATTAACACGATCAGGCGTGTAAGTAATACTTGTTTTTTCTTGACTGGTGCCTTGGTTATTTAGTGTGAAACGAATATCAGCATCATTACCTTTTTTGGTTGAAGTTACATAACCAACATAAGATCCATCCTGGTAAACTAAATAGCCTGTATTATTTTTTAATTCACCAAGTGTTAAGCCAACTAAACTGATTTTGCCTTGATCTTCAGTAATTAAGTTATTGAATGCATCTTTTAATTGTACAGTAACCGTTGAAGATGTTTGGCCGTTAGCAATAATTGAAGATGGATGTGCGACGATCGTTGATTTTTCAAAATCAACTGGCCCCGGCACATAAGTGACTTCAACTTTATTGCTACCAACTAGTGCATCTCTTTCCGATTGTCCAACTTTATAACCAATATTATCAATACCGGCAATTTTAGATTTAATATTAGCTTCATAACGGCCGTTACCAATATAAGCTAACTCAAATTGACCAACGCCTAATGAAGGATAACCCTTATCGAGATTAACAAGGAATACACGTTCCTGTTCACCCATTGGGGCTTTAATATTATTTTCGAATTGATCTTTTAACTGAACGATGATGGTTGTTTCATCACTATTATCAGCAATAATTTTATTCTTTTCGGTAGTAATGGTAGATTTGGTTAAACTGACACCACCAGTTTTATAATTAACGGTAACTGATTGTTGCCCAGTGCCTTTACCATCTAAAGAATAAGTAAAGGTATCACTACCTGCTTTAATTGACGTGACTTCTATCTCATATCGACCAGCGCCTTGATATTTGAACACACCATTATTGGATACTTTACCAATCATCTCATTGGTATTTAATTCAACAAGGATTTGTCCTTCGTTAGTCTCTAAATTATTACCATATCTATCTTTTAACTGTACAGTAATAACCGAAACTTCTGTGTTATTTGCTTCAATCGTGGTTGGATTAGCGACAATAGTAGAAACAGTTAAATCCACTTTACCAGGTTTATAAACAAGATTAGTTGTATTTGTACTTGTTATACTATTTAGCATGAAGCCAATTTTATCGCTACCCGCTTTGGTTGACTTAACGGTTGCCGTATAAGTCCCATCACCATTGTCTTTAATCTTAGTAAGACTATCAATGTTACCTATACGACCATTACCATCATTGAAAATTAAGTCGACAAAACCAGCAGAATTTGTCAATTTATTTCCTTTGGCATCGCGTAATTGAACGGTAACGGTTGCCTCCTCTGTACCATCTGCCACAATAGTGTCAGGGCTAACACTAATGGTTGATTGTGTTAAATCAGCACTACCTGGTAAATATTCAAGTGAAGTCGTATTTTCTGATTTAGTTCCATCTAAAGTGAAACTAATCTTATCATCGATACCCGTCTTGGTTGAACTTAAACTATATTTATATTTACCACTCACATATTCAGCTTCCATACTGCTACTACTTTGTGTAGCAATATTGACATCCGTCAACATGACTTTACCAGACTGAGCGGTAATATCATTCCCAAATTTATCTTTTAACTGAATAATGATATCAGATTTAGCACTACCATCCGCAGTAATAGAACTTGGATTAGCCGTGATAGTAGACTGTTTGAGATCAGGTAATCCTGGTAAATAAGTTATTTGTGCTTCGGGTTTTCCTTGTACACCATCAACAGTAAAGCCAAAAATATCCGTACCCGCTTTCGTTGAAGTGATCTTAGCGGTAAAGGTACCATCACCATTATTATTCGTTACAACATCAATATCGGTAACGGCTGGCTTATTCTTAGGTAGGATTACTACATTATACGCTACATTAGTTTTTGGATCAGTTGATGATAACAATAAATTACCAAGACTATCTTTTAAAGTAACAGTAACAGTGGATACTTCGCTACCATCAGCAGTGATTTCTTTACGATCTACACTAATGTCAGAAGTATTTGGATCCGCTACACCCGCTTTATAAATAACTTTGCTCTCTTGCGTAGCTAATTCAGAATCAATCTTGAAACCAAAAGTATCTTCACCAGTAACCGCTGATTTAACGTAAGCGGTAAATGTACCATCACCATTATTTTGCATCGTATAGTTAGATGGATTAACTTGTCCAATTGTTGGTTCTTTACCAACTAACGTAACGACATATTTGCCACCAAACGTGAGATCATTACCAACACGATCTTTTAACTGTACTGTGATAACGGATTGTTCTGTATTATCAGCAAAAATAGTCGCTGGTACTGCCGTGATGGTAGATTGCGTTAAATCCGGTTTACCTGGTTTATATTTAAGGGTTACCGTATTACTGCTTTCTTGTCCATTCACTTTGTAACTAAAAGTATCACTTCCCCCAAGAGAGGATTTAACTTTGATACTATAAGTTCCGTCCCCATTATCAACAGCCTCAGTACCATCAATAATTGAACCAACATGATTCACCGAATCGCTAAAATAAATTTCTATTTTATCGCCACCTTCGGTAATATTTTGTCCTGAGCTGTCTCTCAATTGGACGGTGATAGTAGCAATACCATCTTCTTCACCATCATTGGCAATAATTTCTGATGGATTAGCAAAAATAATCGATTTTGTTAAATCAGGAAGAATTGCGGTATTAGTTAACGTACAAGTAATTTTATCGCCATAATCAGGTGTTAATGTGAATGAATTACCGTTACCTAGTGGTAATTTAGTCATCGATTGTGCATTCTCATTTTCACAATCAACACTTGTTCTATAACGAGATAATTTACTTTTACTTCCAGCTGCCATAACTTCAGTTAAAGTATAGGTACCCGGTTTTAACATAACTTGATCAGTTGTTGCTGTTGATGCGCTATCTGTTGTAGTTGACGATGCCACAACATTAGCGCCATCTTTAATTTGTACAGTAAACTGATCAGCCTTATTGGCTCTCTCGCCTGATATTTTTTTGATTAACTCAACACTTAAACCGTAAGAGTTATTAAATTGACAACTAAGTCCACCTTCTTTAACTAATTTTCCAGGAATAGTTAATTTACCGTTTTCAAAAATAGTTCCTGTAATGAGCTTATCATTCTCGTCATAACACTCAGCACTAACCGCAGTCCAATTACTCAAATTATCATCAAAACTTTGTGTAATAACGATAGGTTTACCTACACTTGCGTAAGCATGAGCAACGCTACTGTAAGTAGGGTTATCTTCAGACATTGTCTGGATACTATCATATTTTGATGAAGGATAGCCCTCTACCACATTACTCATTTCATAATTAAACTTTCCTAATTTTCCTATACTAATTGCACTTAACTTAATTTCACCAGTTGCAATATAGAGACGATAGTCTTCAACTTCCCCATCAACTGCCCAAGGTATTGTTTCCGTTGAATCTGGTAAAGTATCATTATTAGGACCAAGGCCTTTAGTCGTACTCACACGAAAACGAGCATAAGTATCATGTAAACCAGTAGCACTACCACTTGGTACTTGGTAATCAAATTTTACATAATCATTTCGCTGAGTGAGCATATCAGCTAAACCGAAGCGCGTTTTACCAAACTTTCCTTCTTTTTGGTTCTGTGACCAGTCTACCCACGCATTAAGATAAGCCTTTTGGCTATTACGCCCAGTGGCTTTGACTCTAAATGTATATGCTTTACCTGGAATTAATATCGCATCCTGTAATGATATAAAATTCTCACGTTTTTTCTCTGATACTTCAACACCATCATGAGAGGCGATAGCATTAGCATCTTCCCTTGGTTTAGGACCACTTTGAACAGTCACTGTCTCACCAAGACGTAGTAAATTTACAGATTCGTCCAACTTATCTTGTGCACCAATTGCTAAATGCTGAGCAGGTTTAGTTGCATGATGGTAAGAAGAAGGCGCATCCCCATAGTTACTCACGGTAGTTAATGCAATACTAGCATCCGCGACGATATCATCCGTTCTCATATTAACTAAGCTATAAATATAGCTTTTATCTACGGATGTTATTGAGCTTGGATCATATGGATTTGCCCCGACACAAGGACCAGATTCTGTCATCGGTGTTGGTTTAGTTCTATCTGAACCGCCACAATAGGCTGTTACTGAGTTTGTTGCAATCTTTGCCGCTGCCCAAGATTGTTTAGCACGGATACCGTTTACTTCTGGACGCACAATCCGTACATAATAATCTTGATTATCAATGGAATCGACAATAAAGTTAAACTCACCCGCTTCACTGGTATGATGAGTGGTAATTAAACTACCATCTTTCCATAATTCAACCTGTATATTGGGTACCGTTCCATTAAAATCGTCAACATTTCCTGCCCCAACTGGGTCAAAATAAACTTTACCTTTGATAATAGGCGCAACTTGGCAAGAAGATAAATCCACGACATTGTGACTATCATAACCATGTAATCGTTGACTAACGCCTGTCAAAGGATTTGATCGCCAAATATGATAATCAGCATGACTGGTATAGAGATGACCATCAACAAACGCCATTCCCCATACATCTGAACCAGGAAGCTCTCTTAAATGTTGAACTATAACGTAAGGCCAATATCCACTATTAGTGGTCGGCATTACTTTAATCAATACTTTATGGACTGGTCCATGTTGATTATCTTGAACAATAATATAAGCATTACCTTCAGCATCGATAGCCATATCAGAACCAACAGGTCCCTCAACAGTATCTCCTTTGGTTAGAGGTTTAGGGATACCTACACGATTAGCACCAGTAACAGGATTAAAAATACCAAGACGGAAATTACCCGTATTAGCCAGATTCAAGTTTGATCCAGCGACATTGGTCATATAAATTTCACCTGTCATCTGATTTACTTCACCACCAGCCATATCAGTACCTGCGTATCCAAAAGGAGCAGGACCTCTAAAATCAAACATGGTTGATGTTTCGCCGTTATCGGTCGCACCAGATTCTACTGTCCACAACTTGCGACTACCTTGGCCACCATAAGACCAAGAGTACATCACTAAAGGACCACCACTGCTTCGTCCACCTTTATGACCTAAAGCGATAGTCGAGCCTAAATGGTTTAAAGAGTACATAGTAGTTCTTTGACCATTAACTAAATCTATCTTAAAAATAGTACCTGTGTTTCCTAATGGATTTCCTACACCATCAGATACACTATAAAGCGAATTACAATCAAATTTTGTACTCTTTATTAAAGGTAAACGCGCAGCATGGGCACTATTACCTAATAATATAAATAAAAAACAAAGTACAAGATTAAAAAACAATCCAATCTTCTTATGTCTCCGTAATAAAGATAGATAACTTTTATTATTCGGCCTCGAAGAATTGAATTTGGAACTCAATAAATCAAATTTAACAATTTCCATTGATTATTTCCTAATTTCAACCAAATGCTGAGTTTCCTCAGTAAAACTTTATGTTCACCAATAGCTATGAATTTGATAAATAAAGAATTTATCAAATTCATATACTAAAGATTATCTATAAAGCGTAGTTTATTAAAGATTTTATAAATTATATGTTTATAATTATTAAAGAAATTTACCATTTTTTGACTTAAATGTAAAAAATAATTTCGTCTATTAGTTAAATAAAACAGCTAAATAAAAAAATATTTATTAATAAGATTTTGTTAAAAAATCAGATTAGCAAAATCATATATTTATTGTTTTTTGATAATATGATTACGTTTCACTGACGCTAATGACATTAGATAAATAAGCCTAAATTCATTTACTACAAATGCTCATTAATTATTTTCATACAGCTAGAAAAAAAATCGGTTTTCTGTTCTGTTTTCATTAATTGTTGAATATCAATAGTCATATCAAAATTATAATAATTATTTAATTCAGTAATTAATGCATGTTGATAACCAAATTTTCGCTCAAAATTTGTTTGTAATCTGGCAAAATTTAAATCAGTAAACAAATAGCGGTTGGCCTGTTGAGCAGCTTGATTAAGGCGTTGCGCATAAAGTAGAGCGAATTCAATAAAATCTTGTTGTGATAAGAAGTAAACTTCATTTTCATAATTGAAATAGTCATGAGCACAACTATCTATGAAAGTAGTATTATAGATATTAGCAAACTGCTTGGCTAAATGCCTATCCCTTTTATTGTCTATAATACAAATTTTTTTCACAAAGAAAGGTTGTGCCGCTTTAGCAATATATTGCCAATGTTGATAAGGTGCTTTACGAATTTGCGTTGCACTAATATTAATGTAATCCCTGTTTTGATCCACTAATTTTACGGCACAGTTAAAATAGTGCTGGTGTAGCTCAACATCATTTAACTCACTAGTAAAAATAATATTAGGTATAATCCCTTTTTGCATTAAAATAGATTTAACCCGATTACTCCAATCAAGCCAACCATTAGGATAAGGTTTAATACCCGTTTCATCTAGTACATGAATGTAAATTGATGAACGATGATGGAAAGTCTCTTGCAGCCAGTGTAAACGATTCTCTACTTGTGGTTGTTTTGGCATATGGCTTTGCTCAAATAATTTTAAATCACGATCCATTTCACAACCAAGCATGATATGCAATTCATCTACTTCACTACTGGCCTTTTCAATCATATAAATATGGCCACAGTGCAATGGATAAAATTTACCAAAAATAAGGCCAATTCGGCGTGATGATGTTACATGCATACTACTTATCTATTCCCAACTAATTGTATTAACTATAATAATTATAAAAATTTGTAATTTTAGGCCATTATATGACTATCGTTAAAATTAGCAAAGCCGATAAAATTTACTACGACAGAAATACTCTCTCTAAGTTTCACAATTATATACACTGTTTCAATTAAAGCTATTTCAAAAATAGAATTTTATCTAATAAAAGTAATATTTTTACATTTGCTCACTATTTGTTAATTTCACATTAAAAAACCTGTTATGAATGATTCGATATTTTCTAAAAATCAATCAATTCATTTCTGAGGATACCTTTATCTGAGTTAATCTCATTTTTTATCATAACCAATTGTTATTAAGTCAATAATCAACCATAAAATATGGATATTTATTAAATTAGATTATATAAAATTGATCTTGATGAACATTTAAAAGATAACCAAAAAGTCGTATATTGTCTAAATATTAGTATAAAAAAAGATTTTAAGCCACGGCTTAAAATCTCTTCATCAAGAATGGAAATTTTATAGATATCACATTCGATATTTAGCTAATAAGATCCCTGTCGCAACAGAAATATTAAGCGAGGTCATAAATTCAGAACCAGGTAAATAAATAACTTTATCCGCAATATTGATTAAACTTTTATTAACCTGTTGAAAGAGAACGAAAACCGTTTTTGGGCTAAATTGAACATCAAATAATGACTCGGCTGGAAAGGCTTTCATTTTACATGGTAATAGCGTAACAATTTGATAACCAGCTTGTTTAAATTGGTTTAATGTTATGACCATGTCATCCGCTTTGATCGGTTTTATATACTCGCCCCCACCTTCTGCTATACGTAAAGCAGAACCTATCTCACGGCCATCAGGTTGGCGTAAAATAATGCCATTAACCGCAAAGAAAGCCGCAGAACGTATTAATGCACCAAGGTTATGTGGATTATTGATATCATCGACCGCTAATATGCAATCATTAGTCAGAGATTGATGTTGTGATAGATAATCAATTGCTGAACTTACTTGTCGTTTTTTAACAATTAAACATATTCCCCCGTGATGAGGCGTACCACATAACTTTTCCATTTGCTCATCAGTGACAATATCATAACCTAGTCGCTGTTCAGCAAGCCACATCACCAAATCACGGAATTTAGTCGTGGTAGCTTGAGTAAGAAACGCTTTAATAATTGAAGTTGGACGTTGTTTAAATACAGACCAACAACTATTTTCACTATAAACATACACCTCATTTTGACGTTGTTTTTTTAATGAAGCGAAATTCGTATTACTATTATCATCCTGATGATAAATAGCTCTTTGAGGTTTATCATATTTTTTATTTTGCCATGGTGACCCATTAGCATTATCCTTTTTTGTTGTTGCCCCTCTATTGGCTGTAACATCTTTTCTCGGATTAAAGGTTTCAATACGGCTTGAACGTTGACCAAAATGAGATTTTTCTGATGATTTTCTGTTATCTTTATGTTTACGCTCAGCAAATGTCTTTTTAGCTGCTTTTACAGAAGACCGTTTAGCGTGATCTACTGATTCGTTCTTTTTCTGGGTATAATAAATGGTAGGTTGCTTGTTAGTTACGTTATGGTTGTCGTTCATTAAATATCTCACATGATAAAAGTGATCTTTATTAATCTAGTCGTTATACTCGTTAAGCCTAGTATAACATTGTCTTAGATAAATAATAATGGAATAAATCATTCTGAAAAATAGTACTCAGTTCTGATAGGAAACGATTTATAGTTTAGCTTAATTTATTGTTGATACAATAAATTAAGTTAGCCGTGCGAAGCGGTGCTATTCACTCGCTTTGGTACGATTAAATTAATAGCAATTAAGCCGTCAATTAAACCATGTATAAGCTAAATAAATGGTCTTGCTTGGCTCAGTATAATTAAGCATTTAATTAGACTAATTCTAGCTTAGAACTATATAGAAATCTTTACATCAGACCAGCTTGATTATAGTCTTTTCGCCAAAAATCTTATTTTGAGAGAAAGCTAAATATATAGCTGAATAAAATACATGGCTAATTGTTTTTAGAAAAAATAAAAAAGCTTAAGTTACTCACCTAAGCTTTTCGCTGTTTAACGCGTACGAATTGTGGGCGCAATTTTATCTAATACACCATTAACAAATTTATGGCTATCTTCTGCACCAAACGTTTTGGTTAATTCAATTGCCTCATTAATTACAACTTTATAGGGTACATCTTGACGTTTAGTCAATTCATAAAGCGCAATTCTAATGACAGCATGTTCGATCTGCCCTAACTCATCGACAGAACGATCCGTTAAATAAGGCGCCATTAACGTATCTATCTCAGAATAATTACGTGCAACACCATGAATTAACTCACGAAAATATTTAGTATCAACCCCTTTCATATCTTGGTCAGTTAAAAAAGTAGCTTCAACATCAATGATACTATTTTGAGATATTTGCCATGAATAGATCGCTTGAACCGCACATTCACGCGCACGACGCCTTGCATTTGGCTTCACGTGTTACTCCTTTATTGCTTGTAGAACAGTTAACATTTCAAGTACCGTTAACGCGGCTTCAGCGCCTTTATTACCAGCTTTAGTACCTGCTCGTTCAATGGCTTGTTCAATGCTTTCAGTCGTTAAAATACCAAAACCAACTGGTATACTGAATTCAAGTGATGTACTTAATAATCCCGAACTTGATTCACCAGCAACATAATCAAAATGTGCTGTACTGCCGCGAATAACGGTACCTAAAGCGACAATCGCATCATATTTACCACTTTGGGCTGCCACTTTAGCGGTCAAAGGAATTTCATAAGCACCGGGTACCCAAATTACAGTGATATTTTCTTCTTTAATTTGGCCAATGCGTTTTAATGCATCAACCGCACCAGAAACGAGATTATCATTTATAAAATGGTTAAAACGAGCCACAATAATCGCTATACGAGCAGATGGCTGCATGATTGTACCTTCAATCGTTTTCATGAATATTCCTTAGACTATAACGAATAAATAAATTGTGCGTAATTCTATCATAATTTAAGATTTTCTCTAGACAGATTTTATACTTAGAAACATTGATGCAAAATTAATGATCAATAATGACAATCTTTAAAAAAAGATTGTCCTCTTTAATGGCGTGGTTGATAAATAAATTATATTACTGATGATAAAAAACCATATTATTAATGGTTTTTACAAAGAAACATCAGGTGGCGTTGTTTTTAACCTTAAGCGCAGATCAGGGCCAATAGTTGTCACATCAACAAATTGAAATGTTGGACAATCACTTAATTGATTTAAATGTGGGAGCTTACATAGACTTCTAGCTTGATGACCTAATAGTTTGGGTGCAAGATAAATGATAAGTTCATCGACCAAGTTTTGTTGAATTAACGCTCCGGCAAATTGTGCACCCGCCTCGACCCAAATTGAATTAATTTGGGCTTGAGCAAGTGTTGTAAACAACCAATCTAAGTTAATTAATGGTTCAGGAGTAGGATCAACAACTATTTTTACATTATCAGGTAATTTTTCTCCTTTAAATGCAACTTTGCGTATCAACCAAATTTGTCCTTGCTGTTTAAAGAGTTGTTCTTTCAATGTTAAGCGATGTTGACTGTCTAAAATAATGCGAATAGGTTGCCGAATATCAGTGATAGGATAATGTTGTTTGATTTTTTCAGGAAATGCTGACCAACGTACGGTTAAACGTGGATCATCGGCTAATACTGTCGCACTGGTACTTAAGATAGCGCTACATTTGGCCCGTAATGTTTGTACATCTTGTCGTGCCTCGCTTGATGTAATCCACTTGCTTTCACCCGAAGCCATCGCTGTTTTACCATCAAGTGAAGCCGCCATTTTGAGTATAATAAAAGGCTTTCCAGTACGCATGCGTTTTAGAAAACCGCGATTGATTTGTTCCGCTTGTTCTGTCAATAAACCAACATCAACATCAATACCGGCTTCTTTTAAGCGCTGTACGCCATAGCCAGATACCATGGGATTGGGATCTAACATAGCAATAACGACTCGTTTTACTTGGGCCTCAATCAAGGCATTTGCGCAAGGCGGCGTACGCCCATAATGGCTACAAGGTTCTAATGTCACATAGACTGTCGCCCCTTTTGCGTTATCTCCAGCCATGTTTAAGGCATAGACTTCGGCATGAGGTTGTCCTGCTTTATAATGATATCCCTCACCAATAATCTGTTCATCTTTGACAATCACGCAACCCACATTGGGATTTGGGGTTGTGGTATAGATACCACGTTTAGCCAAATCAAGTGCACGTTGCATATAAAAACTATCGTGGGATTTTATCATTTAATCATTCGCTCTATTTTATAAAACTCGTAACCGTTATTCATGTTCTTTTTCTTGTAATTTAGCAATTTCTCGCCCGAATTGGGTAATATCATCAAAACTAAAATAGACAGAAGCAAAACGTATATAGGCCACTTTATCTAATTTTTTTAGCTGTTCCATGACTAAATTACCAACCATTTTCGAGGGAACTTCTCGCTCTCCAGTTGCCCTAAGCTTAGATTTTATATGGCTGATGGCAATTTCAATATCATCGGTGCTAACCGGTCTCTTTTCTAACGCCTTTTGCATACCCCGACGTAATTTATCTTCGTTAAAAGGCTCGCGCAACTGACCACTTTTAATAATCCCTGGCATAATGAACTCTGCAACTTCAAACGTCGTAAAACGTTCATGACAGTTTATACACTGACGACGGCGACGAACTTGCAACCCATCATTAACTAAACGTGAGTCGATGACTTTAGTCTCTTCTGTATTACAAAATGGACAATGCATTGTTGTTCCTCATTATAATCAATCATGCTGATTCGCTGGTGATCAGCGACAAAATTTGCATTTTTATACCAATGCAAATAAGCAAGCATAAGCTTTATCATATAAAGATACAGGACTTCCCTTATTTTGGTCAATAAGGTATTGCAATATTACCATGTTGTATTAATAGTTATTTTTCTACTATCAGTGATTCATTGTGAAGTTAATTTATAACGTTTTATCATGCCATATATAGAGTTTTTTTAATCCTTCACTACATTCAAAACAGTCGCTACATTTACCTTGACTACACATGTCTTGAGAAAGATAGTGCTGAGTAATAAAGCCTTTTTTTATCCAAAAAGTTAACATCTGTTCCATCGCGCTCTCTTGCACTTGAAAATGTAAAGCCAAATCATGCAAATTTGCTCGTCCAATTAATTGTAAGTAATCACGTATATCCGTCATCAGCATAATACATTGACTCCCTATTGATATTGCTCATTTATCCAGTCACGCTCACTTTTGCTCTCTTTATGATAATGCGGTAAATCCACGATAAGCAGATAGTAATTAGCTGATGTGCCTATCTTGGCAAGTAAGATGAGTGTAATGGATAATAAAAATATGTAATGTGATTCAAATGAGGTAATAGCCATTAAATATAGCCATTTTATGAAAAATCAATGGTAATACATTGATTTATATTTAAAATATATAGTTAAAAACAATAAGTTATCATGCTAAGCGTTACCAAACTATGGTGGTAACGCTTAGTTTCAATTTCACCTGTTAATTCATTATTTAACGTTTACTTTTGGATGCGGATTAACCACAACAATCTTTACCACCGCATTTTGCTGGTTGCTTAATTTTTATCTGATTAATATCGCCAAAGCGACCTACTAACTTCATGATGAATAGTACCAAAATAAATATTATGGCTATTCCTGATAACCAATATCCTGCTGTAGGTACAGAGCCTAATAATGTATATTGATAATAAGCTGTCGCCAATATCCAACCAATAAAGAAGGTCCACCCTCCAACAAAAAGGGACCATCGCCAGCCTGCTTCACGATAAACCGCCCCTAATGCCGCCGCACACGGCGTATAAAGCAAAATAAAAATCAGATACGCCATGGCGGCCGTGCTATGACCAAATGATGTTTCAATTTTTGATACGGTTGTTGGCGATATCTCTAAATCCTCTTGTACCGTATCCATATCCTCATCAACTGCCTTTAGTCCTAATGGATCGAGAAAGGAATCGGTTAAATCAACTAAATTGGTCGGTATGCTTGCCAGTGCTTTAGTCACACCATCGATAAGATTAAATGGCTCATCATCTTCGGTTTCTGATTCCATTGAATATAACGAATTTAGCGTAGCAATAACCGCCTCTTTAGCAAAGATACCAGTAAAAATCCCTACAGTTGCAGGCCAATTCGGTTCTGTTACGCCCATAGGCTCAAAAACGGGGGTTAATTTTTGACTCACTGCGGCTAATACTGAATCATCGGAATCACTATGCCCAAAGGAGCCATCAGTGCCCAGAGAATTCAAGAGACTTAACACCGTTACCATCAGTACAATAGCTTTACCGGCACGAAAAATGAAACTTTTTAACCTTGACCAAGTTAAATGCGCCATACCACGTAACGTTGGTATACGGTAAGCGGGCAATTCCATTATAAATGGTGTGGTACTCCCAGGTAAAATGGTATGCTTTAAAATTAAGCCGGTCACAATCGCGACAGCGATACCTAATAAATACAAACTAAATACCACAGTGGAGGCATTATGGGGAAAGAAAATAACCGCAAATAAAGTATAAACGGGTAATCTAGCACCACAAGACATAAATGGAATCATACAAATCGACATCAGACGATCTCGGACTGAATCCAGTGTGCGCGTTCCCATAATGGCTGGCACCCCACAACCAAAACCAATTAACATTGGAACAAAGGCTTTGCCGGGTAAACCGATGACTCGCATACCACGATCAACCACCATCGCAGCACGCGCTAAATAACCTGAATCCTCTAAAAAAGATAAGCAGAAAAACATCGCGGCAATAACTGGTATAAAGGTAGCAACGGTCTGTATACCTGATCCAATACCTTGCGCTAAAATCGCGTCAAGCCACTCTGGTGCATTGATCATTTTCAGTAAATGAGTAACACCTTCAACAAAAATAGTGTCGAATAGGATATCGAAGAAATCAATAAAGACAGAACCAAATTTGACCGCGACAATAAACATGAGATACATCACTAGTAAGAAAAATGGGATACCCGTAAAACGACCCAATGTGATACGATCAAGCTTATCCGATAAAGTCAAACTTGCCTCACGTGGTTTATCAATCACCAACTTGGTCAGTTGATCGATGGCATCATAGCGACTACTAGCTAAAGCGACGTCAATTTCATTATTGCACCATGCCGAAAGTTCTAGGCGACATTGCGTTAATCGTTCAGCTTCATCTTGGCTCACGGATGAATTAGCATCATCTAACAATAGTTCAATTAAATCCCAGCGATTAAAAGAGTGAACCATACTATGTGGATCAAGTTGTGATAGATGATATTGAATAATATTTTCAGTTTTGTTACCTAATGTCGCGACTAGCGGTTTAGGTAGTATAGGTGCAGCTAATAATTGCTCGAGCACTTGACGTAATGGTCCAAGCCCTTTTTTCTTACTTGCTGAAATCGCCACAACTGGGCAACCCAATTGCTGTGCTAACTGATCAATATTAATCGTCTCGCCTAATTCCTCTAACGCATCCATCATATTGAGAACGACGAGCATCGGTCGATTTAAATCAAGTAATTGAAAAGTTAAATATAGACTACGTTGTAGATTAGTGGCATCAACAATATTTATAATAAGGTTATCTTTTTCATTAATAACAAATTCGCGGGTAACCATTTCATCTTGTGAAACAGATACATCAAGATTTTCAATCGCATACGTACCAGGTAAATCAACGATCTCAACATCTTGTCCAGCTAAATTAATTTTCCCAGTTTTGCGCTCAACGGTCACTCCAGGCCAGTTTCCAACGTGTTGACGAGCACCAGTTAAAGCATTAAATAAGGTACTTTTTCCGCTATTAGGATTACCGATTAGAGATATTTTCATGGTTAAACCTCAACCACGCCGATCGCTTTTGCTTCACTACGACGTAAACAAAGATAAAATCCTCTAGTTTTAATTTCTAATGGATCACCTAAAGGGGCAGTTCTAACTACCGACACTTTACATCCTGGGGTGATTCCCATGGCTAATAATCGTCGACGAAACGGTAACGATTCTGGCATTAACTGGGTAATCACCGCCTCCTTACCAAAGGCTAATTTATCTAACGTTAATATTGTCATCACTGGTAACCTTAACATAATTTTATTAATGAAGATTTACATTTTATTAATAATGATTCTTATTTATAATAATATTATATAAAGGTAACAAAGAAAATAATCTTTACAGAAGATATTAAGCATGCCACATTCGCTAACTCAATCATTTTAATCATAAAAGTATTGTTCAGTGTAGTAAAAAGCGACATGCGGCTAAAATGATACTATGCCTTTATGTCGCTCTATTTGCTCATAATTACATTAAGGCATTAGTAATTTACTAACACTATTTTTACGTTTCTAGCCACTTTTGCCAACTCTGTTGAACTTGCTGGCGTTGGGTAGTAAAAGTCTGTTTGTCGATATGGGTAGTTTGCAATTGTAATGATAATTGGTGTATCTCATCACGCATCTCAAGATAAATTTGGGTAAGGGTTTGGGCTTCTTCAACCGACATAATGTGATATTCAGCCATTAAGGCTAAAATTCTTACGTTATCGGAAAATTCAACTAATTTAGGTTGTTGATGAGCAAAATTCAACACTAAATATTGTGAAATAAACTCAATATCCCCAATTCCCCCTATATCAACTTTCAAATCAAATTGATTATTATCTTGATTACCTAAATAAGTACGCATTTTTTCACGCATTTCACGTACCTGCTTTTTTAATCGTTGTGAATCACGAGGTTGGCACAATATATTATGACGGATAGCAATAAATTGTTGGCATAACGCTGGATCGCCATAGACAGGACGAGCACGAACCAAGGCTTGATGTTCCCATGTCCATGCCTCATGACGTTGATAATCCTCAAAGGCACTAATAGGGATCCCAAGTAAACCCGCGTCGCCTTGTGGTCTTAAACGTACATCAATATCATAAAGCACACCGGAGCTAGTTCGTACATTAAATAAGTGGATGATCCGTTGAATTAAACGCAAAAAGAACTGCTGGCTATCAATCGATTTAGTCCCGTTAGTCTGACTAGTCGCTGGGCAATTATGTAAAAAGACTAAATCAAGATCAGAACCATACCCCAACTCTAAGCCACCAAGTTTACCATAACCAATAATCATTAAACCTTTGTGATCACTATCAGTAAGATAATCTGGCATTCCATACCGCGCAGTCATTTGATTCCAAGCTAGCTGAACCACAAAATCAATCATCGCTTCGGCTAAAAAAGTCAAATGATCGCTGACCTGCATGGTAGATAACTTTCCCGCGACATCTGCTGCGGCAATATGCAGTAATTGCATTTGCTTAAACTGTCGTAGCGCTTCTAACTGTTGTTCTTCATCTTCCGTGTGTACACGTAGTAAATATTGATAGAGTTCAGTTTTGTAATGCGTCAATGGGATGGTTTGATAGAGTGAATTGAGATCGATAAGTTCATCAAGTAATAGTGGATAACGGGTTAATTGTTCGCTTATCATCGGCGATACACTGCACAATTTAACCAGTTGCTCAAGCGCTATCGGATATTCAATCAATAATTCCAGATAAGTCGTACGGCTTACAATCTGTAATAATAAGTGAAATAAACGCGGTAATAGTGTCGCAACATGATCGTGAGTACCAACCACAGTGAGTAACCTTGGCATTAGCTGATCTAGCACATCTCTACCCCGAACACCAATAGTGCGTCTATTAATGTCGGTTTGAAATTGAGTCAAGGTCTGATATATGCGCTGCTGTTGGTCTATATCACATTGTGGCAACAGCATTATCACATCAGTTAGCTCCAAACGTTCATGCCATAGCTCATCAAAACGTTTATCATAATTAATTTGATGTTGTTTAGTGCCTGTTTCACCGATTAAGGCATTAAAAATTTGTCGATTTTCATTCATGCAGTGTGATAATGCTTCAACAAATACCACCCAATCGCTATAGCCCATCGCGGTTGCTAAACGCATTTGATTAAGGGGATCATCAGGTAACGTCTGCGTCTGTTGATCATTAATCGCTTGTAATAGATTTTCAGTACGCCGTAAAAAGAGATAATTTTGTCGCAAACGATAGACATCAATAGCGGGTAATAACCCTAGTATCTCAATACGTTCAAGCGCAGTTAATAGCGAACGCGTTTGTAAAATAGTTTCCCGTCCCCCTCTAAGTAACTGGAATACTTGCACAATAAATTCAATTTCACGAATGCCGCCGGCGCCAAGCTTGATATTATTGTTTAAATGACGACGCCGAACCTCGCGTTCGATCATCGCTTTCATATTACGCAACGATTGTAAAACACTAAAGTCAATATAACGACGGTAGACAAACGGTTTTAACATTTGATAAAGGGCTTGCGCATAAGGTTGGCTGTCATCACCAAGAACCTTTGCTTTGACCATTGCATAACGTTCCCAATCACGTCCTTGTTCCTGATAATAATCTTCCATACTACTAAAACTTAGGACTAATGGACCACCATCACCTAATGGCCTTAATCGCATATCAACCCGATAAACAAAACCATCCGCGGTTATTTGATCTAATACTTTAATTAACCGTTGTCCGAGACGTGTAAAAAATACGGCATTATCTAATTCTCGCCGTCCACCTTTGGTCACACCTGTCTCAGGATAGGTAAAAATCAGGTCAATATCGGAAGAAAAATTCAGCTCCCCGCCGCCTAACTTACCCATTCCTAGTACCAGTAAGGGTTGTGGCTGCCCCTCATGGTTACAGGGCGTGCCAAAATCCTGACAACATGTATGATATAACCACTGTTTAGCCGTAACGATAATAACTTCAGCTAAAGTACTTAATTGAATTAACGTGTCTTTTGTTTCACTAGATTGTGTTAATTGCGACCATGCTATACGCACCAGCACTTTACGTCGAAATAAGCGTAATATGCGCATTAAGCTATTTTCATCGGTGACGGACGACATCGCTTCATCTAGCCAATGTTGATAGTAGGTATATTCATTGGCAGTTGGAGGAGACATTTCTAAATCAATTAACCATTCAGGATAGCGTAGAATAGATTCAGCAATAAAATCACTTTGCGCTAAAATTACTGCTGATGGCGACTGTTCACTTAATAATAACTGTTGGATGATTTTATTTTTTTGTCTAGTAATCAATTTATTATATCTCCCTTGCTGCCTATATCAGGTGAATTATTACTTATATTCAATTCTCAATCAGTATCGCTACCCTTTAAGTGAACGATGAATGTCATTATTAATAATTTAGTTTGAGTCACTATCGGTTGATATACCCACTCATTCAAAGGTAGATTTTTCACGACTATTTGCTGTAATCGTACTAAATTTAGGTTAATTTTATTAGCTAAACGGTCACTATTTGGTGATTCAAATAGGTCAACAAACTGGGGCAATATGGTTTGTAAGGTATGATAGAAAGTCAGCGTATCATTTTGTTGTAAAGCCAATTCTTCGCTTTGTTGCCAATACTTTAATAATGCGTGCAGTACGCTAGTTTTATCTGTCATTAACTTAATTGATGGCATTATAGCTACCGATAATGAACGTTGGTTAACTAATTGATAACCTCTGGCGGCTTTGCTTTGAGATAATACACGAATCCCCAAGTTAGCCAATATGTAAGCAAAATCAAGTAATTGATTTACATCGCCCTGTTTTAATTCAAGTTCAAGCTCATCAATAGGCAAGTGATAAGAGGCTTGTTGAATATCACCTTTATCAAATGCCAATTCAATTTGACTTTGATGATAGTGAATAAGCCAGATCTGGCGATGAAAATGAGTATTAAATAATGGCCTAATTTGTCTTGCCAATAATTTTGGATCAAGACTTCTCGGTAATGCCTCGCTGGGGAATAGACTTAAATCAAGCTGTTTACTGGGCAAAGTTACATTATATTCTTGACGTTGATGCAAACCAGCCACCCCTTTATTACCATGCTTAATGGTCATCTCATAACTGGTTTTATTTTTCTCAGTCTCAATACCTCGCAACCGTAAACCGCAATGATGTTTTCTTAATTGATGATCTGGCGTATCATAATAAGTATTGGTTAACCATAAGTTATCTTCAGATAACATGGGATAATCAGCCAAAAAATCGGTCAGTTTTAGGGCTGCATGCTGAGAAAGGGCAAATTTTAACTCGATTTCAGTCGTCATTATTTCTTCCATACTTAGATTGATTATTTACTACTGAATATCAAGCGACCGCCTAATATTAGATTGAAACAATCTGATTGTTGGTCATATAAATTGTATTACTCTTTAATAATAGGAAAATCAATTTGTCTTGGCATACTGGTGGTTAAACGTACCACTGCGGTTGCATGACGTTCTACTTTAAACCCATGCGGTAAACTGGAACTATCCAATTTGATCACAAAATTACCGCTGTGTGTAATATTAGCAGTTTTAGCCCCAGTAAGAGAATAACGACCATATGAATCGGTAACAACAACGTCACCAGTCATGGTGACTAAACTCACCCCCGCTATGCCCACTTCATCACCATCCTGAATTCCATTGCCATTTTTGTCCAGAAATACCGTACCAAAAATTAAGCTTTCACTAAAAACAGGCATATCCGTTAACTTATCAGATTTTCGGCTATAGCCTTCAGCAAAGGCTAATGTAGATAAGCCAAAAGTAAGCAACAGAACCATTAATACTCTGTTTATAATAGATATCATATATTTAAACATCATTCGCCTTTTCAATTAAAGTAACTCAATGATAATATAGCGTTTTTCGTGTTTAGCTAAAACTGTTTTATAACAATGTTTGCAAAATAGGCAATATGTTAACTAACTGCTTAATGATACTTAATCATGCAATAATACAATAAGCGTAATAAATAATTGTAACAATAACCTCAATTTATAATCCAATTAGTAGGGTTACGCCTTATCATTTGCTAAACCTAATTTCTATAAAATTTTATCTTGATAAACCATTAAGTTATTAATTCATTCAGATATAAGTAATCGTTCTTAAGCGGATGACTTATCGGTCAAAAAAGTGTATAAGTGATTTAGATAATTTAACAGATAAAAAAGATAACTCATTATGATCCAAACGAATCACCACTCTTTTAAATATATACTGTATCTATTAATTACTGTTATTAGCTGGGGAATTATGTATCCCTGTTCAAAACATGCGGTTTTATCCGGTATTGATGGCTATTATCTTACGCTATTACGCTATGGATTCGGGGCTATTTTGGTTAGTTTAGTCTTGATTTTAGTTGAAGGTAAACAAAAATATAAAACTGAAGGTCATGGCGGATTATTATGGTTATTAGGTACCGTTGGCTTTGCTGGTTTAAACTTTTTTACTTTTATTGGTATAGGTTACTCTACTGCTGAACATGCCACCATCATTTTAGCGTTAATGCCGATGTTATCAATCATGTTATCTTCACTTATTGAGCGTCGTTTACCTACATTAAAAACCTGTTTATGTACATTATTCGCTTTTTTCGGTATTGTATTAGTAATTACTAATGGTGATATTAAACATATCGCCACGTCAAATCGCTATATTGGTGATTTACTGTTACTTATTGCGACTATGTGTTGGGTTATCTATACGTATTTTGCCAATCAGTTCATCACTAAATATCACTGGAGTCCTTTAAGAATAACTGCATTAAGTTCTTCTTTAGGAGCCGTATCTATTATTACTATCACGTTGTTCGCAACCTATTACCAGCTCGCTAAAGTACCTAGTTTAAATGCGATTAATACCAGTCTTATTGATATTTTTGTGTTGGTTAGTACGACCTTAGTAATCATTACTTGGAATGCAGGAATCAAAGGATTAGGGGCGATTAATGGTACTCTTTTTGTAAACTTAGTGCCCGTTATTTCATTTATCATTGGTATTTATCAAGGGCATTCTATTTTTAAGATGGAAATGATTGGTGCTATCATGACCATTGCGGCATTGATCCTTAATAATTTGGTTATTCGGCAACAACCGAATAAAACATAATGTTCTACCAAGATTTTATACTAAAATAATCATTTTTTATTTTACGTTGTCTGATTTCTTAGTATCACATTTTTATCAGTGCCTAATGCAATTGGTTACCGGCTTATTTTGATATAATGGCTGTCTCTAATTTTTCTCTGAAACTGAATAAACTTACTCGAATATAATATGTTGTTATGTTTTTAGTGGGAATAACTCAAACTGCTCACAAGCAAGGATGAATTGAATATATTTTTCAGAATAACGCTGATCCGTATGTTTTTTAAAGCGTTGTTGCCAACTTGGTCACCGCTAAAAATAACTAATTATTCCATATTAAGGATTAGCGTTTATCACTTCACACTACTAAACTAAATATCAGTATTACCACAAGTAAGGCAGTACTTGTGCTCATACTAATTTAATTAGGCTAGTAAATACGATTCAACTAGCGGGCTACCACCATCATCACGTTCTAATAAAGTCCATTTTGCTTGCTGTTTATCACCATAATCATCAAGCCAGTTTGGGATAACT
>NZ_AWGA01000119.1 GCF_000471645.3 Candidatus Schmidhempelia bombi str. Bimp | reverse complement strand
ATAATGTTTTAGACTTTGATAGACACAGGTTAAATTTTTTTAGCTAACGCCCTATTACTTATCTATTTATCATACTGATGAATTTCGATTCTAGACCTCATCATCAGCGGATAAATTGAAAAGTATATACTATGGTATCTGATGACTATTTATCCTTAACGAAGGATAACAATACCAATATAAAGAGATAAATCCATTTATTCCTTTTAATGCTATTTATTCCGCTGAATAGTTAATTATTCTTTTATACATTAAAATATCAATTACTCAGTTAATCTTCATTATTACTTTCGCTATAAGTCATTTCTTCATATATCACTTCATTAACAGTAGGTTGTCTATAAGCAACAAAATAGTCTTCCCCCACGATAAATAATGTATTGTTCATATAAATGGCTTGATTACCATGTAATAAAAATTTAGATAAGAGTGAGTTTTTAATATTATCAATAGTTATATAGGTTAATTCATCGCTAATATCGATATCATGCTCTTTAAAGTTAGCGATATGCTTTTGATATAATTCATCATTGCCAAAAAATTGTTTTGAATTGGCCTTACCAAAGGTGACTGAATAAGCCTGTTGATAGTTCACACAAAGTGTTTTTTCATTGGGATTGAAGGTTAATGTGACATCATCAAGCGCATCTAATCTTCCGCCATCAAAACGTAAATAGTTATTTGCTTGATTACTGGTTAAGAGAAGACTTTGCGCTGAGTGTTGACTTTTATCTTTAATGGCAAATTCGCGGTAACAATTAGAGGTAGTAGGCAGTTCTTGAAACTTTCCTTTATTTGTGACCTGAAAATGTTGAATCTCCATTGTTTCATCTTCAAAGCGTTGGCGACGTTCGATAAAATAGTTTTTATCAATGGTAAAGTACCGATAACCAACAGCTTGCCCATCACCGCCAGGACCGCCTCGAGTTGTGGTTATGTAGTTGAACATTAATAATTTATCTAGAACTTTATAGTCACTTGAAAAAAGATATAAAAATGAATCTGCTTCGCCACTGTCCCAGAATACATCAATAAATATTGGATTTATAATGGATGAAATGGGAGAAAATTTTGTTCCGTATATATCTGTTGCAGACCATGGAAGATCCAAAAAATTTTTAAAATGAAGAGATATTTGTTTTGACATTCGATCTCGATCTAATACATAAGCCTGTTTTGCATTAAATGGCACCTCAATTATGGGTAATTGAGGTACGTCTTTAATAAATTCCTTTTCAAAATAAGGTTTTGAATAAAATACTGGCTCACCATTTTTTCCAAATAGAAGTAGTATATCGTCCAATAATATTACTTGCCTATTTTGTGTTACATACTGTTTTAATAGACTATTATCAATGGTTTTATCAAATTGAAGATAAGTAATGCTATCATTTAATTTAATATTATAATTATACGCTAGTAATTCTTGCTGTTCTTTTAAATCAAAATATGTTTGTTCAATATTATTTTTTATAAAAAAATCTTTTGTAGGCATAGTGTTACGTGTAATCAAAAACGGCTGATTATTAAAATAAAATTTATCACCAAGCAATTTTATATCAAAATCAATCGTTGTTTCATTTATCAATGTACCGCTAATACCATAAATAATTCCCCAATTATCCAAAGTTTTTTTCTCATCAGCGGTAGCTGATGATACAATTAAGCTCAAGAATAATAAACATAAAATAAAATGTAATTTGATTGTTTTCATATGTTTTTTAACCTTTATTAATTATTAATGATCGCATTGGTAATCCATTAACTTGTTCAACGCTTTTGGCAAAATATTCATCTTTCAAATAATCTATTTCAAAACTTCTTACATCAAAATGTACCCATGTTGATGCTACAGCTTGCTCTCTTGGTTTTTTTACTCGATTCCCTGCCTCTAAAGAAATAACATTTTCAACATCCCATCTATAATGTGCATTACAATACTTAATCATCACTTCTCTTGCATCATCACATAAATGAGATACTGTGATTTTAGGATTATTGCAAACCATATGAATATCTAGCGCTTTCCTCATATGATCAGTAGTTTTCGGTAAATTCATCCGTTGGTACATTGCCACCAATGAATAAAACCGTGTTTTATCATCAGAGGATAAGTTGGAATGGCTGCCATAACAAGAGTGGCGTTTTGATATGGTTTGTTGAGTACCCGCCTCGATATTGAGTAATACGACCACAACCAATAAATCACTGATTATTTATCTCAGTATGTTATTAATCATCTTCATCATCATTTGTATTAATATAATTTCGACAACCGACTGTCTCTTTAGGTTTACAGGCTCTCTGTTTTTTATATTCATATTGGTGGTTATCTTTGTTTACATGACTGCCCTCTTTATATAAACATTCGGTGTTGACGCGTTTATAGTAGTTATTACCTGTGTATTGAAATATATCCCTTAAATCTATATGGTCATTATTTTTTTTACCAGGGCAGTTTTTGTAGCTGGTGGCAGTTTTTTCTTCGTAATCAAAGCGGAATGCATTGCCTTCAAGATTTAATTTAACAAATTGTTGTTGGGTTTTGTCATAAACGTAATAGTCGGCTGTGGTATTAGCGCCTGTTAATCTATCTTTGAAGAGATAAAAGTCATTGTTATCTCCATCAAAATTAAAATCAAAGTCATCATTAGTTATGATATTAACTTCACCATGAAACTCATATCCTTTGATACCGGTAATAGTTTGAATAAGCCTGCCATCATGTTTGCTATATATTTTGATACAATTAAGCTCAAGAATAATAAACATAAAATAAAATGTAATTTGATTGTTTTCATATGTTTTTTAACCTTTATTAATTATTAATGATCGCATTGGTAATCCATTAACTTGTTCAACGCTTTTGGCAAAATATTCATCTTTCAAATAATCTATTTCAAAACTTCTTACATCAAAATGTACCCATGTTGATGCTACAGCTTGCTCTCTTGGTTTTTTTACTCGATTCCCTGCCTCTAAAGAAATAACATTTTCAACATCCCATCTATAATGTGCATTACAATACTTAATCATCACTTCTCTTGCATCATCACATAAATGAGATACTGTGATTTTAGGATTATTGCAAACCATATGAATATCTAGCGCTTTCCTCATATGATCAGTAGTTTTCGGTAAATTCATCCGTTGGTACATTGCCACCAATGAATAAAACCGTGTTTTATCATCAGAGGATAAGTTGGAATGGCTGCCATAACAAGAGTGGCGTTTTGATATGGTTTGTTGAGTACCCGCCTCGATATTGAGTAATACGACCACAACCAATAAATCACTGATTATTTATCTCAGTATGTTATTAATCATCTTCATCATCATTTGTATTAATATAATTTCGACAACCGACTGTCTCTTTAGGTTTACAGGCTCTCTGTTTTTTATATTCATATTGGTGGTTATCTTTGTTTACATGACTGCCCTCTTTATATAAACATTCGGTGTTGACGCGTTTATAGTAGTTATTACCTGTGTATTGAAATATATCCCTTAAATCTATATGGTCATTATTTTTTTTACCAGGGCAGTTTTTGTAGCTGGTGGCAGTTTTTTCTTCGTAATCAAAGCGGAATGCATTGCCTTCAAGATTTAATTTAACAAATTGTTGTTGGGTTTTGTCATAAACGTAATAGTCGGCTGTGGTATTAGCGCCTGTTAATCTATCTTTGAAGAGATAAAAGTCATTGTTATCTCCATCAAAATTAAAATCAAAGTCATCATTAGTTATGATATTAACTTCACCATGAAACTCATATCCTTTGATACCGGTAATAGTTTGAATAAGCCTGCCATCATGTTTGCTATATATTTTGATACCAACGATATTTGCTTCTTGATTTTTTTGTTTAGATATTATCACTTTAAAATAGAAATCCTTAGTGCTATCTCGTTGTAAATAATCGATATTGTAAAATTCTGCTTCACGCAATGAACGTTCATCGTATTTTTTATATTCAAATGTTTTATGTAAATTTATTTTATCTCCGTTAAGAGTACGTCCAGTTAGATATGGATAGGCGTCTGCATCATAATTAAATATGTTTCTATCAAAATTCTCAATAACTATTTTATCCACTATTTTTTCAAAAGAATTTGCGTAATAAACTTCAAAATTAAACGTATCATTATTTTTTCTAATGAAACTTAAACGTTTAACTTGATTCTCTTTACCGTCAAGATAAACCGCATATTCATCATCAAAATAAAATTCTGCGTTATCTTGCCCAATAGTACCGGTATAAATACGAAACATGGCATGACTAATAGCGGGGGTTAATAATATAGTCAGTAAGATACTTTTTATATATTTCATTTTGTTATTCCTTATTTTTTATTTGTGCGTTGTTGTTTGACTTTCGCTTTTCTCTCGGAATTTTTTTCGCTGCTTTTTCTTTTGATCTTCGCTCTTTTACTTTTTCCTGCTGCCAGCTTTATTTAATATCTTGGTGGACTTCGTCCACTTTGTTAAACGCAAAATTTTGCTGCTAAGGCTGGGTTAACCCTCGGTTGATCAACTTTGCTTCGATAATCTTTTTTTGTTGCTGTTTTTTCTGATCCAAATAATTGGTCTATCTCTTTCCATTTACTTAACTGTGCATCCAGCATACTATTTACTTTCATAGTTTAATAATAGATGGTCAATTTGTTGAGCGTCCTATTACTGTGTAATCCTTGCTTTAAATATTTATGGGTAAACGGAGGTAGCGGTTTTTTACGCTGCGTTGAATAGAGATAGGTTTGGGTTAATATGCGGTGTAATGCGGTCATGGTCGGGATGTAATCGGCTAAATCTAACTTAGCTACTTGATTTTTGTTGATTTTATCGACCAATTCCCCCGGCGTCGCTTTCTCTTCTATGGTGTTAAACTCTGCCCAGTGCCAAGGGCTAACAATTTTTATCTGTTCTTGTGCATTTTCTTCAATATTGCCCCAAGTTTCTATCGGGATAACTTCCTCATTACTGGTAGGTGATCTTAATTCGTCAAAAGCTATCATTTTGTATGATTACTTAATCAGGAGAATGAACTTTTATTAATTTTGTTTTATCGTTCTGATAAATAAAAGTATAATAGGTCACTCCTCCTTGAAAATATTGCGTAATTTCTAACTTATTTTTTCCTGACCATTTATATTCAACATCTACACCATAATCTTCATAAAAAGCAGAAAAATTTTCACCTGCTTTAATTTTTTTCCTAAAAACATAAGAAGAATTATAATACATAGCATTATAGACATCCAAAATTGTCATGTTTTTATAATAGCAAGTATGAGTGGTTTCCATATCCACTTGTTGGTATTTGAGGCATTTTACGTTATTATTATAATTATTAATATTTTTTTCATCCTGCTTGGGTAGTCGCTGAAAAAAAATTAATTGTTTTCTTATAGGAATCGCTAAATTATTTTTTATTTGTATGATTGGCAATTTATTAAATTCATTACATTCATTTGATAGACTAGATTTATCAAGAAAATAAAGTCTACTAATTTCATTGAATGACAAATTATTTTGACTAAGATATTCACCATAATTTTCTAAAAAATCAATTTTATTTAATTGGTTATTAATATCTTCCTGATTTCCCACAAATGGCTTAAATTTACAAGAAGCAAGAATAAGTATTTGCCGATTATTAGTGGCAAAATCACCTACTAGATTTAATATTTTTTCTCTTTCTTCCGCTTTTCCCCTTAATAATTCTTTTTTCAATGAATAGTAAGTCTTTTTACCAGAATCACCATCTGAAGCATAAACAAAATAAGGCAATAAAATTATCAATAAACTTTTAAATAAAAATTTTTTCATCTTTAATTCCAAATTTCTAAAGTTCTATCCCAAAAGTACTCTGATATCCTTCTTTTAATAACTCTAAAGGATCGATTAAATCAGCGCGTCTTTGATAAGGTAAATTTGACCTATTAGTTAACGGTTTTTTTAAATCTAGACCGTTTGCTCCTGAATAATATTCTAAATGTAACATATAAATTATTTTTCCATTAATAACTAGTACAGGCTTGAATTTTTGTTCTATACCATTTACCTTAATTATCTGAGTATAATTACTCTTTTCTCCTGGCTCTAGCTCTTCCAATAATAATCCCGTTTTTGCAAGTACTGTACCTTGTTTGAGAACATCACCGACTTCAACTTTGATGCTCTTTTTATCTACTTCACCATAACGAATAATAAATTGACGTCCACTATTCGTTTTATGTTTTATTGTTATTTGATGAGTTTTACAATAAAAAGGACTAACATCTAATACAACACCATCACATATTGCAACAATTTCAGTTTCTGGTTCAGTATATAAATCTCGTCCCGCATGTTTTCTTTTGCCACCGCTACGATTCCATCCAAACATTGTTTGATTATTATTTTTAGTCCAGTTAAAATTTTTACCAAACCTCATGTCAAAATTATTTATCGGTTTTGTTTTTAAAGGGAAAATAATTTCAGGGCTATTCTCATTAAAATAATCAATCATCGCCACCGGATGAATAAACCACGCTTTTCCATCCATTGATAAGTTAGAAAGTATCGGCGTGTTAGCATTAACAGGGGATTGGTTAGAGTTTGCTCTTTGCGCCTCTGCCACCTTTGCCATCAATAATCAATTCTGGCCTATATCGCTTCGTTATTTTAGGACTAATTTTAATTTCAACAATATGACTACTTTTTTCACCTTTTTTGAGTTCTTTAAGTAATAATCCTGTTTTTGCAATTATAGTACCTTGTTTTACTACATCACCAACTTCAACTTTAACACTTTCTTTATCTACCTCACCGTAACGAATAATAAATTGCTGGCCACTCTTAGTTTCATGTTTTATTGTTATCTGATATGTTTGAGAATAAAAATTACTTATTTCTAGGACTATACCGTCACTAATAGCAACAATTTCCGTTTCTGGTTCAGTATATAAATCACGTGCTGCATGTTTTCTTCCACCACTACGCCTCCATCCAAACATTGTTTGATTATTATTTTTAGTCCAATTAAAGTTTTTACCAAATTGTTTATCATAATTGTTTATAGGTTTTACTTTTAATGGGAAAATAATTTCAGGGCTATTCTC
>NZ_AWGA01000040.1 GCF_000471645.3 Candidatus Schmidhempelia bombi str. Bimp | reverse complement strand
GGACAGGTTTGTCCAGACCAAACGGTAATACGCGGGTGGCTTTGTTGATTAAGATAAATTTTCTCGCGCTCAGGCCAGTTATAGAGTTCTTCAGGATGATGATTCGGGAAAAAACCTTCTGGGGGGACCGCTATATATTCATCGTCGATACGGCGGATTAGGGTCCATTTGGTTGGGACTTCAGTTCCTAAACCCCAAGAGTAAGAAACTTTACCGTTATCTTCGTCAACATATCGTTTAAGTTTGTTTACTTGATTCGCTTGAATAGCATAATCATCAACATGTGGGTACAAAAATGCCGCAGGAGCATGGGGGACACTGGGTAAATATAACCCTGTTATTGTTGGTTTTTCCCCTATTTCAAGCACGACATCTGGTACTAATTCATAACGTGGTATTCTAATAGGTAAAGTGAGACCAAATTTATATTCATTATCATTTGAAACAAATCCATAAGTTAAATTTTGTTCATTCCAAGTGTTATC
>NZ_AWGA01000118.1 GCF_000471645.3 Candidatus Schmidhempelia bombi str. Bimp | reverse complement strand
CGTGTACCCATTTCTCTTTTTTATCATCGATAGCGATTAAGCCGTCATGCGTTAATGCGTTTAGGGATAGGGTGCGAGGATAGGCGACGATATTGTTGTCTTTGTTTGCTGGGAGATAAATAACTGCCAGGGCTGGCATAAGGGAATAAAGCACGATCTAAGTGATAGCCAATAACGGCAGCAAGCAGAACAAGGGATAGCTTATAAATAACGATTGGTAATTGTTGTGGGGCAAGAACGGCAATAACAACAAACAAAATAACGGCACTTATTAACCAAGTTAACAAACGACGTTCACGAACTTTTTTGAATAGTTTCACGGAAGGTTCCTCAATAAATTAAACTCAGGTAAAGTTTAAATTTTATTGAGGAAGAAGTGTTTTAAACGGGTTTAAAACTAAAAAACCACTATCAGAAAATAGTGGTTTGATATCATAAAACTAAATTAAACAATAATTATGCTGCTTTTTTATCAGCGCATTCACATTGTGGTATACGGAAAGCTTTCGCTTTCTTCGGATATATAGTCTTACCATTTTTAACTATAGATCTTCTAAATGTATACTCACAAGCACTACCACATCGAGGACAAGTAAAATCGCTCATGTGAAGCCTCCTTACATAAAGGAGAACACTCAGGGCACAAATAAACAATTGCTTAATCAAACATAACGAGTATAATTGATCGACTTTTCAAAAGTTCCATTTTAACGCTACCTTTATGTTCTTATGGTTCTTAACAAGTTAGTTTATATCCGCAAAATATAGAACTAACACCCAATAAAAAGCACCGACCGCAAATCGGTGCTTTTTACATTTCAAAATTGAAAGATAATTGACGTTCCAACCCAATTTCTAACAATATTACTGTTGCAAATAAATCTGCTTGCCATTCCGCATCTTCTTTATATGTAGGCTTATTCTGAGAATGATGTAATACGGCCTTATGTCCTAATAACAGATGACCTAATTCGTGAAAAATGGTAAACAGAGCTTCTCTTTTTCCTTTAGATGCCGCTTTATAAGTTTTATTTGGTATGCTGATAGTTAAACTGCTAGGATCGCAGTGCCCATCCGTTATGCCTAACCATTCTCTATCATCAATAACTTGTAGGGTTATTCTGTATAAAGAAAAAGTCTCAAATACAGTATCAAAATTTAACTCCATTTTTTCTGAAAGTTGAAATACTTTGCAAGAATTGATTGCTCTTACAACAATATCATCAGCTTCCATTGGTGCAACTCGGTTTCCTCGCATTTGGTACTCTTCGGTCATCCAATTATTCCTTATTCTTATTAATTGTTTCTAGTAAATCAGCAAATCGGCGCAACTCTTCAGCTGTAAATGGAGATCTTGCAAAACCTGCTATTAGCATTTGTTGTTGTAATGGTAAATCGCTAATAGTAACAGTTTCATTAGATACATCTGCCAACGCTTGCAAATTAACTATTTCATGATTTTTTGATTTGAAAAAATCTTCTATTTTTTCAACCCAATTCTTAGGGATCTTTTTTAACCCTGTTTCTAGTCCACTGAGATAAGCAGGAGTTGTTTTAAGCTCTTTAGACATAGTTAATAACGTATAACCAGTATCAATTCTTGCTTTTCGGACTACTTTGCCAAATTCTGTGAGTGCCATAATATCATCTCCTCTTAATGTATTTGATATTCAAATACAAGGTGTAATTTACCACATCACAAAATAAATTCAACCATTTTAGTTAAATTTATTTTCAATAGTAAATAATAAAATGATGGAATGATTTTAAACCCAATTAAAACCAGCATTCTCTTGTCCCTGTTATCCTCAATGTTGAAAGAGTTATTACACTTAACCAACCGAGGTAGACATGAACAATAATCCTTCTAAAGTAAACGCTGAGTTAATCCAAGAATTTAGAAGCATGATAGCGCTTCAAATTCATGGCGATATGGACTGGGTAAGAGCTAGAACCTATTGGCAAAACCGCCTAGCAACAGTTGATAACACTAACGAACTGGCGGAAGTATTAAGTTATGCCTTGTGTAAAGCTGCCATTAGACCAAAATAGAATCTTACCTAAGGAAATAACGATATAAATTAAAGAGGGATAAGTACAAATATTATCCCTCTGATTTCTTGTGAACTTCATTAATAATCGTATCAAAGATTTTTTTCCATCTTCATACACATACCATTTACTTTTATATTTTGCTAATAAATGCCTGATTTGTCTGCTATGCTCTTCGAGCACCTATAAATCTTTGATTAGTTATTTCAATGTGTTATTACTAATCATCGTAATCATTATTATCAATATAATTTCGACAATCAGTCCGCTCTTTCGGTTTACATACTCTTTCTTGTTCATATTCATATTTTCCATTATCGTTCATATATCCCCCCTTTTTATACGTACATTTAGTCTCGATTCGTTTATAGCGATTATTACCTATGTATTTAAAAGTATCTATTAACGATATTTCATCATTTTCTTTTTTACCAGGGCAATATTTGTGGCTCGAGGCAGTTTTTTCTTCATAATCAAAACGGAAATCCTTACCTTCAAGGTTTAATTTGACAAACTGTTGTTGCTTTTTATCAAAAACGTAATATTCAGCAGTAGTATTGAATCCCTGATATCTATCTTTAACGAGATAAAAGTCATTATTATCACCATCAAAATTAAAATCGAAGTTTTTATGTGTTACGATATTCCTATAGCTAAGGAAATCACATTCTTTAATGTCAGTAATCGTTTGAATAAGTTTACCATCATGTTTGCGATATATTTTGATACCGGTTATGTCGGCAATTGATTCTTTGGGTTTAGATATCATCATTTTGAAATAAAAGTCTTTACTGCTTTCCTCTTGTAAAAATTCGATATTATTAAATTCTACTTCTTGCCATGTATCTTTATCAATTTCATCATATTCAAATGTTTTATGTAAATTTATCCTCTCTCCGTTAAGGGTATAGCCAGTTAAATATTGATAGTTTTCTTTTTTATGAGAAAAAGCACTTATATCAAAATTTTCAATATAGATTTTATCTAATGTTTCTTTAAAAGAGTCTGGGGAATAAGTACGAAAATGAAATGTATCATTAGGCTCTCTTATAAGACTAAAACGTTTAACTTGATGTTCTTTATCAACAAGAAAAACACCATTGTCATCGTAAAAATAAAATTCAACTTTATTTTCTCCGATGGTACCATTATAAATACGATATATCATTGGATAGCTGATAGACGGCGTTAAGAATAAAATAATTAATATATATTTTATAAATTTCATATTTATATGCCTTAAGTTGAGTTATATTAGTTACTGCTTAGCTTTCACTTATTATTTCCTTATTCTTAGTTCTCGTAAATCCCGTATTTCTTCTTGAATACTTTTATTTATTTTTTGCAATTTAACAAAGAAGGCAGGGTTAATTTTAAAACCTAATCTATTAGTCTGGGTATCATACACGTTAGAGCGATTACCTGTCTGCTTCATTGCGATTTCGAAATGTAAGTGAGGATTTAAGCATCCTCTTGCATTACCAGTATCGCCTGTATAGCCTATTAAATCGCCTGATTTAACCATATCACCTACTTTTAGGTCGGCGCGTTTATCACTTAAATGACAATAGCGTAAGTAAAAATGCTGAGCATTAATATCAAAATCTTTTGCTTGCTCAATTTCCCCATTTTTAGCAAACTCAAGAGCATATTCATTTCTTGAAGCTCGTAAATCATCGCCTTTGACGACAAGGACTAACACATTGCCATATCCATTATCGCCCTCATTTTTATATTGTACTATTTCACCATCTAAACATGCATAACAAGGTGTATTTATATCCGCAAATATATCTAAACCTGCATGAGCCCAAGGTATTATATTTTTAGGGTTAACTTTATCTTTTCGAGAACGAACAATGCCAAAGGCACCATTTTTGGGATTTTCAAAACCATAAAAATTATAATAAGTCCTTTGTGGGTTTTCTAAAGGCTCATACCACAGTCTTGTTTTAACTGGAAAATAGTTAACCACTGCCACAGGATGAATAAACCATGCTTTGCCATCCATTGATAGGTTAGAAAGTATCGGCGTGTTAGCATTAACATGGGTTTGGTTAGAGTT
>NZ_AWGA01000039.1 GCF_000471645.3 Candidatus Schmidhempelia bombi str. Bimp | reverse complement strand
GCTCCTGCGGCATTTTTGTACCCACATGTTAATGATTATGCTATTCAAGCTTATCAAGTAAGTGAACTTGATCGATATGTTAACAAAGATAACGGTAAGGTTTCTTACTCTTGGAATACTAGAACCAAAGTTCCAAGCAAATGGACCCTAATCCGCCGGATTGAAAATGACTATATTGATGTCCCCCCTGAAGGATTTTTCCCGAACCATCATCCTGAAGAACTCTATAACTGGCCTGAGCGCGAGAAAATTTATCTTAATCAACAAAGCCACCCGCGTATTACCGTTTGGTCTGGACAAACCTGTCCCCATAGTGGTCGCTGGGCGACATTAATGTATCGTGGTATGGAGTATTCGCATTTTAAACAGGGACAAGTTATCCCAAACTGGCTTGATGATTATGGTGATAAACAGCAAGCAAAATGGACTTTATTAGAACGTGATGATGGTGGTAGCCCGCTAGTTGAATCGCATTTACTAGCCTAACTAAATGAGTTACCGTGTCCACAAGTACTCCCTAACTTGTGGGCACACTAATTTGACGTTTCCTAATTTAATCCAAAATATTGGTAATTGTGATAAATAAAAAAGAGTAGAAAATGGGCCGACGACACCTGTAATCGTGTTATTGCCGAAAAACGATTGCCGTTAATGTATATATAAATATTTTATGTTAGTTGACCCTCAGTTTTTGGAAATAAAAAAGGGCATATAGCCCTTCTTTTTGATAACCACGCTATCACGATTTCCAATAGGGTAATTTGATATTTACGATTAATCCCCCATCATCTGCATTTTGTGCATAAATGGTGCCATGATGAGCAAGTACCACTTTTCGTGCAATGGCTAGACCTAGTCCATAGCCCTTTCCTAATAATGGTGATTGAATCCGAACAAAAACTTCAAAAATACTTGATAATTTATGTTCTTCAACGCCGGGACCATGATCTCTAACACTAATGTGCAAATATTTACCGGTTTCCGATAATGAGATGACAATTTCATCGCCTTCTTTAGAAAAGCGTAGTGCATTGCGGATGATATTTTCAACAGCACGGCGTATTTGTTCGGCATTACCTTTAATAATAGAGTTACATAATGGCGCTAAAATTAGTACTAACTTAATTCCCATTGGTTTAGCTTCATAATTGGCATCTTCGATAAGAATTTTTAGTAAGTCTTTAAGATCAAAATATTCTTCCATTTGTTGTGCCGCTTCTGAATTAGAGTAGCTTAATATTTCCCCTATAAGTTGGGATAAACGTTGGGTCTCTAATTCAATGCGTTGTAATGAGCTGTCAATATTTTGTTTATTTTGTTGCGCAAGTCCAATAGCCAGTTGTAAACGGGCGAGCGGTGTACGTAATTCATGCGAAACATCATAGAGTAATTGCTGTCGTTCAGAGATAAGAATATTAAGTTTTTCGACCATAGAGTCGAAGTCTCGCCCTAAGTCGCTTAATTCATCATGCCGGGGCTTTAATTCAGAATATAGTCGTACAGAAAGATCACCTTGCGAAATACGGTAAAAACCTTTTTGTAATAATTTCATCGGTCTAGTTAAGTTCCAAGCGAGGAATAAGCTAAATAAGAGTCCACCAAATAAGCCCATCAGGACCAACGGTATTGGCATATTGAACAGTACTTTATTTTCATTCCCTTCTTCAGGGTTGGTAAACGTAACTAAATAAGAAATCCCATCAGGAGCAACCACAATTTGACGATATAATGCCATATCATTCGAATCATTCAGATCAAATTTATTATCAGAGTCATCTAAAAGCGCTTCGTATTCATCGATTGATATGATTTGATAATATGATCGCTCAGGTTCAAGCAGGCTTTGAATAAACTTATCGGCTTCATCTTTACCTGAAATATGCAGCAATTGCGCGATCATATTCACTTTTGTTGGTATGTGAACAAATGAAAATTGGGCTCCATTATGTTCTACGTAGAAAGAAAAGGCTATCCATGTTGTCTGAAAAGCAATAACAAAGATAACCCAGAAAATAACTAATATTTTCCAAAACAAACGTCTATTCATGTATAAATATTTTTATTATTAATTATTTTAGCTAACGTATTCGATATCCAACCGCCCTAATCGTTTCAATCGAAATCGTATCATTGGTCGCTAAATATAATTTTTGTCGAATATTACTAATGTGTACGTCCACACTACGATCATAAAGTTCTCGTGGACGACCAAGCCCTTCTTCCGACAATTCTTCTTTGGTCACTACGCGATCATGATGTTTAATTAATAATAATAATAGATTAAATTCAGTAGAGGTAAGATCAATGATCTTATCATTCCACAAGCAGCATCGTTGTGGTACATCTAAAGTTAGTCCATTGTAAGTAAATTTTTTGGCGTCTGATGTTGTCGTTGGATGATTTTCATCTAAGCGACGTAGTACAGCGCGTAATCTAGCTAATAACTCACGTGGGTAACAAGGTTTTGGCATATAATCATCCGCACCCAGTTCTAAACCAAGTACGCGATCGATATTGTCCCCTTTGGCAGTTAGCATAATTATAGGTAATGAACTGGTTTGACGAATTTGTTTTAAAACATCAATACCATTGATATCAGGTAACATTACATCTAATATGGCAGCTTTATACTTACCAGTTAGTGCTTCTTTAACCCCTTCCGTGCCGGTATGAACAACTTTAACGTGAAAGTTTTCATTAATAAGATACTCACTCAACATTTGAGCAAGTTCAATATCATCATCAATTAAAAGAATATTTCCCATAATCATCTATTTTTGTCAGATTAGCGATTTAAATATTATTCTCAATAAACAAAAAGATGTCAGTGAGTTTTACTAAAATATTACATAAAATAAGATAATGAAAATAGTTACCAACTGCTAAAGTTTGTGCTTTTTTCATTAAATGCTTTTTAAACCCTATAACAATAACCATTTTCAATTAAATTGAACGCTAAATTTAATAAGTATTAATTTACAGTTGCAAAAGGGGGGGTTTCCCCTCAAAAATCCCGTTTTAACATAAAAATCATTAAAAACTCACAATTCTGACGATTTTTACAAAAATTTAATATAACGGAGTAATTAAAATAATTTATTAATAATGTCTAAAGCAAATTAAATAGGCAATTTAATTTAATCTAATTAAAAAACCTATCACGTTGTCGTTACTAGCCAAGTTAAATAAATTTACTTTAATTGCTTGTTTTTATTGGGATCCAATTAGGTTATATAACCGCCAAAATAGTTTAATGCTGATGGGTAACAGTCGCCATCAGCAAACATAGTATTGTAAACAGGGTTGATTTTCAGTAAAGTTTATAAAAATGTTATCTTTTCGATAATAGTTTAAGTGCTTATTACAAGCGAAATAAGATCTTTATTCCGAATAATTTTACTCGCTATCTGTATAATTCATTCAGCTATCATCCTGTTGCTGGGCATGGAATCAAAAAGAAAAAGGTAACGCCCAGCCATTACCTTTTTTACTTATTATATCACCCGCGACATTTGTCAATAAGTAGCGTAACGATATCATCGCTACTTATCATCTCTTTATCTTTGTTAGTGCGATATTTATACTCAATTTGTTTGTTATCTAAATTACGCTCACCAATAACAACCATATGCGGAATACCGATCAGTTCCGCATCAGCAAACATAACGCCAGGTCTTTCTTTACGATCATCAAATAATACGTCAATCCCAGCGGCTTTAAGCTCGCTATAAATTTTTTCAGCAGTTTCTTGCACGCGTGGTGATTTATGCATATTCATCGGAATAATAACCACCTTAAATGGCGCAATAGCTTCTGGCCAGATAATACCAGACTCATCATGATTCTGTTCAATGGAGGCCGCAACAATACGACTAACACCAATACCATAGCATCCCATTTCCATGACATGATTCTTACCATCTTCACCTTGAACCGTCGCTTTCATTGCTTGCGAGTATTTAGTCCCTAATTGGAAAATATGACCAACTTCAATACCGCGTTTAATTTGTAAGGTACCTTTACCATCAGGGCTTGGATCACCTTCCACGACATTGCGGATATCTGCGACGATGGATGGTAATGCTAAATCACGTTCCCAATTAATATTAAAGTAATGTTTACCATCAATATTAGCACCAGCGCCAAAATCACTCATTACCGCAACAGCACGATCCGCCACAATAGGTAAAGATAGGTTTACCGGTCCTAATGAACCTGGACCAGCGCCGATCGCCGCCCTAATTTGTTCTTCGGTTGCAAATTCAAGTGGGGAAGCAATTAGATCCAGTTTTTCGGCTTTAATTTCATTTAAGTTATGATCACCACGAATTAATAAAGCAACGAGCTGATGACCACTATTTTCAGCGGCTTTGACAATCAATGTTTTTACGGTTTTTTCAATTGGTAACTGATGTTGTTCAACTAATTCATTAATTGTTTTGGCATTAGGGGTATCGACAAGCACCATCTCTTGTTGTGGTGCCTGACGTGCCATTAATGGCGCAATGGCTTCGGCTAATTCAATATTGGCGGCATAATCCGATTCAGTTGAAAAAACAATGTCATCTTCACCGCTTTCTGCTAAGACTTGGAACTCATGGGATGAACTACCGCCAATCGATCCGGTGTCGGCTTGAACCGCTCGGAAATCAAGACCAATACGGGTAAAAATTTTACTATAAGCTTGGTACATATCATCATAAGTTTGTTGTAATGATTCACGGGTTAAATGGAAGGAATAAGCATCTTTCATCACAAATTCACGTGCACGCATCACGCCAAAACGTGGGCGGACCTCATCACGAAACTTAGTTTGAATTTGATATACATTGATAGGTAATTGTTTATAAGAGCTTAATTCATTACGAACTAAATCCGTCACAACCTCTTCATGGGTTGGGCCTAAGACAAAATCACGATTACCGCGATCGTTAAAACGGAGTAATTCTGGGCCATACTGCTCCCAACGACCACTTTCCTGCCATATATCGGCGGGCTGTACGACTGGCATTAAGATTTCTAATGCACCTGCATTATTCATCTCTTCACGCACAATATGTTCAACTTTCTGTAATACCCGCAATCCGGTCGGCAACCATGTATATAAACCAGAAGCAAGTTTACGGATCAAACCTGCACGCAACATAAGTTGGTGACTGATGACCTCTGCATCGGCAGGCGTCTCTTTTAATGTTGAAAGAAGATATTGACTAGTGCGCATAATTTATTCCAATTTTTAGTTTATTTAATTCGAAAAATAGCTACTAGTTTAACAGGCAACCGCGCAATGCAAAAGAGGGATATCATCAACAATCATTACCAGATAATAGAGCCTCCTGGTTTAAGCAATAATATAACTATTGGCAACGATTGAAATTTATCTCTATCGCCCACATGTTTACAACCAGTCAAACTCAAACACTTATAGGTCATAATATGACACTAACGCCTAATACGGTGAGGTTAGATAAATGGCTCTGGGCGGCCCGCATTTATAAAACGCGAACTATTGCTAGAGAAATGATAGAGGGTGGTAAAGTACATTATAATCACCAACGAACTAAACCAAGTAAGATCGTTGAAGTTGGCGCGGTATTAACCTTACGACAGGGTAATGATCAAAAAGAATTAGTAATTAGGGCTATTTCCGCTCAAAGAAGCAGCGCTTGTGAGGCACAAACGCGTTATCAGGAAACCGAAGAGAGTCTCATTAAACGAGAGAAAATAGCCGAAACAAGAAAACTAGGCATATTAACCATGCCCCATCCGGACCGCCGACCGGACAAAAAAGAGCGTCGTCATTTAATCAAATTTAAATATGGCGAAGAGTGATTCGTCAGGAGAGATTATGAATACAACTTTAAGCAATCAACACGATAATTTAACCCGTTTTTTATTTGAAGAGGACGCGGTGCGTGGTGAATTGGTGACTTTAGAGCAAACTTATCAAGCCATATTGGATAACCATGATTATCCACCGGCTGTGCAGCATTTGCTTGGTGAGCTGCTAGTGATCACGAGCCTATTAACGGCGACGTTAAAATTTGAAGGAAATATTACCGTACAGTTGCAAGGAGACGGACCACTTAGCTTAGCGGTAGTCAATGGGAATAATCGTCAACAAATGCGTGGCGTTGCTCGCGTTAATGGTGACATAAAACCAGACAGTACTTTAAAAGAGATGTTAGGTAATGGATATATAGTTATCACTATTTCCCCTGATAAGGGTGAGCGTTATCAAGGTATTGTTGGCTTAGAGGGGGATACTTTAGCAGCGTGTATTGAGAACTATTTTCAGCAATCAGAACAGTTACCCACAAAATTATTTATCCATGTTGGCGAATATCAACAGCAAAAAATGGCAGCGGGTATACTACTACAAGTTTTACCAACTGCTGAAAACGGACAAGATAGCTTTGAACATTTAGCGACATTAACCGAAACCATCAAAGCTGATGAGCTATTTTCACTTTCTACTGAGGACGTGTTATATCGGTTATATCATCAAGAAGAGGTACGCGTATTTGAAGAGCAAGCAGTCGTATTTCATTGTGGTTGTTCACGTGAGCGTTGCGAGGGGTCATTATTAACCTTACCCGCAGAGGAAATTGATTCAATCCTAGAGGAAGATGGCAATATTGATATGCATTGTGACTATTGTGGTAATCACTATATTTTTGATCGTGTCGATATCGCACAGTTACGCCATACACTCAATCAACATAAACCCCATTAACATCGAAAAAAGGCGCGTAGGCGCCTTTTTTATGAATTCGACTGGTATTAGGATTAACCAATAAATACGCGCAATACGACTACTATTATACCCGCAAAAATAGCCGCGATGACATCATCGATCATAATACCAAATCCACCAGAAACTTTACTATCGAACCACCGAATTGGCCAAGGTTTTAAAATATCAAAGAAACGAAAAGCCAAAAACGCAGCTAAAATCCATTGCCAAGAATGATGAGGGATAAAAAATAGGGTTATCCACATACCAACAAATTCATCCCAAACAATACTTCCTGGATCGTCTAATCCCATAGCATCGGCGGTTTTTTGACAAATCCAACAACCAAAGAAAAATGCAACGATAATTACCATCCAATAGTAGACGGGAGTGAGTGTATTAAAAAGGTACCATACAGCAATCGATGCTAGAGATCCCATGGTTCCGGGCGATTTAGGTATTAGACCACTCCCTAAACCAACTGCCAATAGATGAACTGGATTAGTAACACGAATATTTTTATAGATGTTTTTTTTCATATTTGTTTCAAATGATGATAAATAAAATGATTTAAAATGTATTTAGATAGATGAATAAATATAATATTAAAAGCGAGCTTATACCATAGATAATCCAAAATGATGCTATTTTTATCTTACTTATTAACAATATACACAATATTTTATCTATTGATTAAGCAACGCCCATTGCCAAATTAAGCATAGTTATTCATCAGCAGTAAGCGTCGCCACCATTACCGCTTTAATAGTGTGTAAACGATTTTCAGCTTGATCAAATACAATACTATGCGCTGATTCAAATACCTCATTTGTGACCTCTAATCCATTATTAAATCCATATCGCGTTGCTAATTGCTGCCCAATTACGGTATTGGTATCGTGAAAAGCAGGTAAACAGTGCATAAATTTGACTTGAGGATTATGGGTTAAGGCTAATAGTTGCAGATTGACTTGATAAGGGGCTAATAATGTTACGCGTTCATCCCAAACCTTTGCTGGCTCCCCCATTGATACCCAGACATCAGTATACAAAAAATCCACCCCGTCAACCCCGTGTGAAATATCATCGGTCAGCGTAATGTTAGCCCCCGTTTTAGCCGCGATCGTCTGGCATTGCTCAACTAATAAGGGATCGGGCCAACATACTTTAGGTGCCACTAGCCGAATATCCATGCCCATTAATGCCGCCCCTTCTAGTAACGAGTTACCCATGTTATTTCTAGCATCGCCTAAATAGGCCAATTTTATATCATTTAATGCGCGGTCTACGCTATGTTCTTGTATGGTCATAAAATCTGCCAGAATTTGTGTTGGGTGCGCATCATCAGTCAATCCATTCCAAACTGGTACCCCCGCGTATTTAGCCAAGGTGTCAACAATTTGCTGACCATAGCCCCGATATTCAATGCCATCATAGAGACGACCTAATACGCGTGCGGTATCAGCAATGGATTCTTTATGCCCAATTTGACTCCCATTAGGCCCTAAGTAAGTAATACGTGCACCTTGATCGAAAGCGGCCACTTCAAAAGCGCAACGAGTTCGGGTCGAATCTTTTTCAAAAATAAGCGCGATGTTTTTGCCGACTAAATAGGCCTTTTCGCTTGATTGTTTTTTAACCTGTTTTAATTGTTTAGCTAAGCTAAGTAACTGATTAATTTCGGTTGGTGAGAAATCCAATAACCGTAAAAAATGACGTTGATAAAAACCATACATAGACTGTTAGTCTCCATATTAGGCAATATATCGGTTTATTTTATTTGAATAAATATTCAAAAACAAGTTTTAACTGGTTTTATTACCTCACAGATGGATATAGGGTATTAATAGTCTAAAAATTTAGATAAATAGCGTGATTAAAGCATTTTATTAATTATATTGTTTTGATATAAATAGTGTGGTAAAAATAGATGTGCGTCGCTATAATCAACAATAATAATGAATTATTATTCATTAAAAATAATTTAATATTCACTCTATATTAGAGGTATGGTTACTTATGTCACACGCTTATGCACTACTAGTGTTACAAGATGGTACGGTATTTTTAGGTAAATCAATCGGTGCTGACGGGCATACATCAGGAGAAATCGTTTTCAATACATCGATGACGGGCTATCAAGAAATTCTGACCGATCCATCTTACACCAACCAGATGGTAACACTCACTTACCCACACATTGGTAACGTTGGAACGAACCAGCTTGATGAAGAGTCAGATCGCGTTTATGTAGCTGCTCTAATTATTCGCGATATATCCTTAGTCGCCAGTAATTACCGTAATCAACAATCACTCCCCGATTATTTAAAACAGCATAATATTGTCGCTATTTCAGATATTGATACGCGTAAACTAACCCGAAGACTACGTGAGAAAGGCGCACAGCAAGCCTATATCATCACAGGCGATAGAATTAGCGATCTCAACAATCAGATTAGTGATATACAACAAAAAGCGGCGAATTTAATTGAATTAAAGGGAATGGACTTAGCTAAAGTGGTTAGCTGTCAACAACCTTATACATGGCAATTAGGCAGCGAATCCCTAACAACACAATCAGCTTTATCAAAAACAGACGCCCCGCTACCGTATCATGTTGTGGCTTATGATTTTGGTATCAAACGTAATATATTAAGAATGTTGGTTGATCGAGGATGTAAGGTTACCGTGGTACCGGCGCAAACACCACCGCAACAGGTGATGGCTATCAATCCCGATGGTATATTTTTATCTAACGGCCCAGGCGATCCAGAGCCTTGCACCTATGCGATTAACGCTATTAGACAGTATTTGGCTAGCAACATACCCTTATTTGGTATTTGCCTAGGCCATCAACTGTTAGCGTTAGCATGTGGCGCTCGTACCATAAAAATGAAGTTTGGTCATCACGGGGCTAACCATCCAGTAAAAGATTTAATCCATGATCGAGTAATGATTACCGCACAAAATCATAATTTTACTGTGGATAAAAAGAGCCTACCTTCAGATTTACACATAACGCATGTTTCGCTATTTGATGGGTCTATACAAGGTATTCGCCATAAGAATAAACCGGCTTTTAGTTTTCAGGGTCACCCTGAAGCAAGCCCAGGCCCCCATGATGCCGCACCGCTTTTTGATCACTTTATTCAATTAATTATTACCTATAAACAATCTAAAACAGCATAGGAGCAATAACCGATGACCAAACGAAAAGATATCCAAAGTATTCTTATCATCGGTGCAGGACCCATCATTATTGGTCAGTCATGCGAATTTGATTATTCAGGCGTTCAAGCCTGTAAAGCATTACGTGAAGAAGGCTACCGCGTTATTTTAGTTAATTCTAATCCCGCAACCATTATGACCGATGCCGATATGGCTGATGCGACTTATATCGAACCGATTCACAGCGAAAGTCTGAGAAAAATTATTGATATTGAACGGCCTGATGCGATCTTACCAACAATGGGCGGACAAACCGCACTAAATTGTGCTTTAGAACTGGCTAAAAAAGGGATCTTGGCAGATTATCATGTGGAGATGATCGGGGCGAATATCGAGACCATAGAGAAAGCCGAAGACAGGCGGCTATTTGACCAAGCCATGAAAAAAATTGGACTTGATACTGCTCGTTCGGGCATTGCCCATACATTAGAGGAAGCCTATATTGTATTAGATAAAGTTGGCTTTCCATGTATTATTCGACCTTCCTTTACCATGGGAGGAACGGGTGGAGGTATTGCTTACAATCGGGAAGAATTTGAGGCGATCTGCCAACGAGGACTTGAACTTTCCCCCACCCATGAGTTATTAATCGATGAATCACTTATCGGTTGGAAAGAGTATGAGATGGAAGTGGTGAGAGATCGTAACGATAATTGTATTATTGTCTGTTCTATTGAAAATGTCGATGCCATGGGCATTCATACTGGCGATTCAATCACTGTCGCACCAGCACAAACCCTAACCGATAAAGAGTACCAGATAATGCGTAATGCCTCGATTGCGGTATTACGTGAAATCGGCGTAGAAACTGGCGGGGCAAATGTACAATTTGCCATCAATCCAGATAACGGCCGGTTAATCGTTATCGAAATGAATCCTAGGGTCTCACGCTCATCAGCGCTTGCCTCTAAAGCAACTGGTTTTCCTATTGCGAAAGTTGCCGCTAAACTGGCGATTGGTTACACCTTAGACGAGCTTGTAAATGACATTACGGGTGGCCTTACCCCAGCGTCGTTTGAACCAGCTATCGATTATGTAGTCACTAAAGTCCCGCGATTTAATTTTGAAAAATTTGCTGGCTGTAACAATCGCTTAACAACACAAATGAAATCCGTAGGCGAAGTAATGGCGATTGGTCGTACTTTTCAGGAATCGCTGCAAAAAGCATTGAGGGGATTAGAGGTTGGCGCAACAGGCCTTGATCCTAAAATAAATAATCACGTCGACCATAATACGTTAGCAACGTTACGGCATGAACTACAAGAAGCGGGCAGTGATCGCATTTGGTATATTGCCGATGCGTTTAGATGCGGATTTTCTCTCTCTGAAGTGGCAGATCTAACTCATATTGATCGTTGGTTTCTAGCCCAAATTCAGCAATTGATCCACGATGAGCAGCAACTAAGTCAAATGACGCTGGAAAAATTAGAGAAAGACGATTTGAGACAACTTAAGCGCAAAGGTTTCTCTGATGCACGTTTAGCTAAATTATTACAGGTCGATGAAGCAACGATACGAACCAAACGCCATGAATGGCATTTACACCCTGTTTATAAAAGAATTGATACCTGCGCTGGGGAATTTGCCACCCATACTGCCTATCTCTATTCAACCTATGAAGAGGAGTGTGAAGCTGATCCCCAATTTTTAACCAAAAAAATCATGATATTAGGCGGGGGTCCTAATAGAATCGGTCAAGGTATTGAGTTCGATTACTGTTGTGTACACGCGGCGTTAGCATTAAAAGAGGCTGGCTTTGAGACCATTATGGTTAACTGTAATCCAGAAACGGTCTCAACCGACTATGATACTTCACATCGACTCTACTTTGAGCCGATCACTCTTGAAGATATTTTAGAAATTATTTACGTTGAAAAACCAACAGGAATTATTGTCCAGTATGGCGGACAAACGCCATTGAAGCTAGCCAAAGCATTAGAAGCAGCTGGAGCCCCCATCATCGGTACATCACCCGATGCAATTGATTGTGCGGAAGATCGACAACGTTTTCAGGAAATTGTTCACCAACTACAATTAAAGCAACCGACTAATGCCACAGTAACTGATCTTGATCAAGCCATGATTAAAGCCAAGCAAATTGGCTATCCAATAGTGGTAAGACCGTCTTATGTGCTTGGCGGACGAGCCATGGAAATAGTCTATAATGAACACGATTTACACCATTACTTTAATACTGCTGTTAGTGAGTCTAATCAAGCACCAGTATTACTCGATCATTTCTTAGATGATGCAACTGAAGTAGATATGGATGTGCTTTGTGATGGCGAAACCGTTATTATCGGGGGTATTATGGAGCATATCGAGCAAGCAGGAGTCCACTCAGGAGATTCTGCTTGCTCATTGCCAGCCTATACGTTAACTCAATCAATACAGGAAAGATTACGCCAGCAGGCACGACAACTGGCGTTAGCACTTAACGTCAAAGGATTAATGAATGCACAATTTGCGATTAAAGATAATGATATTTATCTGATTGAGGTAAATCCCCGCGCGGCCCGTACGGTGCCTTTTGTCTCTAAAGCAACGGGTATGCCTCTGGCCAAAATTGCAGCTAGAATTATGGTAGGTCAATCATTAATAACGCAAAAGATAACCACTGAATATATTCCCAATTACTATTGTGTTAAAGAAGTGGTACTACCATTTAATAAATTCAGTGGTGTCGATCCAATTTTAGGACCAGAGATGCGATCAACAGGTGAGGTGATGGGCATAGGTAAAACTTTTGCCGAAGCCTTTGCTAAAGCACAATTAGCCAGTTTATCTACAATGAAACATTCGGGTAAAGCCTTGCTTTCAGTTCGTGAAAACGATAAAAAACGGGTCGTAGACATAGCTCAAACACTGATTAAACATGGTTTTGTTCTTGATGCAACCTCAGGTACCGCCAACGTTTTAAAGCAAGCAGGCATTGATTGCCAAATTGTTAAAAAAGAGACGGAAGGAAGACCAAATATTCATGATCATATTAAAAATGGTGAATACAGTTATATCTTAAATACCACGTCAGGAAGAGAAGCAATTAATGCCTCGAAAGTCCTAAGAAGAAGTGCGGTACAGTATAACGTTCACTATGACACAACTATCAATGCAGCTTATGCAACGGTAGCAGCACTAGCCTATGATCCAAATCAACAGGTGATTTCGCTTCAGAAATTATATAAAACGAAGGCATATAAGTAATAACTGTGCCGATAAAGCGTAGGATATCCAACGTTTTATCGGCTTAGGATAAACCGCGATAAAAATTAACTATAGCGTACTACCCAAAATCAGACAAATAATTGGCCGCTATTTGTCGGGCCTGTCTATCCACCGCTAAAACAGCTTCAATTGAATTTGGTGTTTCTGGTACTAAATTGGTTAAGGTTTTTTCTACTAATGCCGCAATATCCATAAATCCTATCTGTCGATTTAAAAAGGCGTCCACAGCAATCTCATTGGCAGCATTTAGGATAGTCGTTGCCGCTTGCCCAGCCTCAAAAGCGGCAATAGCTAATTTTAAGCAAGGATAACGATTAAAATCTGGCTGTTTAAAAGTTAACGCAGAAAGTTGGCAAAAATCTAAGGGTGGCACCCCTGAAATAATCCTTTCAGGATAAGACATCGCATAAGCAATTGGGGTACACATATCCGGCTGACCCAATTGCGCGATCACTGAACCATCAAGATAACGCACCATCGAATGGATAATTGATTGTGGATGAATAATTATTTCCATTTCTTTAGCTGACGCATTAAATAACCAGCGAGCCTCAATATATTCTAATCCTTTATTCATCATGGTTGCTGAATCAACGGAGATTTTTCGTCCCATTGACCAGTTAGGATGGGCAACCGCTTGTTCTGGCGTGACCTCAATTAATTTAGATAAGGGAAGATCTCTAAATGGGCCTCCCGATCCGGTTAAAACAAGTTTAGTAATGCCATTATCAGCTAAATTTGCAAATCCCATCTGTTGTTGAATCGACATAGGTAAGCTTTGAAATATCGCATTATGTTCACTATCAACCGGCAGTAATTGAGCTTGATACTGTTTAACCGCTTGCATAAATAGATGCCCACAGGTTACCAGTGATTCCTTATTTGCCAATAATATCCGTTTACCTTGCTTAATCGCAGCTAAGGTTGGCGTTAATCCAGCGGCGCCCACAATAGCGGCCATGACTTGTTGTACTTCTGATAATGCAGCAAGATCACAAATGGCGGATTCTCCGCTGAGTACTTCAGTCTGGCTTGAATAATGTTTTAATTCTGTGCGTAATGTTTTAGCCGCGTTATCATCGGCCATGGCAACATATCTTGGTTTAAACTCAAGGCACTGCTCCAGCATTTTGGTGACATGACGTCCACCAACTAACGCATAAGCACGATAACGAGTCGGTTGTTGTCTAATAACAGCCAACGTACTACATCCAATTGAACCAGTAGAGCCAAGAATAGTTATATTTTGCATAATGTAAAATGATGAAGTAAAAACCAAATAAAATTACAATAACGTAAAGTAGACAATTAAACAATAGCAACAGCTATTATGCAGATAAGTTATGCGCTAGTGGTTAATGATTGTTTAACATGAGAGGAAACGAATAAAAGTTGGGTTATTTTCTATGTCCTCTATTTACTTATCGATTGCGACGCAACGCTATAATGACCTAATGTATTAGAACCGTTTTTTTGCTGCTGATTACATCACAACAAAAAAAACCGGTCGTCATTACTCGGCCGGTTTTCTGCTGTGTTCAAAAGATTTAACGTTAGAAATCCATTAATTCTTTTTCTTTATCAGCTAAAATCGTATCTAATTTTTTAATCGCACTATCCGTTAATTTCTGAATAATATCCTGTGAACGACGATCATCATCTTCAGAAATTTGTTTATCTTTTAATAAAGCTTTGACTTGATCGTTGGCATCTCGACGAATATTACGGATAGAGACCCGCCCCTGTTCCGCTTCATTACGTACAATCTTAGTGAGATCACGACGTCGCTCTTCCGTTAGTGGCGGAAGTGGTACACGAATAACAGTGCCTGCTGAGGCAGGATTTAACCCTAAATCCGATGTCAAAATCGCTTTTTCAACGACCTGAATCAATGATTTATCAAATACCGTAATCGCTAAGGTTCGTGAATCTTCAGCAACGACATTGGCAACCTGACGTAATGGGGTAGCACTACCATAATATTCAACAGAAATACCATCTAATAAACTTGGCGAAGCACGACCCGTACGAATTTTGGCAATATGATGCTGGAATGATTCTAAACTTTTTTCCATACGAACTTCAGCATCTTTTTGAATTTCATTAATCATATATGACCCTTTTTAATGTTAATTAATAACCATTTGATTATTAATCAATGTTCCTTCTTTCTCCCCCATAATAACACGGCGAAGTGCTCCAGGTTTATGCATATTAAATACACAAATAGGTAAGTTATGATCACGAGCTAAGGTAAACGCGGCTAAATCCATAACTTTCAATTCATCCGCTAACACTTTATCATAAGTCAGTGTCTGATAACGCGTTGCCTCAGGATTTTTTTCTGGATCAGCAGAGTAAACGCCATCAACTCGCGTCGCTTTCAGCACTACATCGGCTTCAATTTCAATACCACGTAAACATGCTGCGGAATCGGTCGTAAAAAATGGATTACCAGTTCCTGCTGAGAAAATAACGACTCTACCATGGCGTAATAAGCTAATAGCTTCTGTCCAGCTATAATCATCACACACCCCTTTTAAAGGTATAGCCGACATTAATCTGGCATTGACATAAGCCCGGTGTAATGCATCCCGCATAGCAAGACCATTCATGACCGTTGCAAGCATCCCCATATGATCGCCTACTACACGGTTCATACCTGCTTTCGCCAAGCCTGCTCCGCGAAATAGATTACCACCACCAATGACCACACCGACTTGAATACCCATTTCGACAAGTTCTTTAATTTCTAATGCCATACGATCAAGTACGGTGGCATCAATGCCAAAGCCTTCTTCGCCTTGAAGCGCTTCACCACTGAGCTTTAATAAAATACGTTTATATATTGGTTTTGAATGAGTAATCATAATAGGGTCCTACTTATAACTTTGCTGATTCTTATATTCAGAATTAGTGCTAAATACTTAATGAGAAAAAAAGAAATTCTAAATTCAGCTACATAAACAAAACCGCCTAAGCGGCGGTTTTAATCTATTTACT
>NZ_AWGA01000117.1 GCF_000471645.3 Candidatus Schmidhempelia bombi str. Bimp | reverse complement strand
GTGTTGGTCTACCAAATGCCCCAGATTGAGTTGAGTTTTGCCGTATTCGGTCGCGAGTTTGATATGCTCTTGTCCACGTTTGTCATCCATACGTAGCTTGTTGTTAGCCGGCGTGCGAATCACATTGCGGTGTTTGTTGGCGGTGGAGACGTGGTCGGGGTGGTCGCTGTCATGCAGGGCATGGGCAATATAGGGGCGGTTGGGATTGCCATCGGTAAAGGCAATCGCTACCCCTGTGCCGTCAATAAGTG
>NZ_AWGA01000038.1 GCF_000471645.3 Candidatus Schmidhempelia bombi str. Bimp | reverse complement strand
TACTGATTAAGACTGTTTTGACATCGCCGCCACTTCCGCTGCGAAATCAACTTCGACTTTCTCAATCCCTTCACCCACTTCAAAGCGGATAAATTTAGCAACAGATGCATTTTTCTCTTTCAGAACCGCACCAACAGTTTTGCTTGGATCCATAACGAAATCTTGACCAGTTAAAGAGACTTCACCAGTGAATTTACGCATACGGCCTTCGACCATTTTTTCAGCAATCTCACGTGGTTTGCCCGATTGCATTGCAATATCAATCTGAATTTGACGCTCATGCGCAACGACATCAGCGGGTACATCATCAGGACTTACATATTCTGGTTTGCTTGCTGCAATATGCATAGCAATGTGTTTCACGGTCTCATCATCGGCACCGGTAGCCGCAACTAATACACCGATACGAGCGCCGTGCTGATAAGCACCAATAACATCACCTGATAATTCTTCAATACGACGAATACTGATATTTTCACCAATAGTCGCCACTAACGTCGTGCGTTTTTCTTCAAATTTTGCTTGTAAAGTAGCAACATCACTAATTTTTTCATTTAACGCTGTTTCTGCCACTTCATTACTGAAGGCTAAGAAACTGTCATCTTTAGCAACAAAGTCAGTTTCACAGTTAACTTCTAAAATAACGCCGTATTTTTTATCAGCAGAAATTTTAGTAATAATCACACCTTCAGCCGCAACACGACCCGCTTTTTTAGCCGCTTTTGCTTGACCTGATTTACGCATGTTATCAATGGCTAATTCGATATCACCATTAGCTTCAACTAATGCTTTTTTACATTCCATCATGCCTGCGCCAGTTCTTTCGCGCAGTTCTTTTACCATTGCCGCCGTTACTTCAGCCATTTTAATCATCCTCTGTAGGGGGAGTCGTCAATTACTCCATTGTATACACTGTAAAGAATTTTATATTTAGAAAGGGTCAGAACACTGACCCTTAGAGAATTGCTTATTCAGCAGACTCAACGAAAGTTTCTTCAGAAACTGGTGCTTGATTTTGTTCACGTCCAGCACTGATCGCTTGCGATACAGCGGTTGTATATAATTGAATCGCACGAATCGCATCATCATTACCAGGGATAACATAATCAATACCGTCTGGATTAGAGTTAGTATCAACGATTGCAAACACCGGAATACCTAGGTTATTTGCTTCTTTAATCGCGATGTGTTCGTGATCTGCACCGATAACAAAGATAGCGTCAGGTAAACCACCCATGTTTTTAATACCGCCAAGGCTGTTTTCTAATTTCGCCATTTCACGAGTACGCATTAACGCTTCTTTTTTAGTTAATTTATCAAAAGTACCGTCATTAGCTTGAGTTTCTAAATCTTTTAAACGTTTGATTGATTGACGAACGGTTTTCCAGTTAGTCAACATCCCACCTAACCAACGATGGTTAACATAAAATTGATTACAGTTTTCAGCTGCTTGTTTTACTGCTTCGCTCGCTGCACGTTTAGTACCTACGAAAAGAATTTTGCCACGACGAGCTGCAATTTTATTTAATTCAGCTAATGCATCATTGAACATTGGAACTGTTTTTTCTAAGTTAATGATATGCACTTTATTACGCGCACCAAAAATAAATGGTTTCATTTTTGGATTCCAATAACGGGTTTGGTGACCAAAATGGACACCTGCTTGCAACATATCGCGCATAGATACAGTAGTAGTCATGATTACCTCATAGTCATATTGGGGTTATGCCTCCACATATCCGCTTCAACCGACCTTAATTGCTAATAAAAACAACAGGCACCCCGGCAAAGAGTGATGATATGTGTGTGTTATAACGTTGATTAATTAAAATATTTTGTTTATAGCCAATCTATAGCAATAAACAGGGCTGATTTATATCATAACTGGATGTAAATTACCAGTTTTTGATCGTCGTTATAGGTAAAAATTGTTTAAATAACAATCAATAAAGAGGGCTAGTTACTTAACTAGCCATTCGGTAGCTTAGGCGTGTTTTGCTTCAAGTCTCGCTTGCTTTTCCAATTTTTGCGCAATACGCTGACGTTTAAGTGCCGATAAGTAATCAACAAATAATTTACCGTCTAAATGATCCATTTCATGTTGAATACAGATAGCCAATAAGCCATCAGCATCAATCTCATAAGGTTTTCCTTCCCGATCCAGTGCTTTAATTTTTATGCGTTCAAATCGAGGTACAAAAGCCTGCGTATCTGGCACCGATAAGCAACCTTCGTCTATGCCCGTTTCACCCGACTTATCAATAATTTCTGGGTTGATAATCACATAAACTTCATTACCTTCTTCAGATACATCAATGACAATAATACGTTGATGAAAATCAACTTGTGTCGCCGCTAATCCGATACCCTGCTTTTCATACATCGTATCAATCATATCATCGATAAATTGCTGTATTTCAGGCGTAATCTCAGTCACAGGTTGTGCTTTTTTACGTAACCGTTCATCAGGAAATCGTAATACAGGTAAAATAGCCATAGATTTTATGAACTTCCTCTAAAAAATTAGTTCTTGGTGCTTAGTTGGGTATTGTAATCATTTATGATGTGAATTAATAGAAATAATCGACTATCGTTAAAATAACAATTAACTTATGAATAGAGATGAATTATTTATTCGTTTATCCATGATAAAAGGTCATAAGCGACAAATAATAGAAAAATTAACTGATGATAATGTGGATATAGATTCAATATGTATCGAACAATTACTCATCGATTTGGGGTTTAATCAACAACAAAAAATTGCTTTTAAACAGCTTGATAGTACTAAAATAAACACCGTACTTAATTGGTTAGAAGAGCCAAATCATCATCTAATTACGTATATAGATTCGCGCTATCCACCTTTGTTAAAATCTATTCATAGTGCACCTATGCTACTTTTTGTTAAAGGTGATGTGAATTTATTATCATCGCCGCAATTAGCAATGGTTGGTAGCCGTCAATTTAGCGATTATGGCGCTCAATGGTCACGCTATTTCGCTAGTGAGTTAGCTCTGAATGGGCTAACTATCACCAGTGGTTTAGCTTTGGGAATCGATGGGCTTTGTCATCGTGGCGCTTTAGATGTTCAAGGAAAGACCATTGCCGTATTAGGTAGTGGCTTAAGACAGATAACCCCACGTAGCCACTTAGGTTTAGCCCAAGACATTATTAATGGGAATGGAGCAATAATCGCTGAATTCTTTCCTGATGAACCAGCTAGACCAGAATATTTTCCTCGACGTAATCGTATTATTAGCGGCTTAAGTTTAGCCACATTTGTGGTTGAAGCCTCTCTCAAAAGTGGATCGTTAATTACCGCTAACTATGCCATCGAACAAAATAGAGATGTTTTTGCGTTACCTGGCGATATCAGTAATGAAAATGTTCATGGAACACACCAGTTAATCCAACAAGGGGCTTATTTAGTTAGTCGTCCAGCCGATATTTTACAGCATTTGAGTCAAAGCAGCTTATGTTACTTTACCAATAATCACCACATTCCTTATTACCATGACCATACTCAATGTCAAACATCTAATCGCGATTTTACACAAAAAAACTTCCCCCATTCTGAGATCTTCGCTATGATCCACCATCATCCAATATCCGTTGATGTTATTGCTCAAACCTTATCAATACCAATCGCTGATTTAACCATCAAATTGCTTGATTTAGAATTAATGGGCGCCATTAAAGTGGTCAATGGTGGATATATTCGTTGCCATATCAATCATGTTAAGTGCAATTGAGTATCGTGTTGTCATCCTACTGGTAGAATAAAGGTCGTTATGAGTAAAAAATTGTCCATTAATGCAGCTATCGATTATTTGTCGAATCAACAAGTTATTGCCTATCCAACCGAGTCCATTTTTGGTTTAGGTTGTGATCCGGATAGTGAAAAGGCAGTTAAGCAATTATTGGAATTAAAAAAACGTGATATAAATAAAGGGTTGATATTAATTGCCGATAATTATCAACAATTACTGCCTTATATTGATGATGATGGTTTATCTACTGAACAAAAAAATATGATGTTTGAAAGCTGGCCGGGGCATGTCACTTGGATTTTACCTAAAAATAGCGCCACACCTTATTTTATTACTGGTCAATTTGATACTATTGCGGTCAGAGTAACCGCACATCCGGTCGTCAAAGCATTGTGTCACCAATATGGTAAACCCATCGTCTCGACCAGTGCTAACTTATCAGGTTACGCCCCTTGCCAAACCAGTGAACAGGTACAGCAACAATTCGGTCAATCTTTCCCTATATTACAAGGAAAATTAGGAAATAAGACTAACCCCTCTCAGATTAGAGATAGTCGTAATGGTCAAATTATCCGATATTGAGATTAAAATTAGATTAACCCTACTTTTTGTAGCCCTTTAGTAATGCCATCATGATCATTATCATCAGTAATAAATTCGGCTAATGCTTTTAAAGGTTCAACACTATTTTTCATTGCAATCGGATGATCCACTGTGGCGAACATCTCTAGATCGTTAAAACCATCACCAAAAGCATACGTAGGCACATCAGTAAACTTTAATTTAGATAATAACTGAGTGATACCATTTCCTTTTGAGCCGTCGCGGTTAAAAACGTCAACACAATAAGGGTTATTACGGATAAATTGAAGTTCAGGGAAATGGTCAGGATATTGGTCTTCACCGTTTTGGCAAAAAAGTAATAACATCTGAATCGCAACTTTTTTATAAAGCTCACTATCGATATCAGGCATCGTTTGATGTAAGCATTGATAAAGTTGTTCAGTAGCCCTATCATGAGCTGATACACGCCGGATATAATCACTATAGAAGGCGAGCGGAATACCTTTGCTTGCAGAGAAATCAATCATTCGTTTAATGACGGATAGAGGAATATCATTTGAATAAATTTTTTTCCCTTTATAAATAACGCTTTGCCCATTCATACCGACGATAGAATCGATACTGGTTTTTTGCATAATTCCGCTAACTTCATCAGCCGTCCTTCCTGTCGATAAAACCGCAACAATGTTATTTTGATGTAATTTATTTATCGCCATTATAGAACTAGGTAACACTTCAACTTGGCTATTAAGTAGTGTTCCATCTAAATCGAAAAAGACAATCGCATCCGGTTTTTGCATATTTTTTCCTAAATGAAAAAGATTAAATATATAAGTTCATTAAGACCTTATACTCATATCATTACAGTTTTAAAACTTCTTTTACAAACGGAATAGTTAGCTTTCTTTTTTCGGTAATCGTTGCAATATCTAACTTTTCAAGTATAGTAAACAGTGATCGCATATCACGATCTAAACGCTTTAATAAAAATAGCCCCACTTCATCGGAAATTTCAAATCCCCTTAGGCGAGCTCTCAATTGTAAAGCGGCTAATTTATCCACATCGTCAAGTTCCGTTAGTTGATACACTTGTCCCCACGATAAACGTGACCCTAAATCAGGCAATGACAATCCCAACTGCGCCGGCGGTAAGTTACCAGTAATTAATAAGCAGGTTCGTTTCTTTTCGTATAAACGATTAAATAAGTAAAAAATTGCTTCTTCCCATGCCGCAATACCTTTAACTGCATCAATATCATCTAGGCAGACTAAATCACAATATTCTAATCCATCTAATATTTCTGGAGAAAAGGTAATATATTGTGCTAAAGGAATATAACAGACCGTTTTATTACGATTAGCCACATAGCTACAAGCCGCATGCAATAGATGGGTTCTACCCGCTGAAGGTAGCGACCACAAATAAATAGAGTTAACTCCTTCACTAACCAGAGCAACGTGTAATGCTTCAATTAATAACTGATTCTTACCATTGTAGAAACTATCGAATGTTTCGTCATCAGGTAAAGAAACAGGAAGCGGAAGTTGCTGAGAATGATTCAGATTGACCTCATAAAACTAATTTAACAATTTTGTCATTAAGTATAAATTCTGTTTGATAAAAATCAACAAGTATCATTATGATTGTGATGATACTTGTTAGTTTTTAGCATGAAAAAATAATCATAAACAAAATATTTATTATTGAATAGATGGTTAACTATATAACCGATAATAAGTTCTAGATTGTAATTAATACTAAATGTCGTTTAGTCTAAAATAACAATTTATTTATATAATAATTAAGCCAATTATTTAGCTTTAGGTAGTATAAGATTTAATAAAATAGCTATAATTCCACACAAACTAATCCCTTGTAAAACATAGCTACCAAAATCAAAGACCATTCCACCAATACCAAAGACTAAAACTAAAGATACAATACACATATTACGTGATTGAGACAAATCCACGTTATGTTTGACTAAAATATTGATCCCAACTGACGCAATCGATCCAAATAAAAGTACCATAATTCCGCCCATAACAACAGAAGGAATCGAGTTTAAAAACGCACCAACTTTACCAATAAAGGACATTGCGATAGCCCAAAGCGCTGCCCAAGTCATAATTCGGGTTTTAAAATTACCGGTTAATATAACCGCACCAATCACCTCTGCATAAGTGATACAAGGTGGACCACCAAACATCGCTGCTGTAGAGGTCGCTAATCCATCACCTAATAAAGTTCGCTGTAATCCTGGATTTTGAATATAGTTTTTACCCGTTACCGCGCCAATTGCCGTGATGTCTCCTACATGTTCTATCGTAGGAGCAATGACGATGGGTAGCATATAAAGCACGGCTTGCCATTTAAATTCAGGAACAGTAAAACTTGGTAAAATAAACCAAGGAGCATTAACAATAGGTTCAAAATTGACAATACCAAATAGACATGAAAATAAATAACCGACACCAATCGCCGCAATAATCGGAATTAATTTTAGGAAACCTTTACCACAGATAGAAAAAATTAGCGTTGTCACTAACGAAGACATAGAAATCAATAGCAACTTATATTTGGCAATATCGGGGTAACTCTCTCCCCCCATCATCATCTTAACCGCCACCGGTGCTAAAGAGAGCCCAATAACCATAATAATAGGTCCCGTCACCACAGGTGGTAAAATTCGTTTAATAATGTGAGCACTATTAATCGCAACTAAAAAGGCAAAAAATATAAAAACGAAACCAGCCGCTACCAGTCCGCCTAATGTCGCCGCAATTCCCCATTGTGCGACACCATAAGAAATGGGTGCAATAAATGCAAACGAGGAAGCTAAAAATACGGGAACTTTACCTTTTGTCACTACTTGAAAAATTAATGTGCCGATTCCTGCTGTGAACAAAGCAACATTCGCATCTAAATTAGTCAATAAAGGAACTAATACTAATGCGCCAAAAGCAACAAATAACATTTGAGCGCCAGTAAATATATCTTGTAAACAATACTTAATGTGTTTAATTAGCATTAATTTATCTAGTTGAAAATTCACGATATCTTACCTTCAATACTAAGTGATTGAACTTATGCCTTAATTAAAGCGAAAAAAAACCGGCTTATCGCCGGTTAAACAGTTAATTTATTTGGTACCAAAAATTTTATCTCCCGCATCGCCTAGACCTGGAATAATGTAGCCATGCTCATTTAATTTTTGATCAATTGAGGCAGTATAAAGCTCGACATCTGGATGGGCTTTTTCTAGTGCGGCAATACCTTCAGGTGCCGCAACTAAAACCAATACGCGAATATTTTTACAACCCGCATTTTTTAATAAATCAATAGTTGCAATCATAGATCCGCCAGTCGCTAACATAGGATCAACAACAAGCGCCATGCGTTCTTCAATATCTGATGTCAATTTTTGAAAATAAGGGATCGGTTGTAAAGTTTCTTCATCACGATAAAAACCCACAACACTAATACGCGCACTAGGAATATGTTCCAATACGCCATCCATCATACCTAAACCAGCACGTAAAATAGGAACGACAGTAATTTTTTTACCTTTGATTTGCTCAATTTCTACTTCGCCGCACCAGCCCTGAATAAGGACTTTCTCTGTTGGTAGATCAGCTGTTGCTTCATAGGTTAATAGACTACCCACTTCACTGGCTAGCGTACGAAAATCTTTCGTGCTTATTTCATTTTCACGCATTAAGCCAATTTTATGGCGTACAAGGGGATGTTTGACTTCAACAATTTTCATTAGGATCCTCAGTAGATTAAATTGGGTAATTATCACCACTGAGCGATAATAATAACATGATAAGAATAAAACCCGTAATAAAAAATCAATAAAAACCAATAAAAATAAAAAACCTAGGCAAATAGGTTTTTTATTTTTTAGTGTAATTTGCAGATACTGTTTATTTTATTGAGCTTTTTTTATCATAATTAAGTGCCGATCAGCTTGCATATCGGCAATATTGAAACAAATAATATTTTCTACTTTATAGGTATCTTGTAGTAGCGCTAGCTCTTCACTTGGATATTGCCCTTTTAAAGCATAGAAAATTCCATTTTGATTCGGTAAATGATCGCACCAACTTAACATATCTTGTAATGAGGCAAAAGCGCGGCTAATAACACCATCAAAATAGATCTCCTTTACCTCTTCAACACGACGTTGGATAGGATCAATATTCGTTAAATTTAACTCAAATTTGACCTGTTTAAGAAAACGGATACGTTTGCCTAAACTATCCACTAAGGTAAAGTGTTTGTCAGGGTTAATAATCGCTAATGGCACCCCAGGTAACCCCGGTCCTGTTCCTACATCAATAAACTTATCGCCTGATAAATAAGGAGAAACTACCAAACTATCGATAATATGTTTAATTAACATTTCGTTAGGATCTCTAACCGATGTTAAGTTATACGCTTTATTCCACTTAGCAAGTAAATTAACATAATCAATCAATAAATTGACTTGTTGTTCGCTAAGCGCGATATTATTTTTATGTAATAATTTATCTAAATTTTGTTTTAACATAGTAATTATTTATCACTTTTCTCTATCTTTCTTAAGATAATTTTTCTTTTTCAGATATACCAATAACATCGAAATAGCCGCTGGAGTTATACCTGAGATACGCGAAGCCTGTCCAATAGACACGGGTTTATGCTGATTCAGTTTCGCGACAACTTCATTCGAAAGCCCAGAAATCGATTTATAATCAATATCCTCAGGAATCATGGTTTCTTCATTACGACGTTGGCGCTCTATCTCTTCTTTTTGTCTTTCAATATAGCCATCATACTTAACCTGAATTTCCACTTGTTCGGCCGCCTGTTTATCGGCTAATCCTGGCGTAAATAATGATAATGATGTAAGACTGTTATAATTCATATCTGGACGTTTTAGCAGCTCTTCACCGTTGGCTTCTTTCGATAATGGTGCTGTTAATACGGCGTTAATTTCGGCAATGCTTTCAACATGTGGATGTGCCCATATGGCACGTAATCGTTGTCGCTCTTGTTCGATAGACGCCATTTTTAGATTAAATTGTTGCCAACGTTGATCATCCACCAAACCTAGTTTACGTCCTATTTCTGTTAATCTAGCATCCGCATTATCTTCACGTAACATTAAACGGTATTCAGCACGAGAGGTAAACATACGGTATGGCTCTTTTGTTCCTAAGGTACAAAGATCATCAACTAAAACGCCTAAATAGGCTTGATCACGACTAGGGTGCCATTGGTCTTGGTCATAAGCAAAACGAGCCGCATTTAATCCTGCAAGCAAGCCTTGCGCCGCCGCCTCTTCATAGCCAGTAGTACCATTCACTTGTCCTGCAAAAAATAAACCATCGATCAATTTACTTTCAAGAGTTGGTTTTAGATCGCGAGGATCGAAGTAATCATACTCGATCGCATAACCAGGTCTAACGATCCGTGCATTTTCTAAGCCTTTCATCGATCGTACGAAATTTAATTGTGCGTCAAATGGCAGACTGGTTGATATCCCATTGGGATAGATCTCATTGCTAGTTAATCCTTCAGGCTCTAAATAGATCTGATGTGAATTACGATCCGCAAAACGCATGATCTTATCTTCGATCGATGGACAATAACGTGGGCCGATCCCTTCGATCACGCCAGTATACATTGGACTACGATCTAAACTATCGCGAATAATTTGATGGGTGTGTTCATTGGTGCTGGTAACAAAACATGGAATTTGTCTTGGATGTTGATTAACGCTACCAAGAAAAGAAAAAACAGGCGTTGGCGTATCACCATGTTGCTGATCAAGTACCGAAAAATTTATGGTTCTAGCATCAATGCGCGGAGGCGTTCCCGTTTTTAATCGATCAATACGGAATGGATAACGATGGAATGCCGTCGATAACCCGATAGAAGCAGGATCACCAGTGCGCCCCCCACTATAATTATTTAAACCGATATGAATTTTACCATTTAAAAAGGTGCCCGCAGTGATCACAATAGCTTTACCTTTAAAGGTTACGCCCATTTCGGTCACAACGCCAGTAATTCGATCATTTTCGATTACAAGATCCTCAACCGATTGTTGAAATAACATTAGATTCTCTTGATTTTCTAAAACTGATCTTACCACCGATCGATATAAGGATCGATCGGCTTT
>NZ_AWGA01000116.1 GCF_000471645.3 Candidatus Schmidhempelia bombi str. Bimp | reverse complement strand
GCTAAGGCTTCTTTGCCTACCACGTCGATAACCCGGATTTTATCTAGTTCATTCAGTTGCGCTAGGCTTTTATTCTCACCCGATAAAAGGTTTATTTCATTATTTGCACTTATATAATCGCTATACGTTACATAATCGCTATTAATTAACGACTCTGTATCAGGAGAGTGATTTTCATCCCCCCTGCTCGGCCGATAGTTCTGCTCAGCCCGATAAAATAAAAAGAGATATGCTTCATTCTCACACCCTTGGGTCATCGCCCCCCTTAGCGATTCTTTATATCGTTCTATTTGTTGATATTGGCGGCGGGTATAGGTCAATTCAGGATTAAAATAAGCTAATGGGCAAGAATTAATCTTCTGTTTTTGTTCTTTATAATAGTCAGCTATCGTTTCACAACCATGGCGACTTTGCATCGCGGTGGCGAGCGTCGTCTTCGCTAGCGTTCGCTCTTTGGCATAAATCAAATCATGGCTACTACTGCGTACTAAGTGATGAAATTGTTTTAGTTGTTGTTGATGTGTGCCTTTTAGCTCTTGCCGCGCTAGCCCTTCTGTCACCAGAGATAGTTGTTGCCGTCGTTGTATCGATAGCTCTTCGGCAACGCCTAAGCTATCTTCCAAAACTAACGCGGCAATTTCTGTACGATAATGATTATCCGATTGATACTTATTCGCTGTGCTATTTAATTGCTGCCACCCATTATCTGATTTTAATGAGTTGAAATGACTGGCTGTAAAAAAGTGATGGCTATTGGCTTCACGGAACAACGCCATCGTGTAGTGTTCTGCGTGGCGTAATGTCACGCTATTTTGTTTAAATATGCCCTGTCTTAAGCTATCTATAAATAGTTTGCCATTATTGTCCGCTAAATTAGCCTTTTTATGGGTGAGCCGGTCTTGCTCAAAATAGTCTTGTACACGGTTATTATCGCATTCAAATTCTAATAAATAACGTGCGCCTTGTAAGAAATCGTCAAAATAGATAAATATCCCCCTCGCGTAGCGTTCGGTAGACATATTTATAGGTTTGCCATGCCGTTTGCGGCTCTCGCTCGCCTAAACTCACCATGCCTTTTTCCCAGTCAATATGCTGATTAAAACTTATCGGTACGATCGATTTTCTGACTAAAAATAGTGGGAAACCTTGACGCTGGCAAACCCCGCATTGACCCTGCGCTAACTGTAGCGCTTTTTCATTGGCTTCATGAATTAACTCAGGGTTAAACTCTGCTTCCTGTGCGGCTAATAAATCTAGGACCTTGTTGTTTTCTATCCCTCTTTTTGGAGTCATTCTGTTTATTCCCTCCAAGTAATATAAAATAGTTAGTGGATAGGCTACACTAATTAGTACCTGTTTGATAAGGTCATTGTT